>DKDD01000001.1 GCA_002451715.1 Ruminococcaceae bacterium UBA6857 | reverse complement strand
TTAGATCTTTCGGGCGGAACAAAATCCGCCCCTAACGTCTAACGAGAAACGTTTCAATAAAAAACAAAAGGTTCTTTGCGGAAAGTAAAACAGGAAAACCGATGGTGATTTTCCAAAAATCCGTAAAGAACCTTTTTATTTTCAACTGTTTTCGGAAGCGATTTTGAACGCAAGCCTTTCAAGCTCTTCAATCGAAGAAAGCGAACCGACTTCTTTTCGGTATGCCGCCGCGCCGCGGATTCCTTTAATGTACCAAGCGGCGTGCTTTCGCGCTTCTCTGATTCCGACTTTTTCGCCCTTGTATTCGCAAATTCGTCTGATGTGTTTGACCATAACGCGCATTTGTTCGCTGACGGGCGGTTCAGGCATGATGACTTCGTGTTTTAAATATGCGCTGATTTGACTGAATACCCACGGTCTTCCGAGTGCACCGCGGCCGACAAGAAGATAATCGCAGTTTGTTTCTTCAAGCATTTTTGCGGCGGAAAGTCCGTCCGTAATGTCGCCGTTTGCAATGACCGGAATGGAAACGCTTTTTTTGACGAGCGCAATTGTTTTTGTGTCAACGGGCGGCGCATACATCTGCGCTTTTGTTCTTCCGTGAACGGTGATTGCGGCGACGCCTGCGTTTTCCGCGCGCTGTGCCATTTCAACGGCATTGATGTGTTCGCTGTCCCAGCCGATTCTGATTTTGACCGTGACGGGAATGTCTACCGCACCGACAACGGCTTTGATGATTTTTTCGGCAAGAACGGGGTCTTTCAAAAGTGCGCTTCCGCCGCCGTTGCCTGCAATTTTCGGTGCAGGGCAACCCATGTTGATGTCAATAGCGTCCGGCGAAAAAGCAAGACATTCTTTTGCCGATTGCGCCATAATTTCCGGGTCACTGCCAAAAATCTGCGCCGCTGCCGGGCGCTCTTTTTCCGAAAGAACAAGAAGCTTTTTGCTCTTTCTGTCGCACATGGTAAGCCCCTTTGAGCTGACCATTTCGCTGACTACATAGCTTGCGCCGTACTCACAGCAAAGTTCGCGGAACGCCATGTCCGCAACACCTGCCATCGGAGCAAGTCCGGCTGTGCGCGAATCAATTTCAATGTTACCGATCTTCATTTTATGTTAACCTTTCGTGAATGCAAAATAATAACCGATATATTTTAGCACAATATTGAAATTTTTGCACCTATTTTTGAAAATTTGTGATATACTGATTGTGTTATTTATGCGACGGGAGGAAAAACACATGAAACTTCTTGTTGTTGACGGCAACAGTATCGTCAACCGTGCTTTTTATGCAATAAAACTTCTTTCAACAAAAAACGGTCAGTTTACCAATGCAATATACGGTTTTATGAATATTTTGCTTCGCCTTGAAGAAGAGTGCGAACCGGACTGTGTTGCAATTGCGTTCGACCTCAAAGCGCCGACTTTCCGCCACAAAATGTATGACGCATATAAAGCCGGAAGAAAAGGTATGCCGCCCGAACTTGCAAGCCAAATGCCGCTGCTCAAAAAGCTGCTTTCTTCGCTCGGATATACCCTTGTTGAAAAGGAGGGCTTTGAAGCGGATGACATTCTCGGAACGCTTTCCGCCCATGTAAAAGGTGATGACCGTTGCTTTGTTGCAACGGGCGACCGCGATTCGCTTCAGCTTATTTCGGACAATACCGTTGTTATGCTTGCCTCAACAAAAATGGGAAAACCGCAGACGGTTGTCTATGACAAAGAAAAACTTTTTGAAGAATACGGTGTTGCACCGGAGGGCATGATTGAAATCAAGGCACTTATGGGCGATTCGTCCGACAATATTCCCGGTGTTGCGGGAATCGGACAAAAAACCGCGGGCGATCTTATAAAACGTTTTGGAACGATTGACAAAATCTATGCCGAACTTGACACGCTCGACATCAAAAAGGGTGTTCACGATAAACTTGAAGCCGGAAAAGACGGTGCCTATCTTTCAAAAACGCTCGGAACGATCTGCCTTGACGCGCCGATTGAAACCGACATGAATCATTATCTTAAAAAATCCCCGAACGCAAAGGAGGCAATAAGTCTTCTTGTTTCGCTCGAAATGTTTTCAATGATTGAAAAACTCGGTCTTACGCGCGACGGAATTTCAATCGTACCCGAAGAAGAGGAAACAAAAAAAGAAACGTTCGTTTTCAAAGAAGAACGTGACCTTTGCGGCCTTTTGGGCGAATTTAAAAACGCCGGCGAGGCATACTTTGTTACGGAATTTGAAAACAAAAAACCGCTGGCTTTCTATTTTTGCACCGGAAACGAGATCCGCTTTGTCCAAGCGAACTGCTTTGATTTTGATTCGTTTTCAAAAAGCTTTTTTGAAGGCGAATGGAAAAAAACAACCTGCGACAGCAAAGAACTTTTCCGCTTTGCCGAAAACATCGGCTCAAGCTTTGAAAACCTTAAAATTGATACAACCCTTGCCGGATATATTCTCAATCCGTCGGCAAACAGCTATGATCCGCTTCGCCTTGCGGATACCCTCGGCGTGAATATTCCCGATATCGACTGTCCGGAAAGCGCAAAAAAGTTTGCCCAAGGCGCGGCGGTAATGAAACCCGTGAGCGAAAAATGCGCCGCCGAAATTGAAGAAAACGGTCAAAAAGAACTGCTTTATGAAATTGAACAGCCGCTTGCAAAAGTGCTTGCTTCAATGGAAAACACGGGCTTTCTTGTTGACAAAGAAGAAATTGCGCGATACGGAAACGAACTTCAAATGCAAATTGACGAAATCAGCGAAAAGATTTTTTCTGCCGTCGGCTTTGAATTTAACCTCAATTCTCCGAAACAGCTCGGCGAGGCTCTTTTTGAAAAAATGGGTATTCCCGCAAAGAAAAAGACCAAAAGCGGCTATTCGACAAGCGCCGAGGTGCTTGAATCGCTTTCATACGATTACCCGGTCGTTGCCGATATTTTGCGATACCGTATGCTTGCAAAACTTAAATCGACATATTGCGACGGACTTCTCAAGCAAATTGAACCGGACGGAAGAATCCGCTCAACGCTCAACCAGACCGAAACAAGAACGGGACGAATCTCTTCTCTTGAACCGAACTTGCAAAACATTCCCGTGCGGTATAAAGAGGGACGCGAAATTCGCCGATTCTTCACCGCGGGAAAGGGCAGAGTGCTTGTTGACGCGGACTATTCGCAAATTGAACTTCGTGTTCTTGCCGAAATTGCGAACGACGAAGCAATGCTGACCGCGTTCAAAAACGAAGACGATATTCACGCGATTACCGCTTCGCAGGTTTTCAACATGCCGCTTTATATGGTAACACCGCTTATGCGAAGCCGTGCAAAGGCGGTCAATTTCGGAATCGTATACGGAATCGGCGCTTTCTCGCTTGCAAAGGATATCGGCGTAACGCGAAAAGAAGCGGACGCATACATCAAAGGCTATCTTCACCATTACAGCGGCATTGACCGCTATATGAAAGACGTGGTCGAAAAAGCGCGCGAAGACGGCTTTGCCCAAACACTGTTTCATCGCCCCCGCTATCTTCCGGAACTTACCGCCGCAAACAAAATGCTTCAGGCATTCGGCGAACGTGTTGCGCGCAACATGCCTGTTCAGGGCACGGCCGCAGACATCATCAAAATCGCAATGGTAAAAGTTTATTCAAGACTTTCAAAAGAAACAAAAAGCGCAAAGCTCATCATGCAGGTTCACGATGAACTTATTGTTGAATGTGACGAAGCCGAAAAAGAAAAGGTTTGCACTCTTTTGAAAGAGGAAATGGAAAACGCGTGCAAAATGCGCGTAAAGCTCCTTGCCGATGTCCACACCGGAAAAACGTGGTACGACGCAAAGGGATAAAACAAAAAAGCAGACTGCTGCCGTCGGATTTTTTCGACGGCGGTTTTTGTTTTATATATGATGAACAAAACAACCAAAAATAAATGAGTTTATACTTTTAAAATCTCGGTTTTGCTTATTGACACTTTTTTGCCGGAGGACTACCATATACGGCAAGGTGATAGTAATGAAAAAATTAACGGCAGTAATCTTAACAATCATATTTCTTCTTCTTTCGGTGTTTTCCGCGGCGGCGGAAAATGCGTCGGTTGACGGCTCAAACTGGATGAGTGCAGTTGACGGTTCGGTTCCCATAACGGCAATCAGTATGCCGGGAACGCACGACAGCGCAACCAGATATGCAAGCGCAAACATAATTTCGCGCACGCAGAAAATGTCGATTCTTGAACAGCTTTACAGTGGTGCAAGATATTTTGACATGCGCCTTAAAATGGAAAATAAAAACATAATCGACGTTCACGGAATAATAAACTGCAAAACCGGATACGGACTTCTTGCAAAAGACCTCAATGTTTCTGAAGTTGTTGCCGAATGTAAATACTTTCTTTCAAAAAATCCGGGTGAAACAATTCTTTTCTTGATGAAGGATTCCGGAAGCAAAAATAAAACCGAACTTTATTCAACGTTTTATGATGAATTTATATCAAAAAATCCGGATTTGTGGTTTGTTCAAAACCGCGTTCCGACCCTTGACGAAGTTCGCGGAAAAATTGTTATTTTGCGTGACGCGGAAATTGATTTTTCACGTTTTGACAATAGCAACAGCGGAATCAATTTTATGACTTATCCGAGAATTACGTCGCTCAAAACCGATGAATTTAAACTTTGCCCGATAAACAGCCTTGACGGGGAAAATATTACTTATATGTTTGTTCAGGATTCGTTCAAGGTCGAGGGAAGAAGAAAAAAGAACACAATCAAAAGTTTTCTTGAATCCGGACTTTCAAAAAATAATTTCAATGTTTGCTGCACCAACGCGGTGAATTTGAAATTGCCATATACCAACGCAAAGGACATTAATTCTTTTTTAATGTCGTATGATTTCAAAAAAGGCGAATACTACGGAATTGTTCTTATGGATTTTATTACGCCGAAACTTTGCGAAAAAGTCTATATGACAAACTCCGAAATTATGACAAACACGCCGAACAAAGCGTCTTCTGAACCGCAGTTTCCCGAAAGCTATGCTTTTTTGGGCAGAACACTTGAATTTTTCAGAAACATCGTTCTTTATATCGCAAGTCTCGGAGTCTGATTTGAAAATTTGAAATTTTAAAAAGTTAAAACAAAGGGGCTGTCGCATTTAGATGCAGAAAGCGTTTTCTTTACCCCGAAGCTACAGATACTGCGAGTGGGTAAAAAACGCTTAAAAGAGTAAAAGTAATTCTAAATTAATCAAATGAAAAGCTATAATTCACGGTACATCTTCTTCTTGATGTTATCCGCAAATTATAGCTTTTTTGTTTTGGCTTTACTCTTTGTTCTGCGCTAAATGCGACAGCCCATTTTTTCCCTCAATTCCTTTCCATCGGAACATCATTATAATGCGCTTTGCGTTGCTTGCTTCTGATCGTTCTTCTGACAAGCAGACCGTGAAGTGCTTCTTTGTCAAAGGGAAAAATCGGATAAAGATAGGTGTAACCGTCAACGGTTTTCGTTGTGCAGATTACTGCGATGATAATCACAAGTCCGGCAATAAAGCCCCAAAGCCTGAAAATTGCCGTCAAAATCAAAAGCAGCGTTCGCGAAATTTTGATTGCATAACCGAGTTCGTAGCTTGCCTGCGTAAAGTTTGAAATTGCGGCGAACGCCATGAACAAAACGACCTCGGAAACAAACCACCCCGACGAAACCGCAAATTCGCCGAGTACGAGCGCACCGACAACGCTGAAAGAATTGCTCAGCGCACTCGGCGTGTTGAGCGACGCAAGCCGAAGCGTGTCGATAACAAATTCAATAACAAGAAGCTGGGCGATGAGCGGAACGCTGTTCGGTTCTTTGACAAGCAAAAATTTCATCTGTTCGGGCAGCCTGTCGCCGTAAAGCGTAAGAAGATACCACGCCGGAACCAAAAGCAGCGAAAGCGCAAAAACAAGCGCACGAATATAGCGAAGAAACGTTCCTATCATCGGCGGAAAGTAGTAATCGTTAACGTCCTGAATAAAATCAAAAACGCCCGTCGGAAGAATCATTGCCGACGGCGAACCGTCCGCAAGAACAATCACGTTGCCGTCATAAATGCAGGCGGCGGCAGCGTCGGGTCGTTCGGTGTATCGCACTTTCGGGAACGGATTCCACGGCTGTGATGGAACAAGACATTCGCGAAGACTCTCCTGGCTCATCGTGAGACTCGAAACCTCAATCGAACTGAGCTTTTTTGTGATTGAAGAAAGCTGCTTTTTGTTCACGCTGTCTTCAAGATAGCAAACAACAACGTCGGTTTTCGATTCGCTGCCGATTTGAAAAGCCTTGAAAGTCAGGTTAGGGTTTCTGATTTTTCGCCGAATCAGCGCCGTGTTAAAAATTACCGTTTCAACAAAGCCCTCGTGCGCTCCGCGAAGAACTTTATCCGATTCCGGTTCCTGAACGTCGCGCGCGGGATAGGTTCGCGCGTCAATGATTATCGCTTCGCTGTAACCTTCAACAATCATTCCGATTGCACCGGAAAGAACAAAGGTTGTGAATGTTTCAAGGCTTTTTTCAACGCTGGATTCAATATAGGTTATATGGCTGTTCAAAAGGTCTTCCGCCGTCGGACATTCTTTCATGTCCTTTTCCGTCAGCTTGCTGATGTATTCAAGCATTTTTTCAAACATTTCGTCTTTAACAAAGCCGTCAATGCAGTAAAAAGTTACGCGTTTTCCGCCCGCTTTGATTCGCTTAACAAGAATGTCAAAACTTTCGCCGACGCGCAGTTTTCGGTTGATCATTGCAAGGTTTTCTTCATAGCTTTTTTTAAAATCACTCATAAAATCACCGATAGTATTGTCGGCGATTTTTTTCTTTTTTATTCAAAAAACGGTTCTTTAAAAAATTCTGTAACCGTTGTAAAGTTCAACAATCGCATTCCATGTCAGCGGACCGACATATCCCGTCACGGGCATACCGTAAAGCGACTGAACCGCCTCAACCGCGCGAATCGTCTGCGGACCGTAGACGCCGTCAACCGTGACCGGCGGAACCGAATCAAGGTTTTGCGAAATCACGTTGAGATAGGTTTGAAGCTGTTCAACGGCTTTTCCGGTTGCGCCCTCGGTGATGACGTAACCCGGATAAATCAGCGACGAATACGACTGAAATTCATAAGGCAGCGAGTTTATCGTGTTGCGGTATTCGTCCAAAATCGCATACCATGTTCTTTCGCCGACAATACCGTCCGGCGTGAGGTAATGCTCGCTTTGAAAAGTTTTGACCGCGTTTTCGGTGTCTTCGCCGAAAATTCCGTCAACAGAAACGTCGGGCAGGGTGTTGTTGAACTTTGCAAGAAAGTTGAGATAGTATTGAATGATCGAAACAGGCTGACCGCGGTCGCCGCGGCGAAGAGGATATGGGAAAAGCCGCTCCGCTTCGGTAATCGTGATTCCCTCCGAGTAAAGCTCCGAAAGGCGCTTGACTGCGCTGTAAATTCTGCGGATCGCATACCATGTTGCTTCGCCGACAATGCCGTCGGCTGTAAGGTTGAAGATTCGCTGAAATTGTTTGACGGCGTTTTCCGTTGTACGGCCGAAAGAGCCGTCCGTGAGCGGAATTTTCGGAATACTCGGATAGTTTTGCGCAATTCTGTTGAGCCAACGCTGAATTTCAAGCACATTGTTTCCAACGTCGCCGACTCGAAGCGGAACACCGGGATAGGTTTGAAAAGCCGGCGCAACGTCCGCGCGGCGAAGGTCAATGTCGTCGCCGTAATAGTACTGCAAAATTTGATACGGTGTGTATCCGCGGTTCGCAAGCGTAACCGTTCCCCATTGCGAAAGGCCGGGGCAGTTTACGTTGATTCCGTCGCAGTATTCGGTGTAATACGGCTGAACCGTGCCTTGCTTTACAACATAGGTATTGAAAATTTCGTCAACAATTTGCGAAATGTTGCCGAAGTAGTCGCGCCCGTATTGAAACGCCTGGTCATACTGTGTTGAATTTGTGATGTCGAAGTCGTAGCCTCTTGAGCGGTAATATTCAAGATAAATGCGGTTGAGTGCAAGCGAAATCTGCGCAATGATGTTTGCTCTGATTGCGTTTTCCGGCCATGTCGGATAAATTTCGCTTGAGGCAACGTTTTTAATGTAATCCGCAAACGGAACGGTAACATTTCTTGCGTTTGATGAGGGCGCACCGAGGTGAACGGTAATGTATTCGGGAACAACAACTGCGTCAGGCATTGTTTTCGCCGCCTTTCATCAAAAGTTCGTTCGGTTCGCTTTCGGTCACGTCGGTGTTGTCCTCTTCGTCTGTGCCGAGCGGAAGAAGCTGTATGTTCTGGATTGATTCAACGCCGGAAAAAACCGGAACGCCGAGATATTTGCGCGATTGAAACTTCGGGTGGCTGACCGCAATGTCATATTGCGCATAAGGCGGCTTTTCCTGCGGAGATTGCGAAAAAGATTTTTTCGGCGCGGGAAGAAGAATACTTCCGACAACGCCGTTTGTGTTCGTGTAACCGTCGAAATAAACTTTTCTGTTTTCCTTGCCCGTAATCACAACGTGCGCGGAAGAGACGGGGTACGCGCGGTTCGCCATGAAAACCTGAACTTTCAGTGCGCCGAGCGATTCGGGGAACGGTTCGTTTTCTTCAAAAACCGCGCCTTCGTTTTGCAAATTGTCGCTTTCGCTTTGAAAACTTCGCTGTGCTTTTTCGGTTTCATTTGCTTTGGCTGTCGGCTCTTCTGCGGTACTCGTTTCGCCGCCGTTTTCGGCAGTCTGCGCCGCATTTTTGGAAATCGCTTCGGCAGAAGACGAAAAGCCGCGCTTTTCGCCGAAAGCTTCTTCAAAAGCGGCGTTCACCGGTGTCGCCGCGCCGGCTTTGTCGGCTTCTTCATTCGGCGCAAAAACTTCTTCGGTGTTTTCTTTTTTGTCTGCGGAAAGAACAGAAAAGTTACTTTCATCGTCCGCCGAAAAAACAGGTACGTCACTTTCTTTTTCTTCGGCAGAGAAAACCAGAAAGATGTTTTTTTCGTTTTCGTCTTTGTCTTCGGGCGTAACCGCTTCACCGGACGTTTCTTTTGCGGCGTCGGTAAGCTCTTTTTCAATTGAGCGGCGTTTTGCGTCGATGAGTTCCTTTTTATATCGTTCTATCATTGAATCAAAGCTGTTCATTTTTAAATCACCTTTCACAATATAGTCACCGTATTTTATGAAAAGCGGTGCGCGATGGTGAATGAACGCTTGCATTTTCGCCGTCTTTTGTGTTAATATGTTAAATAATCAAAGATAACCGATAAGTATAAAATATAACGTTATATTTCGAACGGCGATATTTGTGATCATGTACGGCAGAAAAGGAGAATAAAAAAATGACGGAACTTGAAACGCTTCAAAGGGCAAAAATGTATATTGAAAAGCTTGCAAACGGAG
>DKDD01000002.1:18568-23499 GCA_002451715.1 Ruminococcaceae bacterium UBA6857 | reverse complement strand
CACGCAAGATACTGAATCAAAACCGCGCCGCCCTGACTGATTGGAACAAGGTTAACCTTTTCGGCCTTTGTTTGGGCAAGAACAACGTTATGAAGATAATCATGAAGACCCGAAGCGGCGTCTTTAACGCTTCCGAACGTGTCATAGGTGTAATAATATCTTACGCTGTCGTATTCGCTGAGGCCGTCAAGCGAAACGTTTGAATAAATAAGCGCCTGATCTTCTTCTGAAAGTTCGGAATAAGGCTTGTCAAAACGGTGAACCTGTTTGTTATATACCGGTGTTCCGTCATCATGAAGATCATAGGGTTTAAAAAGTTCATGCATAAACTTTTTTACGGCGGCGGAAAGCTCTTTGTCGCTTCTTGTGATTGCGGACTTGCCGAGCGGAACGAGAAGGTCTTTTATAACGTTCTTTACGAGCGTTTCGGTTTTAAGGCCGGAAAGTTCAAACGTGCTGATATCGCCGAGGTAATTTCCATCGTCATCATAAACGAGCGTTTGGCTTTGACCAAAGCCGGGAATAAGAATAACCGGCGTTTTTTCTTTTTCATGCGCCGCAAAGGAAACGGACGAAAGCGAAAAAAGAAAACAAAGCGCAAGAAAAACCGAAAGCGATTTTTTGAAAACTTTTTTCATTAAAAATTCCCTCTTTCTTTTTCAAAAATCAATTCAACATTTGTCTGAAATTATACCATATGAAAAAAGCAAGGTCAATCGCTGCGGTTGTATTTTCAAAAAAATTGTGATAAAATCTTTCTGTTATTCATTAATTTTAAAGGACTGAGCTTATGCAAAAAAAGGCGGTAATCATTCAAGATCTTTCCTGCTTCGGAAAATGCTCTTCATCCGTTGCGCTTCCGATTGTTTCGTCGTTTAACGTTGAATGTGCGCTTTTGCCGACCGCGCTCCTTTCGGCGCACACCGGCTTTTCAAAATACACTTGTTTTGATTTGACAAAAGAAATGGCCGCAACCGTTGCGGACTGGAAAGAACTTTCGCTTTCGTTCGACGGTTTTTTTTCAGGATATATGCTTTCTGACAAACAGGCGTCGCTTGCGCTTGATCTTCTTGATTCGCTTGTTAAAAAAGACGCGCTTGTTCTTGTAGATCCCGTTATGGGCGACGACGGAAAAGCCTATGCAATGCTGAGCGAATCATTCGGCGAAAAAATGCGCGTTTTGGTTTCGCGAGCAGATGTTATCACGCCGAACCTTACCGAGGCGGCACTTTTGCTTGAAGAAAAACCGGTTCTTTCGAACTATGACGAAAGCTACATTGAAAAAACACTTTTTTCGCTCAAAAAACTCGGCTGCAAAGTTCCGATGATTACCGGAGTGAGCTTTGAAAGCGAAAAAATCGGTGTTGCTTTTCTTGAAAACGAAAAGATAAGCTATGTTTTTTCAAAAAAGTATGAAGGCGTTTCCTGCGGAACGGGCGACACTTTTTCAAGCGTTCTTTTCGGTGCCATGCTTTCGGGAAAAAGCACAAAAGAAGCCGTTTCGGCGGCTGTTTGCGCAACGGAAAAGGCGATTGAAAACGGCGTTAAGGAATATGGAATCGACTTTGAAAGTCTTCTCGGAAACATATAATAAGACAAAAAGGGCTGCCGCAAAAGCGACAGCCCGATATTTTTTCACTTACATAACGGATTTGATGAGAGCAACAAATTCTTCCCAGAACGACTTAAAGTCGATTCTTCTGAAACCGTCGATAATCTTCTGCAAAATTTCACTCATGTGTTTTCACCTCACTTGAAAAAAAATAAATCAATGTTTTCGTTTAAATTTTGTTAACAGTCTTTTACCTGTTAATGTTATATTAATATTTTATATTTAAATCGAACTTAAAAATTTATATCGCCGAAAGAAATTACAGAGCTTTCGGCGATATATAATTATTCTTATTTTTCTGTCGCAAATAGAATTATTCGATTCCGCTGAAAAGCGAATCGGAATCAAAATTGTTTTCGTTTGCGCTTTCGTCCTCGTTCGCGCCGTCTTCAAAACCGTCGTATTCATCATCGTCGTAATACTTTTTCGGGCGGTTTTTGAACGCAAGGCAAAGAATCAGCGTAACCGCGATTGCAAGCGCAACAAGACCGAGAAGAATGAACAGGAAGTTGTCAACAATGGTTCTCACGATTTTTCCGAGCGAGGGAACGGTTTTGACAATTACGCCGAGAACGTCGGCTTTTGCAACCGATTCGGAAGATACGGTGTAAAATTCATTGCCGTTGCGGTCGGTCTTTTCGCCTGTTTTAACACCGAATGAGAATGAACGAAGCTCGCGATTGATAAAAATAACCTTATCGTCGTCGGCAATCGTAGTTTCCTTTTTGCAAATTACAAAATCATTGCTCTTGATTTCGGCGTCCTCATAACTGTTTGTTGCGGAAAAGAACATGTAACCGCCGGGAAGCGAACGCTCGCTGTTAACGGTAAAGACAAGTACGCCCGTGACAACGGTTGAAAGAAGAGTCAAAACAAGAATAATGCTGAGCAAAACTTTTGCAAAAATTACACCGCCGGAGCGTCTTTTCGGCTCAATGTCACCAAACTCAAAGTCTTCGCCGTTTTTCTCTCTTTCATAAGGCTCGTCGTCATAAGAATCAGCTTCCTGCGGCTTTTCGGCCTCTTCAAAAGTTTCCGGTGCGTAAAAACTTTCTTTCTCTTCGCCGGAAAAAACAACTTTATCCGTTTCCGGTTCGTACTCGGGAAGAGACGGTTCGGTGTTTTCGGTTTCGGGCTTTGCTTCGCTTTCATCGGCGGCAAAAACAGTCGGCTCATAAGCCTCTTCTTTTTCGCTCGGTCTGAAAGTTTCATATGCCGTGTTAAAATCATTGTTCGGCACTTCGTCCTGCGGCTCAAAAGATCCGCGGAAAGCGTTTTCATGCTTCACAACAGGAACTGGGTCAACCGCAGGTTCGGGAACGCTTTCGGGTATAATTGCGGCGTTCTTTTGCGAAAACTCACTTTCGGAAAGGATATCCTTTGCCGCCTTTTTCTTGCCCTTCCGGTCACCGCGGCGGTTTTTAAAAAGGTTTTTTCTTGAAGAAAACGTTTCGTCGTCTTCTTCGTCGTAATCGCCGTTCATGATTCTTGCATAATCTTTCATAAGGCCGGAAAGGTTTTCTTCTTTTCGGCTGTCAGTATTTTTCTGCTCGAAAGCAGGTTCGGTCGAGCGCTCCGGCTGAACACGTTCGGGTCTTGCGGACTGCTTCGGCTGTTCTTCCGGCTGAAGGTCGGAAAGCGGAAGCGGTCTTTTTCTTTGCGGCTTATCCGAAGAAGAATTGCCTGATGCTTTCGCTTCGCCGGAAAATTGACGAATAAAGGCATCGACATCATCGGAAATTTCTTTCGGCTGAACAGGCTTTACGACCGGTTGGGATTCGGTTTCTTTCACCGCATCTTCAAAAGAAGTTCCGAGTACTTCGTTTTTCAAAAGGGACGAACCTTTTTTAATTTCGTTTTCGGCTGAAATTGCCTTGTCATATAAATTGTTAAGCTCATCAAGACTCTTGGGTCTGTAGCCTGCCAATTAAATCACATCCTTAATTTTGCTGCGTTGACTTTTACTGAATACCTTTTTCAAGAATAACGCTTATCATTTCGTTGATACTTTTAAGGTTTTTCATAATCGTCGTATTTTCGGTTCTGATTTCAACCGAATTTTCCATAGCCTGGCGAACAATGTTGCGGCTTTTTTCGTTTGCGTTTTCAATAATCTCCTGCGCCTTTTGTTCCGCGTTCTGTTTAACGCGGTCAACCGTTGCAGTCAACTCTTCAAAAACGCGTTTGATAACTTCGTTTTGGTTGTTTTCGTCAATGGTGAAGTACATTCCGAGATCTTTAATGTTTTCTTCAAGCTTTGCCAGCTTTTTTTCCATTTCTTCGCCCCAAGCGATTGCGTTGTTGTATTCGGCCTGAAGAAGGTCGATATACTTGTCAACTTCGCGAACGGAATATCCGTTTTCTTCAAGCGAAAAATTAACTTTTGCCATTTTTTATCCTCCCGATTATACCGGCTTTTGCACTCATGCAAAAAAGCCGCTTAGTATTCGATGTTGATGTAGCAATACATTATGAATTATACTCTATACCACGACAAAATTCAACACTATCGGAATAAATTTTACATCTTAGTAACTTACGATTCATTCAACCGTGACCGATTTTGCAAGGTTACGCGGTTTGTCAATGTCGCAGCCGCGGAAAAGCGCGGTGTAATAGCTCAAAAGCTGAAGAAACGCAACTTCGGTTGAGGCGGAAAAAAGCGGATGCGTTTCGGGAACGGTGACAACAAAAGAAAGGTCTTTGCAATCGGCTTTGTGTTTTTCGGTCGTTACGGCAAGAACTTTTGCTCCGCGCGAAGTGACCTCCTTGATATTGCTCATTGTTTTTGAAAAAAGTTCATCGCCGCAGGCAAGGGCAACAACCGCCGTTTCGGGTTCAATCAAAGAAATTGTTCCGTGTTTGAGTTCGCCGGCGGCATAGGCTTCGCTGTGAATATAGCTGATTTCCTTGAGTTTCAGCGAACCTTCGGTTGCGGCGGCAAAGTCGATTCCCCGCCCGATGAAATATGCATGTTCGAGCGAAGCAAAATCTTTTGCGATTTCCTTTGCTTTGCTCTGCGTTTTGTCAATTACTTCTTCAAGCTTATCCGGAAGTTTTTGAAGTTCGGAAAGATAGAGGGAAAGCTCGTTTTCAAAAAGTGTTCCCTTTTCAAAAGCAAGGCGCGCGGCAAGAAGATACAAAACGGCAACTTGGGCGGAAAAAGCCTTTGTTGTTGCAACGGCAATCTCCGGTCCGGCGGCGGTGTAAACAACGCTGTCGCTTTCGTTTGCAATCGTACTTCCGACAACGTTGACGATTGAAAGAACGCATGCACCCCTTTCTTTTGCAAGCCGAAGCGCGGCAAGGGTATCGGCGG
>DKDD01000002.1:8112-18539 GCA_002451715.1 Ruminococcaceae bacterium UBA6857 | reverse complement strand
GGTATCGGCGGTTTCTCCGCTTTGGCTGATGATTATGACAAGGGTGTTTTCTGTGATTATCGGGTCGCGATAGCGAAATTCCGAAGCAATGTCAACCTCGGTCGGTATACGCGTTGTTTTTTCAAGAACGTATTTTCCGATGATTCCGGCGTGGTATGCCGAGCCGCAGGCGGTGATGATGATTCGGTCAAGCTTTTTTGTCTCGGCTTTTGAAAGCGAAAAGTTTTCAAAAACAACTTTTCCGTTTTTGATGTGCGGATTCACCGTTCGTGCAAAAACCGCAGGCTGTTCAAAAATCTCCTTGAGCATGAAATGGTCAAAGCCGTCTTTTTGTGCGTCTTCGGCGCTCCATGTGATTTTTTCGCTTTTCTTTTCAATCGGCGTTTTGTCCGATAAATAAAACGAAAGATTTTCGCCGTCAACAAGAGCAATTTCTCCGTCGGAAAGTTTGAAGATATCGGAAGTATGCTTCAAAACGGCAGTCACATCGGAAGCGGCAAAAATTCCGTTTTCGCCTTTGCCGAGTACGAGAGGGCTTGACTTTCGCGCAAGCGCAAGAGTATTCGGAAAATCTTTGCAAAGAATCGCAAGCGCATACGCACCCTCAAGCATTGAAAGTGTTTTTGAAGCGGTTGAAAGAAAATCTCCGTCATAGTTTTTTTCAAGCAAAGCCGCAATAACTTCCGTGTCTGTTTGAGAAGAAAAATGTACTCCGCTTTTTATTAGCTCTTCTTTAAGTTCCGCGTAATTTTCAATTATACCGTTATGCACAACGGCAAAAAGTCCGCTTTCGCTCAAATGGGGATGAGCGTTTTCATCGGTCGGTGCGCCGTGGGTTGCCCAGCGCGTGTGTCCGATTCCGATTGTTGCACCGCTTTTTTCTTTTTCTTTGAGCACGTCTTCAAGAATGCGAAGCCGTCCGCTTTTTTTGGTAACGTCTATTTTTCCGTCTTCGATCACGGCAACTCCCGCCGAATCATAACCGCGGTATTCAAGTTTTGAAAGACCTTCAATGAGATATGGAACGGCAAAGTCCTTTCCAATATATCCTACAATTCCGCACATAGCAAAAACTCCTTTTTGTTTATTCAATACTATTTTAAGTTTATTCTGCTCGATTTATGAACATCTGCAAAAATTTCGGCTAAGCTCTGCCGGAAATGCGGCAGAATTAGATTTTATACTACCACCTAAAAAATAAAATTAAAACGATTTTTCGCAAAACGTTCCATTATTCAAACTTTTGTGGTAAAATCAAACTCAAGAAGAAAACAAATAATAAGGAGTTGTTCCTATGAAAATAATGAACGCTGTTCTTGCCGCAAGCGGTGCCGCTTTTATCGGTCTTGTTTCCGGCTTTGCAGCTTGCGAAGCCGCGGCAAAAAACGGAAATCTTGAAGGCGAACCGGACTACCTTATGATTCTCGGCTGCCGCGTCAAAGTTGACAAGCCAGACGAAATGCTCTCTCTTCGCGCAAACGCAGCCGCAGAATTTTTGCTTGAACACAAAAACACCGTTGCCGTCTGCTGCGGCGGAATTGTTCACGAAGACCAGATCAAAAGCGAAGCCCAAGCGATAAAAGATATTCTTCTCGAACGCGGAATTGAAGAAGAAAGAATACTTCTTGAAGACAAATCGCAAACAACGTTTGAAAATTTTATCAACGCAAAGAAAATTATTGATTCGCGGCCGAACGGAAAAAGCGCAAAAATTGCCTTTCTTTCAAGCGAATTTCATCTTATGCGTGCCTCGGTAATCGCGTCGCTTGTCGGCGTTGACGCGCAAAGTGTTCCTGCCCCGTCACCGAAGCACGGAAAAGCACTTTTTTATGTTTACGAGGGTCTTGTTTTTCCTCTTCTTTATCGCGAATATCTCGGCAAACACAAAAATGTTCCGTCAAAAATGAAGATCATCTGATTTATAAGGAGGATTATTTAAAAAATGACAAACGTTCAGCTTAAAGCATACAAAGTCAGCCGCATTGAATTCAACAATGCCGTTTCGTCAACCGTTCAGCTCAAGCTCAACAACAAAGTTTCGCACAATGTAAAATACAACGACAACGGTCTTTGCGAAGCGACACTCAAAATTGAAGTTCTTGACAAGGATCACCCGAACGTTTTGAACATCACCGTTGAAGTCAAAGGCATTTTTGAAATTAAAAGCGGCATTGAAAAAGAGTTTGTTCACGTTGACACATTCAAAGAACTTTTTCCGCTTGCAAAAGCACTTGTGACAACAATAACCGCAAACGCCGGAATCAAACCGATTATCGTTCAGAATATCGACATTGAGGACCAGGAAATCTATCGCTTTGACATGAAAGCGGCGAAGGATGAAGACCGATGAAAAAACTTTGCAGTCTGATTTTTGTTTTTCTGCTTCTTCTTTCCTTGCTTTCGGGCTGCGGAAAAAAGCAAAAATCCGCGCTTGAAATTGAAGGTGTTTCCGTTTCGGGCGGTGTTTATACATATTATCTTGACCGCGTTTTTTCAAATCCGAAAACCTACGGCGCAAAAGAAAACGACCGCGAAAGCATAATCGCAAAAACAAACGAGCTTTGCAAAAAGTATGCCGCGCTTTTGAACTTTGCCGAAAAGAACAAAATCAAGCCCGAACTTTACATCAAAAGCGAAGCGAACGACGAAACAAACGGGCTTTGGTCGTTTTTCGGTGACTATTACAAAGACATCAAAGTCAGCAAAGCAGACCTTTTGAAAGTTATCCTTTGCGAGAAAGAAAAGAAGCAAATTGTTTCCCACTTTTTTGGTAAGGGTGGGAAAAACGAAGTTTCGCAAGACGACTTGAAACAAAGTTTTGTTGAACTTTATGTCGGATTCAAAGCAATTGAATCGCCGCTTTCAAAGCTCAACACCAAAGGCGAAACGACTGCACTTTCGGAAAAAGAAAAGGCCGTGCTTGAAGAGGAGTTTGAATCAATGGCAAAAAGGCTTCGCGCCGGCACGGACATTGACACGCTCAACGAAGAATACTGCAAAAAGCAAAACCTTGTTGCAACGCAAAGCCTTCAGGTCAACCTTGTAAAAAAGGGCGACGTTATGTATGACAACGACTTTTTTGAAAAAGTCAGCGCAATTTCTCACGGAAGCGCCGCCGTTGTTGAAAGCGGAAACACGATTTATCTTATTGAACGTGTGACAATTGCAACGAATGACGAGGACGCCTTTGCACGCTATGAAAGCGAGGTTTTGGAGTATCTCAAAATGCCGTGGGTTGAAAAAAAGATTGCGTCGCTCGCGTCAAAATATCAAGTTAAGGCGAACGAAAAATTGATTGACAAAATCTATAAAACAGTTGAAAGCAAAAAAGCATAAACTTACTCGGCAGCCGAAAAACGAAGCTCGGCTGCCGATTGTTTTATTATGCACACAAAAAAAGAGCCGCCCTTTTGGGTGGCTCTTTTAATTTATGCTTGAATGTTCAATTAATTAATAGTGAACGGCACCGCAGGCACAGCTGTGACCGATTTTGAACAGTTTCCAGAAGAAACGTAAAATCTTATAGATAACTCTCATGAGCCAGAACTGCTTGTGGCAAATACAGTTGCAGTTGAGGTCTGTGCTGTGGTTGAGTTCTTTTCCGCATTCGTCGCACTTTCCGTCGCCGTCGCCGTCATAATGCGGCTTGACAACTTTTTCCTGTTCAACAAGAACTTTTCCGCAGCGGTCGCAGTGGCTGCCTTCGGAAAGTCCGTCCTTGGTGCAGGTTGCAGGAACGGCGGGGTCAACAACAACGTTGTGTCCGAGTGCGTCAACCGCTCTTGTCTTTGTTTTGTCGCAACGTGTGCACTTGAGGGTTTCAACACCCTTCTTTGTGCAGGTCGGTTCGGTTGTAATTACCCATTCGCCGCTCCAATCGTGGCCGAGTGCGGGAACAACGTCGCCCTTCTTTTCCGTTCCGCAAACCGAGCAAACATAGGTTGAGAAACCGTCGTCAATGCAGGTTGCGGTACATTCGCTGACAACAAAGTCATGCTCTTTCATCGGGATAACTTCTTCTTTGAAAACATATCCGCAACCGTTGAGACATTCTTTATGTCTCTTTCCGGTCTTGGTGCAGGAAGCTTCTTCGTCAATTATCCATTCGCTTTCAACATGGCTGAGCTTGCGGAGGTTCTTGGTTACCGAAACGGTGCAGCCTTCGCGCTTACAATGCTTTTCAGCCTTGCCGGCGTGTGTGCAGGTTGCTGCTTCGATTGTTGCCCAGTCGCTCCAATCGTGGCCGAGAGCGGTTCCGTATTTCTTAATGGTATCAACTGCATCGCAACGTTCGCACTTTGCGGTTTGGGTTTCAACGCCGGTGCAGGTTGCATTTCCGTCGGAAACATAATTCTTGAAATAGTGACCGAGAGCCGAACCCGGAATTTCTCTTGTTGATTCGGCTTTTCCGCAAACGGAGCAGATTGCTTTTTCGGTTGCGTTTTCGGTGCAGGTTGCGTCGGTGATCTTTACATAAGCCGAGAATACGTGTTCGCTTGTTACGTCGATTTCTTCGCCGTATTTGGTAACAGTGCCGCAAACAACGCAAACCTCGTCACCGGTGTAGCCCTTATCTTTGCAGGTTGCCTTTTTAACGGTGCTTTCGTCAAGTTCGGAGTTAAGATGACCGGTTGCAGGAATCGCGGTTTCTGTTCTTACGCTTTCATTGTTACAAACGTCGCAATAAACAACCGTAAGTCCGTCTTTAACGCAGGTTGCGTCGGTAACGGTTCTTACCATGTGGTGTGCGCCGCCGGAAACATAGGTTTTTGAAGTTTCGTCCTGAATGTGGCAAATGTTACATTCCTTGATTTTGTTATATCCGCGTGTGCAGTCGGCTTCAATAACCGTTCCGTCTTCTGCGATTTCGTCAAGGATTACCCATTTCCAATCGTGACCTTTTGCTTCGATTGTTTTTGTTTCGGAAGCGGTGCAACCGTCACGTTCACAGTGTCTTTCAACTTCTGCGCCTTCGGTGCAGGTTGCGTCTTCGTCAACAAGCGCCCAGTTGCTCCAATCGTGGCCGAGGGCAGTTCCAACAGCCGCAATGCTCTTGGTTTCGTCGCAGCCTTCGCGTTCGCAGGTTGCGGTTCTTGTTCCGTCTTCGGTGCAGGTTGCATCATTGTTATAAACATAATCTCTAAACCAATGTCCGAGTTTTGAGCCGACATCGGGTTCATTTGTAAATTCAGTTCCGCAGCCGTAAGCGCAGGTTCCGTGTTTGGTTCCGTCTTCGGTGCAGGTTGCGTTACCGTCCGAAATCCAGTTTGCAACAAAGTGTCCGCGGGTCGAATCCGGCTCTTCAACGGTAATTTTTGCAATGCCGCAAGTCTTGCAGTAAGCATACATTGTGCCGTTGGCAAGGCAGGTGCCGTCGTTGTTTGAATGGAAAAGATCTCTTTCGGTTACGGGGTCGGGATATGTGTGCGGAAGTCTTGAATTTTTCGATTCTCTTTCAAGTTTGTTGCCGCAGTTCCAGTTTTTACCGTCGCCGTCGTCCTTATGGAGTTCGGCATTCTGACATTTTGCAACTTCGGTTGCATTTTTCAAACAGCTGAGAGTTGCTTCATCAATGTGATATACAATTTCGCCGTTTTTGTCTTTTTCATAAACGTGGGGAGCGTAACCGTAATCCGTGTCTTCAACGCCGGTTACGACGTAACCGCAATTGTCTCTTGTGCAAGTGCCGTGCTTTGTTCCGTATTCACAGCAGGTTTCGCTGCCTTCGTCATGAATCCATGTCTTAACATTGTGGTCGAGGGCAGTACCCGGTGCTTCGCGGTCTTCGGTTTCGTCGCAACGTGAGCACTTATAAATATCAACTCTGTTTTCGGTGCAGGTTGCGGCCGATTTTATGCCGAAATAGATTGAAAAATCATGACCGAGAACGGTGCCTTCGTCCGTCTGAATGTCGGTTGCGGTGCAGCGAACAAGTTCGCCTTTTTCATTATAGTTATAATGTTCACACTGTGCTTTCTTTGTTCCGTCTTTTACGCAGGTTGCGTCGTTTTGCGGAACATAGTTTTCAAACAGGTGACCCTTTGCGGTATTCGGAATATCAATTGTGTCTGTCTTCTTACAGCCTTCGTTAAGGCAGGGAGCGGTCTGCTTTGCGTTATCGGTGCAGGTTGCTTCCTTGCTCTTTACATATTCGCCCCACTTGTGACCGAGCATTTCGATTTCTTCGCCGCGAATTACTTCTTTGCAGACCGGGCAGATGAGGTCGCGCCAGCCGTTAGTTTCGCAAGTTGCCTTAACGGTTACTTTCCATGTTGCATTTTTCTCGTCATGTCCGTTTGCGGGAACAAAGTTGAATTTTTTCTGTTCGGTGCAGTTTGTGTGCTTGCAGGGGTAATATGAATAACCTTGTTGGGTGCATGTCGGGGCAACTACGATTGTGTTGCTTTCATCAAAATCATGTCCTGTCGGGGCAAGATCGCGATATTCCTTGTGGCTCGGATCTCTTTTGCAGGTTCTTACTTCTCTACCCTTTTCGGTGCAGGTCGGGGCTACATCAACAGCCCACTTTTCTTCGAGTTTGTAATCCCAATCGTGGCCGAGCGCAGATACGGTTGTTCCGCCGGCTCCGCCTCTGTTGGGGTCATAGCTTTTACATTTTGAACACTGATATGTTGCCCAACCGGGTTCTTCACATGTCGGTTCTTTGCTTTTGCTTTCAACATAAGAGTGTCCGGTCTTTTCGATTTTATCTTCTTTCTGCTTTCCGCAGACCTTACATTTGTAGGTCTTGCTTCCGTCAACTTCGCACTTCGGCTCAACAGTGTTAACAAGTTCCCAGTCATGACCGTTTGCAGAAACATAATCTCTTTTTTCATCTTTTCCGCAACCGTATTTGCACTTATATAAAGTATATCCCTGTTCGTCGCAGGTGGGAGGAATCGTATCGCCCTTGACCGAATAGTCGTGGTCTACTATAGCAAGCTGGGTGCTTCTTTCTCTGCCGCAGACTGAGCATTTTTCGTCCAAACGGCCGAAGTCTTTACAGGTCGGATTTACCCTTTTTGTTTCTTCCCAGTCATGTTCAATCGCATCATAAACGGAAACGAAGGTTGTGTCCTCTGTAAGGGTTGTTACGCCGTCTTCAAGGAAGGCTCCGGTTTTGGTGTTCTTCCAGCCCTTGAAAACGTAATGCACGTCAGGAGTGGCTGCCGGATTTGTATGACCGGGCGCCGAAACCTTGGTATATTTATAATAGTAAACGCTGCTTGACGTTTTCTGACCGCCATATAGCGAGTCGTCAAACGTTGCGGTATACTGGCAGTTGCTGATTGTGACTTTTTTAACGCCGGTTACTTTTCCGCTAATATAAGCGTTGATATAAACATCTTTTTTGAAGTTGCCTCCTTCATATACCCAATCTTTCGCGGCATTGGTGACCTGAAGAGTGGTTGTGTCAGCCATGCCGTAGGTTGAAAGAGTTACGCCGTTAATTCTTACATCGTTTGAAGTTTTTGCGGCGTTGGTTGTGTTGAGCGCATAGTACGGTTCCTGATACCATTCGGCGCCATACTGGTCGTAGACAGTTGCAGAAGATGTTGAAACCGTTGCCGTTTTGTTATCTTTGGGAACGGTTACGTTGGCATCTTTTTCGTTCCATGAAACGCTGTTTATATAGGGGAATGACCAGTTTCTATAGGTAGTATCGCATTTAGCATTCTTTTTGTCATTACTACTCCAAGTATAATCGCTTTTTAAGGTTCCGTACTTCTGCTTATAGGAGCTGTCCATGTGAATGGTGCCGCCCCAAATTTGTGTTCCGTTAACAGTTATGGAATAAATCTCATACACTCCCGCACCGCCTGTATGGTTGTCATTAACAACATAAAGCCATGTCGGGAAGCCGGGAATTGTTCCGGAACATGTTCCGTCACCCTTGCTGTTAACATTTCTTGTTGCATTATTCAATGAAGCACCGGAGCCTGACGCCTGTCCTGCTCCGCAATCGCGACCGATGTCCCAATAAACCTCATATTCCTTACCTGTGCCGTTATCGGCCTTATAAAAGAGTGAGATACCGCTGACATTGTTATCGTCTTTGTTTTCTTTAAAATTATTTTTTCCTACATAATTGTGATCATTTTTGTAGGTTGTGTCTGTAATCTTATAATTAATTACAACATAATACTTCCCTTGCGATGCAGCCTCCGCCTTTTCCGGCGCGAAGAACACCCATGCCGTCAAAATCATGAGCGCCGCCATGAAAACGGAAAGTGCTTTTTTACCGGTTTTTAATGTTTTTTTCATCTCTAAAATATCTCCTTTCGGTTTAATATAAAAAGAGTATTATAATGCACTTATATAATACCGCAAAGGCGCTCAAACGTCAAACAAAAATTTCAAAAAATTAATTTTTTGTTAACATCAACAAATGAACCTATTTGTATTTGGGCATAATAACGAAATATGCCGTTTTTGGAATAACCACCCCAAAAACAAAAACGCCGCTTGACAAATGCCACGCGGCCCGATATAATATAGATAAAGAGGGTGCCGCAACAAGCGGTTGCTCCGATTTGATGTTTAAGAAGAAACACCGCAATCGGGAAACGGTGGTGTTTTTTACTTTATGTAAGAATTATTTTTTTCGACATGATTGTCGTAAGCAGAAACACCGCCACTTCGAGTCGGCGGTGTTTTTATTTATTTTTTCGTATTATAAATAGCTTCGAAGCTTTTCAAGCAGATCGTTTTCTTCTTTTATAAGCTTATCTGCAATTTCCTTTGCACTTTTGTCTGCGGCGGGATATTTGTTGACGTATACCGAAAGCTGTTTCACACCCATGTTGCAACCGTCGGTCATGAGCCCGGCAACGGTTTTGTCCGTCGGTTTATCAAAAAGCTTGATGTTAATTTTCATCCATGAGCTGATTTTTGCAACCGCCGGCGGTTCTTTTCCGCTTTCGCCCTGTTCGTTCAAAAGTTTTTTCGTCTTGTTTCCGAGCTCTTCGTGCCTTTCAAGCGAAGAAGTCAAAAGCGAAAGCAGGTCTTCGCTTTTAACGTCGTCAAGAACTTCACGAATTGAAGTTACCGCAGTTTTTGTTCCGCTGTCACATTCTTTGAGAAGATTTACAGTATCGTCTGACATAAAAATTCAATCCTTTCGTGCGTTTTACCGTTTCTATTATAATAACCCGATTCCTTTGCAATATGAGTGTAATATATTCGGCAAATTCGGAAACAATAAAACAAAAACGAAAGGGAAAAAGAAAATGAAAATTTTGTTTTATGACGCAAAGCCGTATGATATTGAATCGTTTGACCGTCTTTCGGATAAATATCCGAATATCGAAATAGATTATCTCAAAACCGACATTTCGAAAAACACCGTCCGCCTTTCAAAAGGTTATGACGCGGTTTGCATTTTTGTTGCGTCCGACGTGAACGCAAGCATTGCAAAAGAACTTGGAAAAAGAGGGGTACGGCTGATTCTTCTTCGCTGTGCCGGATTCAACAATGTTGACCTTTCCGCCGCAAAAGAAGCCGGACTTACAGTTATGCGAGTGCCGAACTATTCGCCCGAAGCAATTGCCGAACATGCGCTTGCGCTCGCCTTTGCCGTCAACCGCCACATTCACAAAGCGTATATTAAAGTTCGCGAAAACAATTTCAGCCTTATGGGACTTACCGGCGTGAACCTTTGCAAAAAAACGGCAGGCATTGTCGGAACGGGACGAATCGGTGCGGCAATGTGCCGCGCCTGCCACGGAATCGGCATGAACGTTTTGGCTTATGACAAAGTTGAAAATCCGACGCTTGATTTTGTGAATTATGTTCCGCTTGAAGAGCTTTTGACCCAAAGCGACCTTATTTCGCTTCACTGTCCGCTGACCGAAGAAACCTATCACATGATTGACCTTGACGCAATTGAAAAAATGAAAGACGGCGTTTTGCTTGTCAACACTTCGCGCGGCGCACTGATAAGCACCGAAGACCTTATCAAGGGAATACGCAAACGAAAGTTTTCCGGCGTCGGTCTTGACGTTTATGAAGAAGAACAGGAAAACGTTTTTGAAAACCGCGAAGACGACATTTTGAACACATCGGTCACGGCGCGGCTTCTTTCGTTCCCGAATGTTATTGTGACATCGCACCAGGGCTTTTTGACAAAGGAAGCACTTGAGGCAATCAGTTTTACAACATTCGAAAACGCAAAAAGCTTTGAAAACGGCGAACCGATAAAAGAAAACACCGTTGTATAAAAATAAAAAAATAACCGCCCTGCTCCAAAGGTTGCGGTTATTTTTTAACGTAACTCGAGGACAAACCGCTTACTGCGGTCGCCTTCTTAAATATTTAGATATACCCGTTCGCCTGATATTTGTCAAGCGAACTTTTTTATTTATCGCAACCGAAGATTGCCTGTCTCATGTCAATATCAAGGCCGCGGTCATTTTTGAGTTCGTCTT
>DKDD01000002.1:0-8079 GCA_002451715.1 Ruminococcaceae bacterium UBA6857 | reverse complement strand
CCATTGCAATGTTGTTGAAGAACGCCGCAATTGTTCCGACCGAGCGAACAAAATCATTCCAAAGCGGTGCCGGTTTAAGCGAAACCGGGCAGCGATTTTCGGTTTTTTCAATCGTAAATTCCGTGAACGGTTCTGTTCCGGAAACGGTGAAAGAGCGGATTTTTATGCTGTTTTCGCTGAAAGAAAGAACGTTATAAATGCCCTCGGCCGTAAGATAATCAAAACCGACGCGGTTGCCAAGCGGCGGAATTTCGGTGCTTTCCGCGGCTCTTGTGTTTGTTGTGAACGAACCGGAAGTCATGTAAAGCGTTCCGTTTGCATTTGAAACGGAAGAAAGTCCGTTTGTTTTGACAGTTGAAATGCCGCCTTTGATAACGTTCGAGCGCGTGTAATAATGGCTGTGTCCCGTGAGAACAAGGTCAACGTCAAATTCATCCATAAGCGGAACATAAAGAAGACGAAGCAAGCGGTTTTCGCTTTCGCGGTGTGCAATGCGTCCGCCGAAAAGGTCATGGTGCATAACAACAACGCGCCATTTTACATCGCGGTTTTGCAACACTGCCGACTGCATAAAACGTCTGTGCGCCGCCGCGTCGGGACAGTTTGAATCAACCATAAGGAAAAGCACGTCTCCTTTGACGAACCAGTAATCGCGGCCGACAAAACTTTTAAGTCCGAGATAGCTTTCATACGGAAGAGTTGCAAAAGTTTTGTAGCCTGCGCCTTTTCTGTCGTGGTTGCCGATTGAAAGAGCGGTTGTCATTGTTTTAAGAGCCGGTGAAGAAACAAAAGCGGAATATTCTTCGCGAAGCCCCATTGTTGCCTGATCTCCCGCCGAAAGAATGAGCGAAGCTCCGTATTCATCTTTAACCTTTTCAACCGTATTGCCGAAAGAAAGCGCATGAGAACGAAGCGTGTCTTCGCCCGCAGAAGCCGTCATATGAACATCCGTAACATATAAAGCGGAAAAAGTTGTATCAGATGATACAGTTATTGAGGATCCTTTTGATTCAAAGCCGCTGCTTTTGCAAACATAGGAGTATGTGCCGTCTGAAAGACCGGAAGCGTATACCTTATATATATAGTCGCCCTGCGGTGTTGTTTCACTCTCGGCGGAAAAGTTTTTTTCACCGTTTTGACTTTTGAGCGTTACGGTTCCCGTTCCGCCGTTTTCGGCGTACCATGTAAAGTAGCGTTCGCTTTCGCTGTGTCCCGGCGAAACATAAACCGAAGCGTTTTTCTCATCGCTGTTCCAATAAGTATTCCATTCGCTTTCGCTCATTGCGAAACTTTGCGCCGAAAGCGCAAAAATCAGCAAAAGCGCAAGCAAAGTCGATATAGCTTTTTTCATACTTTTTTCTCCTTTTTCTCTCTTTGGCTTAATAAAAAGCCGATCGGGCGCCGCTTCACGTTTGAGCGTTTTGCGACAGCCCGACCGTTGATTTTTTATTCTGCGCTTACGTCGCGGATATAGTTTTTGAAGAAGACAAGAGCATCGCTCATTGCACTGATCGGGATTCTTTCGTTCGTTCCGTGAGTGCAAAGAAGAAGCGCGGTGTCAACCTTGAACGGAGCATAACGATAAATATTTTCGCAAATCGGTTCATAGTGGCAAGCGTCGGTTCCGCCCATTACAAGGAACGGAGAAACAATCGATCTCGGTTCAATCGACTTGCAAAGGCGTTCAATGATTTTGTATGCACGCGAATCCATCGGCGAGAACTTTGACGGTTCCTTGCTGTTGAGAACGTTGACTTCGATGTCCTTGTTTCTTACAACCTTTTTGATGTGGTCAACAAGGTCCTGCGTTGTTGTTCCGGGCATGGCTCTGAAGTTTACGGTGATTGCGGCTCTTTGCGGAAGAACGTTTGCTGCAGGGCTGCCTTCTGCCATTGTGATTCCGGTCGTTGTTCTTGTCATGCAGGCCGCCGGCGGAATAAGTTTGCAAATTTGAAGAAGTGCGGGATAAAGCACGGGAAGATTGCATGTGAGAAGACGAACGGGATAAGTACAGTTTCTTGCGATTGAATCAAAAAGAAACTTCATATTTGCGGAAAACGAAGCTTTGAACTGATTGTTCTCAAGGTCTTTGATTACGTCTGCCATTTTTCCGAGCGCGGTATGCTTCGGCGGCTGAGAAGAATGGCCACCCTTTGCGTTAACAACAACTTCGATGTCGGCATAGCCTTTTTCCGCAAGTCCGATTCCGGCAAGATACTTGTCGTTGATTACACCCGGAATATTGACCGGAAGCATTGCGCCGCCCTCATCAAGAATTGCGTCAAGATGAACACCTTTTTCGCGAAGATGGTTCATAATATCCAATGCACCGTTTTCTTTGTTTGCAACAACCTCTTCATTGTCGCCGAAAAGAAGATAGACGTCTCTTTCCGGGGTGAAGCCGTCTTCAAGAAGTGCTTCAACGGATTCCATAACGCAGATAAGGTGGTTTTTCATGTCAAGAGCGCCGCGGCCCCAAATAAATTCGCCGTCGTCAACACCGTCGAATGCCGGATGAGTCCAATCGTCTTCGGTTCCTGCCGAAACGGGAACAACGTCCTGGTGGGCAAGAAGAGCAACGCCGTCAAGGTCGCTTCTCTTTCCTTTCCAACGATAAACAAGGTTCGCCGGGGGAACAATTTCTTTTTCAAGAGTCTTTGCAACAAGCGGATAAGCTTCGTCAAGGAACTTGTGGAATTTTTCAAATTCGTTCCAATCAACAAGCGAAGTGTCTCTGTTTGAAATCGTCTTAATTTGAATTGCTTTTGAAAGGTTTTGACGGTAACGGTCAACGTTAACGCCTTCTTTTGAAAGCGGAGCAATTACGGTTTTTTTGGGTTTAAACACTGCTGCGTGAACAGCATTTGCGGCCGCGGCCGCACCGATCACTCCGAGAGCAAGCTTTGACTTTTTCATAATCTTTACTACAACTCCTTTTCGGCGGCATATGCCGCTCGGCAACCGCTTGATTTTTGTTGATCGCAGTCACCGTAATCTATACATTTTGAATTATATACCAACTTTTTAAAAAAATCAATTGTTTTAATATTACTAAAAGTATTGACCGAAAATTAAAAAAGTGTTAACATAAGAAAGAACATACGAACTTTTTTAAGTTCCGCAAACAAAGAAAAAAGTTACAAGAGAGGATACGCTATGAAAACAGAAGAACAAATGCTTGAAGAAGCAAAAAAGATTGTTGTAAAACGTCAGCGCAGAAGCGAAAATTGGAAAAAAGCATGGCCGAAACTTGTTATGGCACTTGTTATTATTGCAATGCTCGGCGCAACGTTCGGAATTGTCAATTTTAAAGTTGACGTTGACGCAGACATTGATTACAACGGCGCCGCCGCGGCAGTAGCCCCCATTGACGCAACACCCGCAACTTCGCCGGCAACAACCGCTCCGGCAACCGCACCCGCCGATACTTCCGCTCCGAGTCAATCGAGCGACACAGAAAAGCCTGCTGACGCAAAAACCGATGCTCCGTCTTCTTCAACCGATGCACCGAAAACAAACGAAGAAATCGTTAAAAAATATACCGAACTTCTCAACAAAATGAAGCAGGATCAGCCCGGCTATACCAAAAAGGAATATCAGGCTCTTCCCGAAGAATACAGAAACTTTTCAAGTGCGGTAAACTCACTTCTCAAATTCGGCGAATCATACATGACCACCGAAGACGACCCCAACTCGCTTGTTACCGCAACAAAGGGCGAAGTTTACACCGCCGAAGACGGAACAACAATGCCGCGAATCAACCACGAACTTCCGATTTGCAACACCGACAAAGGCTCGGTTCTTACCGATTACAGCTGCATTAAAGAAGCTTCATGCACAGACAATGCCGACGGAACACGCACCCTCCGCTTTGTTCTCAACGACGAAAAGAACCCCGAACCCACCCCGGCAGACACCTGCGTTCCGCAGTCGTTCCACGGCGCGGTTATGATGCCCGCAAGTATGAAAGATATCAACACCGAAGTTGACAAAGTTGTCAGCAAAATTCCCGGCGTTGCCGTCAACAACTTTGAACTCACCTATACCGACAGCTCGTTCCAGGTCACATATGATCCGAGCAACGACCACGTTACATCAATCGTTCACCACATTAACGTTGACATCGCCGCAAACGCAAAGGTTGCTCTTTCAACCATCGACGGTACCGCAAGACTTACCAATGATATGAACGTTTACGACATCAATTATTGATTTTGCAAACAAAATTTTTCGCCGCTTTAAAAACGAAGCGGCGATTTTTTCTTGACTCAAAGGCAAAACTATGATACTTTAATAATATAAAAAGCTTTTCAGGGAGAAAAAACATGAACATTTTTAAAAAGATAACTTCAATTTTAATTGCGTTTTTCTTGGCTTTGGGCGTGTCTCAGGGTGCAGCCGAAGAAGTCATTGTTTCTGCCGAAAGGGAACTTGTTTTCACCGAAATGCCAACCGAAGACTGCCACGCTTCAACGGTTCTTCCGCTCGGCGACGGACGCGTTGTTTCGGCATGGTTCGCCGGAACAAAAGAAAAAGCGGACGACGTGAACATTCTCACAGCGGTACGCGAAAAGAACGGAACATGGAGCACACCCGTAAAAGTTACCGCGGACGAAAACACTGCCCACTGGAACCCCGTGCTTTTTGAAAAGACCGACGGAACAATTGCGCTTTACTTCAAGGTCGGTCGAGAAATTTCCTCGTGGCAGACTTTCGTTTCATATTCAAAAGACGGAAAAATTTGGAGCGAACCGAAAGAACTTGTTTTCGGCGACACAAGCGGCGGAAGAGGTCCTGTCAAGAACAAGGCAATCAGACTGAACGACGGCACAATTCTTGCCCCCGCTTCGGATGAAAGCGGAAAAGTTTGGCGCGCCTTTGTCGATATTTCATATGATGACGGAGAAACTTGGGAAAAAACGGATTTTATCGAAGCAAAGCTTGGTCTTGTTGACGTTCCGATGATTCAGCCGACGCTTTGGCAATCAAAAGACGGTTCGGTTCACATGATGACGAGAACCAAAGTCGGAAAAATCTATCGCAGCGATTCGTTTGACAACGGAAAAACATGGTCAAAAGCTTATCCGACTTCGCTTGCAAACAACAACAGCGGAATTGACCTTGACACGGACGAAACCGGAAGAATCTTCCTTGTTTGCAATCCGTACGGTCTTCCCGGTGTTCGCACGCCCCTTTCGCTTTTTGTTTCAACCGACGACGGAAAAACTTTTACAAGAATTAAAAATCTTGAAGCAGGCTTTGGCGAATACTCATACCCCGCAGTTGTTGTTGAGGGCGACACGGTTCACATCACATATACATATGAACGCGACTACATCGTTTATTGGCAGATAAAAGTGAAATGATGACGCAATAAAAATAAGCCGCTTGACAAATATCAAGCGGTCGGGTATAATATAAATACAAAGGGTGCCGCAATATGCGGTTACTCCTGTTATGTTGGTATTTTTAGAAACACCGCCATGTGAGAGTGGGCGGTGTTTCTTACTTATTTATGTGAGAAACTTATTTCTTTTTGTTACGAAATATTATGTAACAAAGAGTGATAACATTTATAAGCAATTCAAGAATTGCTATAAGCTCAGAAAGCGTTATATTCATGCTATCACCTCCTCTTTCGAGGAGCAACCGCCTTGTCGTATATTACGGCACCGAAAATATTTTATCATGTCATGCGAATTTTGTCAAATGAAAATAAACCGTCCGCTTTGTTTGGGCGGTTTTTTGGCTTTTTTCACGTTGAATTAATTGCCTCTGTGTGGTATACTTATCGGGTTGACCACCGATAATTACACCGAACAACAAAAGGATGTGTTCTTAATGATAAGTACGAACAATGTTACGCTTCAGTATGGCTCAAGAGAGCTTTTCAAAAGCGTTTCGATAAATTTCACAAAGGGCAATTGCTATGGTCTCATCGGCGCAAACGGAGCAGGCAAATCAACCTTTTTGAAAATTCTTTCCGGCGAGATTGAACCGAACAAGGGTTATGTCAGCATTACTCCGGGCGAGCGCCTTTCCGTTCTCAGGCAGGATCACTACGCTTATGACGAATACGACGTTATCCGCACCGTTCTCATGGGCAATGCTCACCTTGTTGAAATCATGGACGCAAAGGAAGAACTTTACGCAAAAGAGGACTTCACCGAAGAGGACGGAATAAGAATCAGCGAGCTTGAAGAAGAGTTTGCCGAAATGGACGGTTGGAGTGCGGAAAGCGACGCAGAAATTCTTCTCAACGCACTCGGAATCCACAACGAATTCCATTATAAGCTTATGCGAGAACTCACCGGCGACCAAAAGGTTAAGGTTCTTCTTGCGCAGGCACTTTTCGGCAACCCGGATATTCTTCTTCTTGACGAGCCGACGAACCACCTTGACGTTGCGGCAATCAACTGGCTTGAAGATTTCCTCATGAACTTTGAAAACACCGTTATCGTTGTCAGCCATGACAGACACTTTCTCAACAAAGTTTGCACCCACATTGCGGACGTTGACTTCGGAAAAATTTCGCTTTATGTCGGCAACTACGACTTCTGGTATGAATACACCCAAATGGCACAGCGCCAGCTTCGCGAACAGAACAAAAAGAACGAAGCTAAGGTTAAGGAACTTCAGGAATTCATTGCGCGCTTTTCCGCAAACGCTTCAAAATCCAAACAGGCAACAAGCCGAAAAAAGCTTCTTGATTCAATCGTTATCGAAGACATGCCCGTTTCGTCGCGCCGTTTTCCGTTCATTGAATTCAAGCCCGACCGCGAAATCGGCAATGATATGCTCATGGTTGAACACCTTTCAAAAACCGTTGACGGAAGAAAGGTTCTTGATGATGTGACTTTTACAATCAGGCCGAACGAAAAGGTTGCCTTTGTCGGTACCGACGGAGTTGCAAAAACAACGTTTTTCAAAATTATCACCGGTGAACTTGAACCGGACGAAGGCTCGTTCAAGTGGGGTGTAACCACTTCTCAGGCGTACTTTCCGTCGGACAACTCGGCATTTTTTGACGGTGTTGAAGATTCACTCATTGACTGGGTCAGAAGATATTCCGACCTTCAGTTTGAAAGCGACGTTCGCGGCTGGCTCGGAAGACTCATGTTCTCCGGCGAAGAGGCAACCAAAAAGGCAAAGGTTCTTTCCGGCGGCGAAAGAGTTCGCTGCATGCTTTGCAAAATGATGCTTTCCGGCGCAAACGTTCTTATTCTTGACGAACCGACGAACCACCTTGACCTTGAATCGATCACTTCGCTCAACAACGCCCTCATCAAATTCAAAGGTTCGCTCCTTTTCACGTCTCACGACCACCAGTTTGTTCAAACTATTGCCGATAGAATCATTGAATTTCGTGAGGACGGCGTGTACGACAAAAACGAAACCTACGACGATTATCTTGAAAACAACGAATTGCTTGTTACCAAATAATTATGCAACAAAAATATCCGTATATTCCGCTTGACAAACGGTTATTATACGGATATAATATTAATGTAAAAAGGCTCTGCGATAAGCGGTTGCCCAAATGGATTTAGTTATAAAAAATAACCGCACTCAATTTGGTCGTTGGGCGGTTATTTTTTATTATTTCTGTTGTCGTTACCTTTTTCAAACGACTTGTTGATTACGATTAAGTAGCCTGTGGCTAAAATAAGCAGCAATGCAACTGTTCCGATATCCATAGGTATCGCCCTCCTTTGTTTTACTCGGAGGGTGAAATAAATAAAAAGATTTGACCCTCCTGCTCGGAAAAATGCCGAACCATGAGGGCAACCGCCTACCGTTTTGGCAGAGCTGAATATTATACTATCATCATTGTCGGTTTTTGTCAATAAAAATTAACCGCTTGACAAACGGTCTGTATACGGATATAATATTAATGTAAAAAGGCTCTGCGATAAGCGGTTGCCCAATGCGAAAGTTAAAAAATAACCGTCAGCTTCGTGGGCATGGGCGGTTATTTTTTATTATTTCTGTTGTCGTTACCTTTTTCAAACGACTTGTTGATTACGATTATGTAGCCTGTGGCTAAAATAAGCAGTAATGCAACTGTTCCGATATCCA
>DKDD01000131.1 GCA_002451715.1 Ruminococcaceae bacterium UBA6857 | reverse complement strand
CGCAAAAAGACCGCCGAAAAAAGAATCGGCGCGGCACGCTCTGCGGCAGAAACAATTTCAAAAACGCGCTATCTTGAGGTCAAAAACGCAATTGTCAACGACATCATTGCCGCCGCGTTCGAAAAAATCGAAGCAATGGAAGACGAAGAATACTTTGCGCTTTTGCTTTCGCTTTGCGAAAAGAACGTTGAAAGCGGCGAGGGAACAATGTTTTTGTCAAAACGCGACCTTGAACGCGCACCGAAAGATTTTGAAGAATCAATAAATTCGCTCGTCTATGAAAAAGGCGCGGTTCGCCTTTCAAAAACGCCGAAAGATATTGAAAACGGCTTTGTTTTGGTTTATGGCGATATCGAAGTCAACTGCACGCTTCGTGCCGTTTTTGACGAAAAGCTCGACACGCTTCGCGACGCGCTTTGCAAAGAGCTTTTCACCGAATAAACGGGGGTGTAATTTATGAAAGACAGCGATTACGCCTATGCCGTTGCAAGAATCCGCGCGAATGAACGCTATCTGCTTTCAAAAAGCGACGTTGAACGCCTTGTCACGGCGAAAACACTTTTTGAAGCCGAAAGCGTGCTCAAAGAACGCGGCTGGAATTTTGACGGCGAAAAAACCGAAATTGAAAACGCGCTTGAACATGAGCAAAAAAAGCTTTGGGCACTTCTTTGCGAAAGTGTCGGCGACCGAAAACAACTTGACGTGCTTTGCGTTCAAAACGACTTTTTCAATCTCAAAGCCGCGCTCAAATGCATGATTACCGGAAAAGATGCAAACAACTTTTTTGCGTTTCCGACTTCGCTTGACCTTGAAACGCTTGTTTCCGCGTTCAAAACGCATGACTTTGAACTTCTTTCGCCCGAAATGAAAGACACGGCAAAAGAAGCTTATGAAACCGCGTGCCGCACCGAAAACGGACAAAGCGCGGATATCATCATCGACAAAGCCGCATTGAAGCTTCTTCTTTCGCTTTCAAAAAAAAGCGATTGCAATCTTCTTTTTGAAATTGCGGAATATATTTGCGCCTGCACAGACATAAAAATTGCCTATCGTTCGGCAAAAGCAAAAAAAAGCCTTGCTTTCATCGAAAACGCGCTTTCGGGTGTGTCGGCGCTTGACAAAGCTCTGCTTGCAAAAGCTGCGGCAAAAGGTACGGGGGAACTTCTCGAATATCTTGAAAAAACTCCCTTTGCAAAAGAGGGAGAGCTTATTTCAAAAAGTCTTGCCGCTTTTGAAAAAGGCACCGACGACACCGTTACCGAAATGACAAAAAAGGCAAAGTATGTCTTTTTCGGCTTTGAACCGATTGCGGCTTATTACTACGCAAAAGAAGCCGAACTCAAAACGGTCAGAGTCATTCTTTTTGCAAAGCAGTCGGGCATAGACGAAGACACAATACGCGAAAGGGTGAGGGAGCTTTATGTATAAAATTGCCGCAGTCGGCGACAGAGACAGCGTTCTCGGCTTTGCCTCGCTCGGCCTTGACGTTTTTTCGCCGCTTGAAACAAAAGAAGCGTCAAATCTCATCCGTCACCTTGCGGAAGAGGGCTATGCCGTAATTTTTCTCACGGAAGCTCTTGCAAACGAGCTTCAAGACGAACTTGAAAAATATAACTCTTCGCCGCTTCCTTCAATCACGCTCATTCCGGGCGCAAGGGGAAACACCGGCGAGGGAATGAAAGCAATCAGCCGCTTTGTTGAACAGGCGGTCGGCAGCGATATACTGTAATATTGTTTTAATAATCACGCCCCGTTCGGCTACATCGGGGAAAAAAGTGATTGAAAGCAAACGCACGCTTTTTGAAAAAGGGTAAAACCTGCGTTTGGTAATGTTCAATTTGTAGCCGGAAAGGCTATGGTAATTGATTTGAATAAAGGAACGATTACAAAAATTTCCGGTCCTCTCGTTGTGGCTTCGGGTATGCGAGAGGCGAATATGTTTGACGTTGTCCGCGTAAGCTCCGAAAGGCTTATCGGCGAAATAATCGAAATGCACGGCGACAAAGCTTCAATTCAGGTTTATGAAGAAACTTCCGGTCTTCGCACGGGTGAAGAGGTTGAATCAACCGGCGAACCCATGAGTGTTGAACTCGGACCCGGTCTTATCGGCTCGATTTTTGACGGTATTCAAAGACCGCTTGAAGAAATCATGAAAATTGCCGGCTCAAACCTCACAAGGGGAATCGAAGTTCCGGCGCTCAGCCGCGAAAAGCAGTGGAAGTTCACCCCGACCGTAAAAGTCGGCGATAAAGTCATCGGCGGCGACGTGCTTGGAACGGTTCAGGAAACCGATATTGTGCTTCACAAAATCATGCTTCCCGCAAAATATAAAGGCACGGTAAAGGAAATCTCCGGCGGAATGTGTACCGTTGAAGACACCGTTGCGCTCATTGAGGACGAAAAGGGCGAAGTTCACCCAATCACGCTCATGCAAAAGTGGCCTGTCCGAAAGGAAAGACCTTATAAAAAGAAAGTTGCGCCCAAAACTCCGCTCATAACGGGTCAGCGCGTTATCGACACGCTTTTCCCGATTGCAAAAGGCGGCGTTGCGGCAATTCCCGGCCCGTTCGGCAGCGGAAAAACCGTTACTCAGCACCAGCTTGCAAAGTGGGCAGAAGCCGATATTGTTGTCTATATCGGCTGCGGCGAACGCGGAAACGAAATGACCGACGTTCTCAACGAATTCCCCGAACTCATCGATCCGCACACCGGAAAATCGCTTATGGAAAGAACCGTGCTCATTGCGAACACGTCCGATATGCCCGTTGCCGCACGTGAAGCTTCGATTTATACAGGAATCACTATTGCGGAATATTTCCGCGACATGGGATACAGCGTTGCGCTTATGGCGGATTCAACTTCGCGTTGGGCAGAGGCGCTTCGCGAAATGAGCGGCCGACTTGAAGAAATGCCCGGCGAAGAAGGCTACCCGGCCTACCTCGGTTCGCGCCTTGCACAGTTTTATGAAAGAGCAGGCGTTGTTAGGACGCTCGGCTCTGACGAAAGAACGGGTGCGCTTTCGGTAATCGGCGCGGTTTCGCCCGCCGGCGGCGACATTTCGGAACCCGTTACCCAGGCGACGCTTCGCATTGTCAAGGTGTTCTGGGGACTCGATTCCGCTCTCGCATATAAACGTCACTTCCCGGCAATCAACTGGCTGACAAGCTATTCGCTTTATGCCGATTCGCTCGGAAAATGGTTCAACGAAAACGTAAGCTCCGATTGGACGGCTTTGAGGCTTGAAATCATGCGTCTTCTTTCAAAAGAAGCGGAGCTTGAAGAAATTGTAAAACTTGTCGGTATGGACGCGCTTTCGCCCGGAGACAGGCTCACAATGGAAGCCGCACGTTCCGTTCGCGAAGACTTTTTGCATCAGCTTGCTTTCCATGAAGTCGATACCTATACTTCGCCCGAAAAGCAGCTTTTGATGATGCGCCTTGTAATGGCATTTTACGATAAGTCGCTCGCCGCACTTTCAGACGGCGCCGATGTTCAAAAAATCGTTTCAATGCCTGTTCGCGAAAGAATCGGCAGATTTAAGTATATTAAGGAAAGCGATATCGAAAAAGAATACGCCGAAATCGAAAAAGAACTCGACCTCGCTTTGGAAGAAGCAAAGAAAGGGGATGACGACTGATGCCCAGAGAATACAGAACAATTGAAGAAGTTGCGGGACCGCTTATGCTTGTTCGCGACGTTGAAAGTGTTGCGTATAACGAACTTGGCGAAATCGAACTTGAAAACGGCGAAAAGCGCCGCTGCCGCGTTCTTGAAATTGACGGAAAGAACGCCCTTGTTCAGCTTTTTGAACCCTCGGTCGGAATCAATCTTGCCCAAAGCAAAGTCCGCTTCCTCGGCAGACAAATGGAACTCGGTGTGTCGGAAGATATGCTCGGCCGCGTTTTTGACGGACTCGGAAGACCCATTGACGGCGGACCGGAAATTATTCCCGAAAAGCGCCTTGACGTCAACGGAACGCCGATGAACCCCGC
>DKDD01000089.1 GCA_002451715.1 Ruminococcaceae bacterium UBA6857 | reverse complement strand
AATTTGTTTTATCTTTTTGTCTCTGAACAACCCAACGTCAAAGCTCCAAAACTTTAAACCGCCACCGGACGGTCTTGGCAAAGTATCAACTCCTTTTTTCTTTTGTTCTCAAATTCAACTTTTTGCAAAGATATTCGTCGAGCTTGATTCCGTAAATGTGATAATAATCAAAAAGCTTTTTTTCGTTCCGGTGCGCCAAATCGTGGTGTTCCCGGCACAAAGCGATCGCTTTCAAGCCAACGTGGACTATTTGTTCTCGGTCACGCCCCATACCAATGCGGTTTACGTGGTGGACTTCTGCCGGCTTGTTGCAGATTGCACATTTGCGGTGCTCCAAACAAGCGTACAAATATCGCCCTATATCGTCCGTATAGTTAAGCATGGTATCTTTTGTCGGAACGCTCCACGAAAAGCAAAATTCAACCAAAAAACTGATAAAATCTCTTGCTGTTGTCATGTCAACGTCTTTTAAACTGAAAAGCTCGTCCAAACCGTTTTTGATAACAAATCTTGTTGTCAAAATCATGCGAAGATATTCGGAGTCTTCGCCGCTCCAAACGGCAATATCGCAGATAATTGCAAAGATTTTTCGGCGCTGTTCGGAAGATATTGTTCTTCCGTCCGTCAGTCGGATTTCAACGGTTTCAATTCCCTTTTTCGTTATCTCACGAAAAAGGTCATCGTCAGGAGCGAGAAGGATATATTTCGGATTGTATTTAACGATTTTCGCCGTTGTAATCACTTTTCTTCACGCTCCTTGTCTTTTAAAGCCCGTAGCAGTTCGCAATACTTGATTGCGGCCAACGTTATATTTGGGTCGGTCGAATACCAACGATTTCTTGCGAGTTCAGCCGAAATTGTTCTGTCAATGCAGTAAAGGTTTTCGATTGAAAAATTTGAACGGTTACAGTCGAGAAAAATAACCATTTTGTTTTTCGGAATAGCGCCATAAACATCTTGATATATCTTTTTCTGCAACGGAAGCCAGTCGGGTTCTTTGTATCCGGAAACACCGGTTAGTGTGTCAGAAACCTTGATATATGTTCCGTAGGAAGTTTTTCGTGTCGTTCCAACCGGTAATGCTCTTGTTCTGCTACCGTTTTTAAAACAAGTTTTGCTTTGACCTATTCCCTTTTTCAAACGCTTGCAACACAAATCTTTCAATTTGCTTTCGGATATTTCCGAACAAAAATGTTCGTTGAATGCGTTGGTGAAATCTTTATAGTTGTCAAATTGCTTGATATTATCCAAACAAAACTGCCGTTCTTCTTCCGAATACGTGTGCTTTACGCTCATTTAATCATCTTTTCGATTGCTGATTTCGTAAGAACACCTTCGGCTATAAGCTTTTCGGCTCTCAAAACAACATCAGCATTGTTTATCATTTGTTTTGCAAGGCTTGCAATTGTCTGCGAAAGGTCGGTTTCGGCTTTTCTTTCTTCAATTGGGATATCTTTGCTTTGAGCGATTTTTATTCGCTCACCTAAAACGCTTTGTAATTCAACAAGTGTCATTATTCTCATCATTCCTTTCTTTATGTCTGTGCATATACACATATGTTCCGTTTTTTCGATTGTTGCGATAAATGAAATCGTCGCATTTTGCCTTTGAAAGGTGATTGTGAATTACTTGCCGTTCGTAGGCGTACTCACCACGACTTTTTTTGTCCGCAATCTTTTCGGCAATCTCATCATCTTCATAGTTTGCTTCAATCATATAAAGGTCGTAATTATAAGCGTATATGCCGTTTAAATTGTTTGTGTCAGTTGCATATATCATTTTGCCTTTGTCTGCAAAATGGAGCTTATAGCCGTAATTCGGGACGTTGTGAACAAGCTCAAACGGAATAACATTGCACACGCTGTAGTTATTGATAACATCGGCATCGAGAATGTCAATGTTGCTTTTTTGAACTCCGCAAGATGTCAACGGCTCTGCGAGCCAACGTCCGCAGCCAAAGCGCAAAAGCGGTTTTTCTTCCGCAAGCTTTTTAATTGTCCGCTTGTTAAAATGGTCTGAATGAATGTGCGTCAAAAGAACCAATTTCAGCTTTTTGTAATACGGTTTCAAAGCTTTAAACGGAACGCCGCAGTCAATCAAGATTATTTCGTTAATAACAACGGCGTTTCCGTCACTGCCCGAGGAAATGATTTCATATTTAATCGGGCAAGTCATTTAAATTCACCTGGGTTTTCACGTCGACAGCTTCCGGTTCTGTGGGCGGATTTTCAATCGCCGGAATTGCTTCATCGGCTGTGACGATTTCATTCTTTGCATTGAGGTCTTTAACTGTCGAATCGCTTTCAAAAGCGGTCTGCATTTCTATTGACATCAAACCCCAACGGCTGATGAGCTGTCTTAAAAGCGTTTTTTTCGCCATATCGTCAAAAGACTTGTACCAAAACGAAGAATAACGCCACATATCCTTTTCGGCGATTTTGCCGTTTTGAATATCCTCATAAGCCTTTGCCGAAAATGCAGGACTGTACTTGTCGGCGTGCGACATCATTTTCTTTTTGCTCCAATAAATTACCTTTTTGAAACCGTTAAGGTACTCGAAATATGCCATATAACCGACCGTTTCAAGGCTGTCTCTTTCGTCATCATCTTCAACGAATGAAAACCTCGGTTTTCCCGTCATCGGGTCTTTGCCGATATATTCGCCCTCTTTGATTTCCATGGCATCAATATCGGCGTAAACACCCGAACGAAGTGCAAGCTGAATATATCCTTTATATCCGAGAATGAATTGCGCTTTCATTTCTTCGGGTGCAATCACGTTGCCGTTTCTGTCCCTTCTTTCCTTGCTTTTGAATGGAACAAGATAGAACTGTCCGAGCTGCGGAGAAGGGGAAAGGTTCAAGCTTTCACCAAGCAGTGCACCGGCAAGGATTGTTCCTGCTGTGCATTCCTGCAATGCAGGATTAACTGCAACGGCACTTGTGATTGATGATATAAAGCGGTTTGCTCTTTTTGGGTCGTGCAATGTGTTATTAATCAGTGTTTGATAGCCTTTTGTAGTTATCGCAACACTGAATTTTGGCTTTTCGGGCTTATTCATAGTCATATCCTCCTTCTTTCAAAAACGCTTTTAATGCCTTGAGCTGTCCCATCGTTCCGCGAACCGTGAAGCTTGTTTCGTAAATCGGTTCGTTTTTCTCGGGCGTAACTTCTTCTGTCTGCGGTGCGGAAAACTCTA
>DKDD01000049.1 GCA_002451715.1 Ruminococcaceae bacterium UBA6857 | reverse complement strand
CGTTATAAACTTTTGCTGATTTAAGATTCATGTGGTTGCTCCTTTTGTTTTTTTTGATGAGTGTAAACTTCAAACTCGCAAGATTTTTGCGACTTCGAGAATTATTTGACAGAAACGCAAAAATTTTTGTACCGGTAAACCGCCTCTTTCAAATTACAATCGGTATTCTAAAACTCAAACCGGAAGGTTTTTGTCCGGTTTGAAAAATTTTTTTAACCTTTTGCGTAATTCAACGCTACAACACTTGCCATAAAAAGCGTGAATGGGTTGAAATGTGGTTTCAACGGATAATTTCCATTTTCAATGGCTTTTGTCAAGACGGAAAATAACTGCGAAATGGCTGTAAAATGGATTTTGCGGCAATAAAAAAGGACGGCGCATGGGAAAAACGCCGCCCGAAATAAAACGGAACGAAAACACTCGGAATATATAAAAGGAACAAAACTCAAAATATGCCGCCGTGCGAAAAATTAAGGGGCGATTCGCCAAGCGGTTTAGCGGCGAACGCCCCGTTTCGCTCGGCTTTGAGTTGACCTTTTTATCCGAGTTTAAGTGAGTTGTTTGGCGGGTGCTTGACCGCGACGCGAAGCGTCGCGCTTGTATATGTCAAGCACCCGTCAAAGTGCCATTTGAAGTTTTTCAAGAATTCTACACTCTCAAACTCAATAGCGGTTGAAAAATTTCAAAAAATATGCTATAATAATAAGCGAGCAAGACGAGTGTGTCAAAATGCATAATTCAGTTTTGCCAAAAATGCAAAGAGGTTAATTCAATGGAAAAGAAAAAATTTAATCGCGGAACTATGGTTGGTGGTATTGTAAGAATTGTAATCGCCTTAATTGCTGTGCTAATTCAAAATGAGGATGAAGGACGGACTAAAGCATGATAAAGAAAAGAAACAAAAAGAAGATTATACTCATTTCAGTTGTCAGCTTTCTGCTTTCAATTCCTCTCGTTATTCTGCCCATCCTTTCCGTTGTCGTCTATGAATCGATTTTCGGGACACGATATGAGACCATATCTTGGATGCAGTTCTCGGTTGAAGACTACGATGGCTTAGAGATGAAGCGTAGTGATTTTCAATCCGGTGATGTTACGCTCGCAGGCTATAAATACTCTAAAAATAATCAAGAAGTCAAAGGCGTTGTTGTGATTGCCCACGGGCTTGGCGGAGGCGGTCACAACACCTACATGCCGTTTATTGATTACTTTACATCCAGTTGCTATTATGTGTTTGCCTATGATGCAAGAGGAAATGATAACAGCGGCGGTGATGCTGTGGAAGGATTGCCGCAAGGCATTATTTCCTTAGATGATGCACTTAATCACGCAGCATCTATCGAGGAATATCAAAACCTGCCGTTCGCTTTGTTCGGACACAGCTGGGGTGGCTACGCTGTCGGCAATGTGCTGAATATGCACCCCGACATCAAGTCGGCAGTTATAGTTGCCGGTTTTAACAAAAGTGCGGATCTACTCGAATATCAAGGCGAGCTGATGGCAGGTAAAGGCGCAAAAATCCTCACGCCATATATGGCACTCTATGAACGCATTAAGTTTGGCAAGAAATTTACAGCTATATCCGCAATCGAAGGCTTAGCCAAAACCGATGTCGGAATTATGATCGTGCATAGTAAGAACGATACGACTGTTCCCATCAGGTACGGCTATGATAAGTTTTACAATGAATTTGGCAGCTCCGACAGATTTGAATTTGTACTGTACGAAGATAAAGGACACGATTACCTGTTTTATTCTGAAGCGGCTTGGGTGTACCGTGAGCAGTTAAACAAGGATTATAAAGCCTATGTTGAAGATAACGGCAGAAATTATTGTGCCGAAGTCAAGGAAGAATTTATGAACAAGTATCTCGATAAAAAGCAATGCTTTGAGCCCGATCCAATTCTGATGGAACGGATTATAAAAATGTTTGATACTTACTGCGTGAAATAGTTGCCGGAAGCAGAAATAAAACCTCAATCGGATAACGGAATCAGAGTAAATAGGAGTAAAATTGATGTATATTTACAAAACAGAGATTTTAACGGTCAGCACGAAATAGTTTTAGGATAAAGCAAATGCAGAGGACATTTCGATGCTGGATAAGCTGAAAAACGAGAGAGCTTCTGACGGCTGGGAGCTTGTATATTATATATTAATGTCAAGCACCCGCCAAAGTGCCATAGTTCTGTTTTAGGTTGTTATTCGCTTGAAAATAGCGTTTGTTTATGGTATAATTATATTGTTATCTTAAAAGGCGGTTTAATTGAAATGGACGATTGGCAAAAATTATATAACGCCGCAAAACAAGTGCAAAAAGAACGCATCGTTTCGCCGTTTATAGAAGTCGGCGGTGTAGCGGCGGCTATTCTTGCGAAAAGCGGAAATATTTACGTCGGAGTTTGTATTGATACGGCTTGCAGTTTGGGAATGTGTGCCGAGCGTAGCGCAATAGCGAATATGCTCACAAACGGCGAAAGTGAAATTGATAAAATTGTGGTTTTAGGGGAAAAAGGAAAATATTGTCCGCCTTGCGGCGTTTGCCGTGAATTTATGATGCAATTATCTGAAAACAGCGGCGATATTGAAATACTTACCGATTTTGATAGTCGCAAAACAATACAATTAAAAGAACTTATGCCAGATTGGTGGGGCAAAAATCAGTTTTTACGGTAGATTATGAAAAATATATTATTGGTAATCGGCGATGGCAGACCTAACGGAAACACTTTTCAGCTTGTAAATCCGTTTATTTTATATTAAAGACTATTTGTTGCAAGTGCGTATTTCCTTTGCAAACTCATTCGCCTACGCCAAATCGTCGTGCGGTTTATTCTGCGAATTAAGAGTAGTTTTGTCTACCCATAAATCGCCGTATATCTTTGGCGCATTTTGATAAAGTATTCATACACAGTCGCTTGCGCGCGAGATAAAACTCTGCCTATTTCGGGATAGCTTAAACCATGTTGGCGGCATTCCAACGCAATACGCATATTGTCGGTCAAATTCAGGCTTGAAACGATTT
>DKDD01000117.1 GCA_002451715.1 Ruminococcaceae bacterium UBA6857 | reverse complement strand
TCTGCTTGCAAATGAACGATTGATTTACCTTGTGCTATTCGTGCAATATCATATTTTCTAACCGAATTTATTTGATTGCTCAAAAAAGCACCGTCTAAATCACTACGAATAACAGTTAAATCGCCACCAAGTAAAATATCGTCGTAAGGAATACAAACGGATGTCGCAATATCTTCGGCTGTTTCACCAGAACAGGGAATGATTACGTCGTTCTTCTTGCTATGAAATAATATCGTTGAGTCTAAACTCGTTTTGCTTTTTATGTTTTTTGCGATTGCGGTTTTATACGTCGTATAAAGTTCTCCATATAGAATACACGGAGTTCCGTCATTTGACAAATTTTCCTTTGAAATGCCGTATCCCTTACTAAAAGTGCAAACCTTGCCCATAGGCGAAACTTGCCATTCGCCACTGTAATTAGGAAATCTCAAAGTTGGAACTTTTGAGAAAATAAGCTTGTTATGTTCCAACTTTGAGATTTGCTGAGTTCACGGAACAATGGAAACAAAAAACGTTTGATGAAACGTTTTCAATTCTTTCAAATAATACGTTATCGCGTGCGGAACTGAATTACGAAAACGGAAATTATAAAAACATTCACTACGGTGATGTTCTTATAAAATTTTCGTCATTTATAGACGTATCAAGCCCCGATGTTCCTTATATCAACGATGAAAACTCTTCATCCAAATTAGACAATACTTTACTTCAAGACGGCGATATAATTATTGCCGATACGGCAGAAGATTTTACCGTCGGTAAAGCAACGGAAGTCGAAAATATTGATGAAATCAAAGTTGTTTCTGGTTTACATACTATTCCTTGTCGCCCTAAAATAAAATTTTCTCCAAGGTATTTAGGGTATTATGTAAACTCTCCCGCATATCACAACCAACTTATACCATTTATTCAAGGGGTAAAAGTCAGTTCTGTTTCAAAAGCACTTATCAAGAAGACTTTTGTTTCGTTCCCAAGTCTTTCGGAACAAACAAAAATCGCGGATTTTTTATCGTGTTTGGACAAAAAAATAGAAACTCAAAACAAAATCATAAAACATAGAAAATCACTAATATTTTCATTAGTTATCGAAATTTTGCTATCGTTTTTATCACTAATTGAGAGTGCGCTATCCCTAAACGTATTTTCTTTCTTCAATAATTTACTAAAATTTATGTGGACTATTTTCAAGGAGGTAAAACGATTATGGTCACAGAAAAAAACATAAGCCAAATAGCAGACTTATGGAAGGAAGAAAAAAGGCAGTTCGTGAAGAAATCAACGTTTGCAGCATACTCTCTTATCGTTGAAACACACTTACAGCCGGCGTTCGGTAATCTCACAGCAGTTACCGAAAAGGACGTGCAAGATTTTGTCTTGCAGAAGTTGAACGGAGGGCTTTCGCAAAAAACGATTAAAGATATGCTTATCGTTTTGCGGATGATTCTCAAATTCGGGGCAAAGAAAAACTATTGTGTTTATGCTCCGATTGACGTTATTTTTCCGACAGATCGGGAACGGCAGGAACTTGAAGTGCTATCTATTGCAAACCAAAAGAAAATTATGCGGTTTGTAGAAGATAACTTCACGTTCCGCAATCTCGGTATCTTCATTTGTTTAAGCACGGGCATTCGTATCGGCGAAATATGTGCTTTAACTTGGGACGATATCGACACGGAAAACGGCGTTATACATATCAGGAAAACAATTCAGCGGATTTATGTTAAGGAAAATGGCATAAAGAAAACGGAACTGTTAATTGACACGCCGAAGACAGCAACGTCAATGCGAGATATCCCGATGATTAAAGACCTTTATGAAATCTTAAAGCCATTAAAAAAGGTCGTCAACAACGACTATTTCGTTTTGACTAATGAGGCAACTCCAACCGAACCTCGAACATATCGTAACTACTATAAAAAGTTGCTTGATAAATTAGGAATACCGCCAATTAAATTTCACGGACTTCGCCACAGTTTTGAAACTCGATGTATCGAGAGTAAATGTGATTATAAAACAGTCAGCGTAATTTTAGGTCATTCCAATATAAGTACAACTCTCAATCTCTATGTGCATCCGAATTACGAACAGAAAAAGAAGTGCATTGATAAAATGTTTAGAAAGATAAAGAATACTTAAAGCGAAACGGGAAGTTTGATCTTATCAGACTTCCTGTTCTTTTGTGAAGAAGAAAAAGGTTTTGCGTTGAAGTTTCTAACATAAATGCGGGAAAATCGAACCAGCTAAAGTTTGTCCTATATGAAAAAATTATGAATTTTTTCAAAAAACACCCCAACAAACGGCTTAAAACTTTCCAATAATAGTGAGGGGGTGTTTCAAAGTGTTCGAACAAGTATCAAGGCTTGATTATGGCTTATTGCCTATAAAGTGTAAAAAGTTTTATAAAACCTTGTATTCATTGCGACAACTTTCCAATTATAGAGAAGGAGGTTTAGAAAAACTTTTGTAAAATACCCTAACAAAATGGCTTAAGAATGTCCATATATAGTGAAGGGAGTTTGGAAAAATTCTTGTAAAATGCCCCGCCAGACAGTCGGCAACTTTCCAACTAATGGTAGAGTGAAGTTTCTCAGCTGTTGCCCATAAAGGGATAACTGAAAAAACAAA
>DKDD01000191.1:12578-14063 GCA_002451715.1 Ruminococcaceae bacterium UBA6857 | reverse complement strand
GGCTTTTTTCCGCGCCGAACGGACTGCTCGCAAGTTCAAAATACACTGCGCCGCGCTTGAAACGATAAACGTCTTCCGCCGCAAAAAGCCTGTTCGGAACCGTGTTGAAAATGAAATCAAAAAGATGTACGCAAAAAGAAAGGTTGCCTTTTTCAATCGTTTTGAAACCGAGTGCACTCGCTTCGGTCAAAACTTCGTTTCTCCGCGCAAAAACATATACGTCAAGCCCAAGGTTTTTGAGGAACAGTGCAGTCGCTTTTCCGACTTTTCCGAAGCCTGTTACAAGTGCGCGGCGCGAAACAACATATTCCTTTGTGTTTTCAAGAAGCAGACGAACCGCACCCTGCGCGGTGAGATAAGCGTTATAAAGGGCGAAGTCTTTTTCGCCGAAAAGGTCGAAAAGCACCGTTTTCTTTTCCTCTGCCGCCGCGCGAAAAGAATCAGAAAAACTGCCTCCGACAACAAAAGTATCACTTTTTGCAAAGTTCAAAACGTCAAAAAGAGCAACCGAAAGCTTGCCGTTCGCGCTGAAAACGTTTTTTCCGTCCTTTGAACACGGAAGCGGCAAAACGATAAGGTCATATTTTTCAGCCGCGTTTTTTTCGGGCAGATTTTTTGTTTCAAACACCGCCGTGACAGGCGCTTTTTTCTTTTCAAAAAGTTTCAAAAGTTCTTTTTGCCGTTGGTCGCCGCCGAGAATCAAAATGTGTTCCATTGAAAAACCCCTTTCGTTTCGCGCGTTATCATTATTATTCTATGCCTTTGAAAAGTTATTGTTAATTCCTTTTTTGCGCGCATATAAATCATTGAAGGGGTTGGAATTATGATAATACATATAAGAAAATTTCATGTTTTGGCGGCGGTGATGTGCGTTCTTTGCGTTTCGTTTTTCTTTGCGGTAAAAGCGGAGAAAAAAACGTCGATTGTTTCGAATACCGAGGGACGAAATCTTCCCGTTGTGATGTATCACCACGTTACCGAAAACAAAAAGCGCGCCGGAAAATATGTTGTACTTCAAGACGAACTTCGGCGCGACCTCGATTATATAAAGGAAAACGGCTATACCACCGTCACCGTCCGCGACCTTCTTGATTATGTTGACGGAAAAAAGGAACTTCCCGAAAAAATAATTATGCTGACTTTTGACGACGGATTCGAAAGTGTTCGCGAGCTTGCGTGGCCGCTTCTTAAAGAGCGGAAGATGAAAGCCGTTCTTTCCGTTGTCGGAAGCATAACCGAAACCTACGCGGAAAACGCCGACCGCAACATAAACTATGCATACCTTAACTGGGACGATCTTCGTGAACTTGACGAAAGCGAAGAATTTGAAATTCAAAACCACACCTATGACATGCACAGTACAAACAAATCCGGGCGCAAGGGACTTGCAAGAAAAAGCGGCGAAAGCCCCGTGGCTTACGAAGCCGCGCTGACAGAGGACCTTTCAAGAATGCAAGGTCTTTTAAAAAAACTCTCCGGAATCGA
>DKDD01000191.1:12397-12528 GCA_002451715.1 Ruminococcaceae bacterium UBA6857 | reverse complement strand
GACGCGACCGCCGTTGCCTATCCGTATGGCAGTTATTCGCGCGAAACGCTTGAAATTGTTAAAAAGCTCGGTTTTCGCTGTTCGTTCGTCTGCGAAGAAAGAATCAATCGAATTTCAAAAAACAACACCGA
>DKDD01000191.1:0-12359 GCA_002451715.1 Ruminococcaceae bacterium UBA6857 | reverse complement strand
CAACCGTCCGTCCGGCAAAAGTACGGAAAGCTTTTTTGAAAGGTTGCTTTTGAATAACAACGGCTGAGGTTTTCGGAATTTAACACGTTGATTTTAAGCGAAGAGGCAAAAAAACTGCCGCAGGGGTTTTCAAAAACCGGTGCGGCAGGTTTATTTTTATTCTTTTGTTTTTCCAAGGTAAGCTTCCTTGATTGTTTCATCGGCAAGAAGTTCTGCGCCGGTGCCCTCCATCGTGATTCGTCCGGTTTCCATAACGTATGCTCTGTCGGCAATTTTAAGTGCCATGTTCGCGTTCTGCTCAATGAGCAAAACGGTAATTCCCTCGTCGTTGATTTGACGGATGATCGAGAAGATATCCTGAACAACAAGCGGGGCAAGACCCAGCGAAGGTTCGTCCATCATGATAAGCTTCGGTGAGCTCATGAGCGCCCTGCCGACGGCAAGCATCTGCTGTTCGCCACCCGAAAGCGTTCCGGCAAGCTGCCACGAACGTTCCTTTAAGCGCGGGAAAAGCTCATAAACATGTTCGGTGTCTTTTTGAATCGCTTTCTTGTCCTTTCTGAGGTAGGCGCCGATTTTAAGGTTTTCCGAAACGGTGAGGTTCGGAAAAACGCGTCTGCCCTCCGGAACAAGAGTCACGCCCTTTGAAACGATGAAATCCGGCGTTTTTCCGGAAATTTCGGTTCCCTCAAAGCTGATTGAAGCGTTTTTCGGCTTAACAATTCCGGCAACGGTTTTGAGCACAGTGCTTTTTCCGGCGCCGTTTGCACCGATGAGGGTAACGATCTTGCCCTTGGGTACGTCAAACGAAATGCCTTTTACGGCTTCGATTCCGCCGTATGAGACAACAAGATCTTTAATTTCAAGAATATTTTCACTCATCTTCCGTCACCCCCAGGTATGCGTCGATAACGCGCTGATCGTTTTGAACCTCTGCCGGAGTACCTTTTGCGATAAGCTTTCCGAAGTCGATTACATAAATTCGGTCGGAAATATCCATAACAAGATTCATATGGTGTTCAATGACAAAAATCGTAAGTCCGAAATCATCGCGGATTTTTTTGATGAACGCGGTGAGCTCATCCGTTTCCTGCGGGTTCATACCGGCGGCAGGTTCGTCAAGAAGCAAAAGCTTCGGCTTTGTTGCAAGCGCACGCGCAATTTCAAGGTGGCGCTGTTTTCCGTAAGGAAGTGCGGTTGCTTTTTCGTCCATAACGTCGTCAAGGTCGAGAATTTTAAGAAGTTCAAGACATTCCTCTTTCATCTTCTTTTCTTCTTTTGCGTTGAGCTTGAACGTTGCGGTGAAAAGGTTGCTTTTTCTTCTCATGTGCTTTGCAATAAGAACGTTTTCAAAAACCGTCATCGACTTGAAAAGGCGGATGTTCTGGAACGTTCTTGCAATTCCTTTTTTCGCAATTGCGTCCGGTTTGAGCGTTACAACCTTTTTGCCGTGCTGCGGTTTTGCGCGGTACTTATCTTTGTTTTCGCCGGCATAAAGCTTCTTCATCTTTCCGTGCGGATGATTGCGCGCAATAGGTTTTCCGAGGAAGTCAACTTCGCCGTTTGTCGGTTCGTAAACGCCGGTGATTACGTTGAACGCGGTTGTTTTTCCGGCACCGTTGGGTCCGATGATTGAAACGATTTCACCCTCGTTAATTTCAAGCGAAAGGTCGTTGACGGCAACAACGCCGCCAAACTGCATTGTGATATCGCTAAGGCGAAGAACATTCTTTTTTTCTTCACTCATTTTGTCACAACCTCCTTTTCCGCTTTCTTTTCGGGCGTTTTCTTTTTGCGTTTGAATTTATCTATTATCCGCGTGAGCGAAAATTCTCTGTCGCCCATAATACCCTGACGGAAGAAGAGAACGATAATCATGATAATGACCGAAAAAACAACTTTTCTGAATCCGCCGCGGAAAAGTGATGATTCGATTCCGAGGAACGAACCGCTGTCAAGACCGCGAAGCCACCATTCGCTCGCCGCAATATAAAGGAACGACGCAATGCAGCTTCCGCTGATTGAACCGATTCCGCCGACAACAACGATGAGAAGAATCTCATATGTCATTGCGGATTTGAAAGCCGTTGCCTGAATTGTGCTTTGGTGCATTGCAAGAAGCGCACCGCCGATTCCGGCGAAGAACGAGCTGAGGATAAACGAAATCTGTTTGTGCGACGCAAGGTTGATACCCATCGCTTCGGCGGCGATTTCATCGTCGCGGATTGCTTTGAGTGCACGTCCGTAGGTTGAATTGATGAAAAGGACGATGAGCAAAACGCAAAGCACGGTTATCGCAAGCGCAATGGTACTTGAAAACTTCGGCGAACCGAACCATTCCGTTGCAAGCGAGTCAAAGGTCGGATAGCCCCTCAAAAGGTTTGAGCCGTTTGTGAGCGGTCCGAACTTATCCCACTGAACAAAAGCGCGGATAATTTCGGCAAAGCCGAGCGTTGCAATTGCAAGGTAGTCGCTCTTAAGACGAAGCACCGGAAGTCCTATAAGAAACGCAAAAATTCCGGCGATAAGTCCCGCAACAATAAGCGCAAGCGGCCACGGAATCGGATTTTTAACAAGTCCGCCGTCGAAATACTGATAAACGCTGTCGCGCATTTCGGCAGGAATTGTAAGAATTGCATAGGTGTATGCGCCGATGAGCATGAAGCCCGCCTGTCCGAGCGAGAAAAGACCTGTGAAACCGTTGAGCAGGTTCATTGAAACGGCAACAAGCGCATAAACGCAGCTTTTTTTGACAACCGAGAAGAACAGCGACGTTCTCGGCGCAGCCATTTCGGCAATGATGTCAACCGCAAAAAGGAGGGCAACAATGACAAATAGGGCAACAATATCAATTTTCTTTTTCTTGTTGTTAAGCATTTTTGTTCCCCCTTTTTAAACTTTATCAATGTTCTTTTCGCCGAAGATTCCCGTCGGTTTAACGCAGAGAATAACGATGAGAAGAGCAAAGGTGAATGCGTCGGAGAACGTTGTCAGTCCCGCGCCTTTGATAATATTTTCGCAAATACCGATTATGAACGCGCCGACAACCGCGCCGGGAATTGAACCGATTCCGCCAAAAACAGCCGCAACGAATGCCTTGAGTCCCGGCATTGCGCCCGAAGTCGGCATAACGGACGTATAGTTTGTGAAATACAAAAGCGAACCGACAGCCGCAAGGAACGAACCGATGACAAAGGTCATTGAAATGACTTTGTTGATTTTTACGCCCATGAGCTGGCTTGTTTCAAAGTCTTTTGAAACGGCGCGCATTGCAATGCCGATTTTGGTATACTTAATGAGAAGAACCAAAACAACGATAAGCACAAGAGTAAGAATCGGCGTGATTACGGTTACGCGCTTTGTTGCGGCGCCGAAAACGCTGATTGTGTCCGAAATATACGGAATTTTCGGATATGTCTGGGGAAGACCGCCGGTGACATAAAGCGCAAGGTTTTGAATAAGGTATGAAACACCGATTGCGGAAATCATGACCGACATTCTCGGTGCGGAACGAAGCGGCTTATAGGCAAGCTTTTCAATCAGCACGCCGAGAATTACCGTTGCAACAATGACAAGCGGCATAGCAACATAAATCGGCATTGATGCCGAAGCGTATACCATTATAAGACCCGCAACCATGAAGATATCGCCGTGGGCGAAATTAATAAGTCGTAAAATTCCGTATACCATTGTGTATCCGATTGCGATCAATGCATACTGACCGCCGACGGATATGCCGGCAAGAATATGCGGCAAGTTCTTTTGAAAAAATCCTGCAATGTCCATTTTTTTCCTCCGTTTTCAGATTGACGGCACCCGCCGCCGCAAGTGGGGAAAGTCTCACTTTTTCAAATACAACCGAAGAGAGTCGAGCAAACACTCATTCGGCTCTTTTCGAATATATTCGAAGAAAATGAGCGTTGATTGCCAAGTTTACATCAGTGAGCTAAAATCTATAAAACGGTTTGCCGAGTAAAGCCCCGGCAAACCGATACAAGCAAAAATATCAATAAATTAAATTCAAAAATATCTTAAACTTGTTTGAATTAAACACCCTGTTCCGCAACAAAGTCCCAAGCACCGGTTTCGGTGTTTGCGTTCTTAACGAATGCGGTGTCTCTCTTTGCGTCGCCGGTTTCGTTGAATTCAATTTTGCCGGAAACGCCTGTGTATGTTACCGAGGGAAGAGCCTTCATAACATCTGCGGGTGCGGTTGAGCCTGCTTTTTTGAGTGCTTCGAGAGCAACAAAGTATGCGTCGTAACCCATTGCGGTAACTGCCGCAACAGTGTCGTCGCCGCCGTTGTTGGTCTTTGCCTGGCTGTCTTCGTTGATCCAAGCCTTGATGCCTTCGTCAAATTCCTTGTTGCCGCCTTCCTGATAGAAGGTTGTAACATAGATTTTTGCGTCGGTTCCCTTTGCGGCCTTGAGGATAACGTTTGAATCCCATGTATCACTTGCAAGAAGGGGAAGTCCTGTACCCTGTGAAGTTGACTGTTCAACGATAAGCTGAGCGTATGAAATTGAAGTCGGTGAGAAGATTACTTCGCAATTCTGGTTCTTAGCGTTGGTGAGGTATGAAGTGAAGTCTGAGTTTCCTTCGGGGAAGTCTTCCTTAACAACGGTACCGCCGAGAGCTTCAAAAGCCTTGGTGAAGTAATTTGCAAGACCCTGGTCATAGTCGTTTCCGAGCTGAGCGAGGATATAAGCCTTTTTAGCCTTGAGTTCCTTGAAAGCATAGTTTGCAAGAACTGTGCCCTGGAACGGATCAAGGAAGCAGATGCGGAAGTAATGGCTGTTGCCTTCGGTTACCTGCGGGTTGGTGCAGGTTACGCCGATTGCAGGGATTCCTGCGCTTTGGAAAACGGGTGAACCTGCGATTGCAACGCTTGAGCCGTATGAACCGAGAGCAACGGAAACACCGGCCGAAACAAGAGTTTGAGCAGCGGTCGGAGCCTTATCGGTTGAAGATTCGTTATCAACGATTTCAAGCTTTACGTCATAGGTTTTTCCGCCGATTTCAACGGTGGGAGCAACGTGGTTTGCATACTGCATACCGAGGATTTCCTGCTTTCCGCCTGCGCCGTTGTCGCCCGACTGGGGTTCGAAAACGCCGATTTTGACAACGTCGTTGCCGGTTGATTCACTGCTTTCGCCGGAAGCGGAAGGATCGGTTGTGGTTTCGCCTGAGCCGCCGCAGGCAACGAGAGAGAAAACAAGAAGCGCGGCAAGTAAAAGAGCTAACAGTTTTTTCATGATTTTTCCTCCAATCTTTTTTTCTGTTGGCTGTGCCGAAAGTCAACGCATATCTGCGTGGATTTAGACTTTTTAATTATATACTAAAGAATGATTTTTTTCAATAAAATGCCCCGTTTTTTTGAAAGTATATTAAAATTTTATGAATATTTTACCATTGAACTCCACTCAAAGGGTGGTTTTACGACAAAATAAACAAAGAAAAAGTAAAAATTATGCAAAAATGGCTGTATTTTTATTCCCTCAAAAACAGTGAGCGGCGGCTCACCATTAGTCTTTCTCGGTGAGCCATCGCTCACTTTTAAAAATTACAGAATCGAAAGCACATTTTCCGTATCCGACGGGAAAATATCGCGCGCTTTTACGTCGAAAACGGTTTTGCAACCGAACTCTCCCCTCTTGTTCATTTCAAAGCATGCTTTTGCATAAGCAATAAGAATTTTTGCGGTGAGTTCCGGATTCGACGCGGTTGAAAGCGAAAATTCAAGCTTTTCAAGTCCGGTCTCTCCCCTGCCGAAACCTATCACGTTTCCTGCGTGCGCCATGCTTTTGTGTTCAAGCAAAAAATCGTCAAGCGAGATAAAGTTGACCGTTGTTTCGTATCCTTTGAAATATTCGGGCATTGTTTTGATTTTTTCTTCAATCAAAGCGGTGTCGGCGTCCTCTTTTGCAACAACATAGCACACGCGGCGGTGAAGCTGTTTTTCCGAAAGCGTTTTTGCTTTTCCGGCGCGGACATCTTCAACCGCGCTTTCAATCGGAACGGTATATTCGCGCGCAAACAAAACGCCGTCAATTTCTCTCACTGCGTCGGTATGACCTTGGCTGACGCCCTTGCCCCAAAACGTATGAACCTGCGCATTTTGCAAAACGCTTTTCATATATAACCGCGCAAGCGAAAACAGACCCGGATCCCAGCCGACACTGACAACCGCCGTTGTTTTTGCTTCTTTGGCAATCGAATCGACTTTTTTAATATGCTCCGGAATTTTTGCGTGGGTATCGAACGAATCAACAACGTTGAAGTTTTTTGCAAAAAGCGGTGTTGTTTGCGGAAGGTCGCGCGCACTGCCCATGCAATTTAATATAACGTCAATTTCCCCCTTGAATTTTTCAACGGTATCGAACGGATAAAGCGGCGTTCCTTTCGGCGCGGAAAGAGTTTTGATGTTGCGGCGGCTGAACACGCCCACAAGCGAAATTTCTTTTTCCGTCTCTGCAATTTTTGCCGCCGCCTTGCCGAGATTTCCGTAACCTGTAATTGCTATTTTCATTATATATACACCTCCGAATAAAATTTATTCGGCTTGCTTCGGCGGTATGACAGCGGCGTTTTACGCCGAACGAAAAACCGCCGCACAAAAAATGTGCGGCGGAAATGCTTATTCAGTTTCAGAAAGTGAGCTTTTCGTTGATTGCTCTGACAACGTCTTCGTCAATCTTAACGATGTCGCGGTCATATGTGAGCATTCCGTTGACTTCAAATTCAACGTCGGAAACCTGGGTATAAACCGTTGCGGAAAGTCCTTTTTTCATTGCGGGGATAACCTGGTTTTCATGAAGCTTTCTGTATGCGTTTGTGAGCGTTTCCTTGCTCTTATACATTTGATAGCCGAAAGATTTCTGCTTGTTCCAAACGTGGCCGTCAAGAATCTGGCTGTATCCGCCGTATTCGCTGAGAACAAACGGTCTGCCGTCATACTTCGGAGCGGTGACGGGAAGAATGTAGCGGTGAATACTGCGAAGGTCGCAGCCTTTCTGGTCATACCAGCCGCTTGCGTGGTCAACGATTCTTGACGGGTCTTTCGCCTTGATTGCGTCGCCGATTCGCTTTGCGTCAAACTGTCCCCAACCTTCGTTGAACGGAACCCAGCAGCCGATTGAAGTGTGGTTATAAAGCGCGTCGATCATCTCGAAGAGTTCTTCTTCAAACTGAGTTCTCCATTCGATTCTGTCGCGGTTAAAAGTTGAATACTTGTTATCTTTGAGCGAAAGATAAACAATCGGGTTGAGAACGCCCTGAATGTTCGGAATAACACCGGCGTGAATTACGTCAAGCTCTTTTCCGCCGCTTACCATATCCTGCCAAACGATCATGCCGAGCTTGTCGCAATGATAATACCAACGGTCGGATTCAACTTTGATGTGCTTTCGAAGCATGTTGAAGCCGAGGCGTTTCATTGTTTCAATGTCATAAACAATAGCTTCGTCGCAGGGCGGAGTAAGTCCGCCGTCGCTCCAATAACCCTGGTCAAGAAGTCCCTTTTGGAAATACGGCTTGTTGTTGAGGAAAAGTCTTGCATAGCCGTCATGCTGACCGATGCTGAACTTTCTCATGCCGAAATAGCCTTTAACGGTATCGACAGTGTCGCCGTTTTTGAGAGTGAGAACAAAGTCATAAAGGAACGGATCTTCCGGCGACCAAAGCTTTGCGTCTTTGATTTCAACTTCATCGTCGGCGGCGATTGCTTTTTCCGAAACAACGTTTTCGCCGTCAAGAACTTTGATATAAAGTTCGCCGTTTCCGATAACGTCTGTTTTAATTTTCAAAAAGCCTGCGTCGATGTCGGGAGTCAGTTTATAGCTCTTTATGTAATTTTCCGGAACGGCTTCAAGCCAAACAGTCTGCCAAATGCCGGAAGTTGAAGTATACCAAAAGCCGTGGGAATAGCTTGCCTGTTTGCCGCGGTTCTGCCAGCCCTCATCGGTCGGGTCGTATACCCAAACAACAAGTTCGTTTTCGCCGTCTTGAAGTGCGTCGGTGATGTCTGCGGAAAACGGGCAGTAGCCGCCGATGTGTGAGGCAACAAGCTTTTTGTTGACATAAACTTTACATTCCCAATCAACCGCACCGAAATGAAGAAGAGTACGCTTGCCTTTGAAACTTTCGGGAAGAGTGAACGTCTTTTTGTACCAAAGGCGGTCGTTTGCGGTGATTCTTTTGCAAACGCCGGAAAGTGCGCTTTCAATCGCAAACGGAACGCGGATTTCGCCGTCGAATTTTTCGCACCACTCTGCGTTAGCGTCGGTAATACCGTATTCAAACATTCCGTTGAGGTTCACCCAATCTTCGCGAACCATTTGCGGGCGCGGATATTCCTGAAGGGGTTTTTCGCACATTGCGCTTTCTGTCCAGCGTGTTTTTAATGTGATCATTAATCTTTTTCTCCTTTAATATAAATCTTTAAAAATCAATTACTTAATGTATGCCGACGATACCCAGCCCGAAACGCCGCGCGTGATGTCGGTAACATAGACCCAGCCGGGGTTCTTGCTGCTTGTTCCTTTGACGGCAACGGGATAACCCTTGCCGAGATAGCGGATTGTGTCATAGTTTGTTCCCGGACCTTTTCTGAGTCTGAGTCCGTCGGAAGTGGTTACGGTTTTTGTTTCGGGGTTAGCATAGGTCTTATCGGGCTTGACAACGCCGGAAACCTTGACTTCGGAATCGGCAACGGGTCTTTCTTTTGAAAGATAGCTTCCGTTTACCCAACCGTAAACACCGTAGCGTGCATAGTATACATAATAGAAACCGTTTTCCTGTGCATAAACTTTAACTTCGCCGCCGACGGAGATCGAAGCTCTTACCGAAGACGAGGACGAGGGACGGTATCTCATTGAAATTCCGTTTTCGGATGCGTATCTTGTCACGGGTGAAGAATAATACTTCGACGGTTTTTGAAGCGATTCGCCCGTGGGTTTCGGTGAAGCTGTTGTTGCGGGACGGGTATATGTAGTTTGAGCAGAGGTTGTTGTATATGCGCGAGTTGTTGTGTATGCGCGGGTTGTGGGTTCGGTTGTGCTTTGCGACGAAGAAGACGGCGAAGCTTTTGAAGTACTTTGCGAAACGGCATTGTTCTTTGTTGTGGTTTCGGTCGTGCTTTCTTTTGTGGTTTGCTTTGTGGTTTCGGTTGTGTCTTTTTTGTCGGTTGTTGTTTTGTCTTTATCGGTTGTTTTGTCGGTCGGCTTTGAAGAAGAGCTTTCTTCGGTTGTGTTTTTCGACGTTGATTCGGTTGTGTTTTCCGAAGAGGCACCATCGCTTGTTGTTGTCTTTTTGAAAACGGAGATGATGTCGCCGCCGTTGTTTCTGACTGCGTTCACGCCGACAACAATCACCGCAATAAGAACAAGCGTGAGCACCGCAATTGTTACGCCGCCTTTTTTGCTTTTTGAGGGTTTAACATACATGTCGTCATCGTCGGATGAAACTTCTTCTTCAGGCTCTTCCTTTTTTTCGGAAGCAAACGAAACGGGGTGCGAATCGGGATGAAGTTCCGCAAAAGGATCGTCTTCTTCCTCTTCTTCGGCTGCTTTTTCGTTTGCCGCCGCGGCTTCGGCAAGGGCAGCTTCGGCCTCTTCTTCGTTGCGGCGAATTGTATTATAATCTTCAAAAGCGCCCTGCGGTTTCGGAACATATTCGGGAATACCGAGTTCTTCTTCGGGTTCGGTTTCCAAAACGTTTTCCTCTGTAACTTCTTTTGAATATGCTTCGGCACTGTCGGGTTCATACTTTTGTTCTTTTGAAACGTTATCGACAGCGGAATCGTCGTCAACACTCATCATTGTTCCGCATTCGGGGCAAAAGTTTGAACCGGGTTCAAGTTCATGGCCGCAAAAACTGCACTTCATAGTTTTTCAACTCCCATATTTATAAATCCGAACAGCATACAAAAGCGCATACTGCCGATTACATTTTATCATAATGCGAAGCTTAATGCAAGAAAATTTTGAAACAAAAGTCAAGCAACGGCAAGCCGAAGTTATTACACAATTGTTTTTCCTCTTTACAAATCAAATTTTATGTTGTATAATACCTACGCAACCGCGATAAGAGCGGTTACATATTGCGAAGCTTTTATCTTCGCCGAACAAACGGAGGTTATTATCATGACTAAAAAAATCATTGCCCTTGTGCTTGTGCTTGCCGCCCTTGTTTGCTGTTTTTCGGCATGCGCTTTCACTCCGGACAAAAAAATCATCGGCTCATGGAAAGATTCAACCGGCGTTGTCGGTCTTGAATTTAAAGAAGGCGGCGTTTGCAAAATCAGCGGCAACGCTTCTGCAATCTCTTCGCTTCTTTCCGGTGTAAGCCTTGACACCGAGGGAACATACACCGTTGTTAAAGATGAAGCAACAAAGGAATATCACCTCAACATGACATTCTCGCTCATCATTCCGGTTAACCTTGAATATGTTATCACCGAAGTTAACAAGGATGTTCTCACCCTTACCACCGTTGACAGCGGAAAAGTTTACTCTTTCGTTGCCGACAAGGCCGCAGCAACAAGCTCTTCCGCAGCTTCGTCTTCAGACGCAACAAGCGGTTCCGTTGCCGCATAACCCAACAAAACAAAAATCTGTTTTTCGGACCGGGTCGGTATCGGCTTCGGTCCGTTTTTCAAATTTTCTTTGAGCGGAGGAAATGATAATGACAAAAAGCACAAAAATTATAATTTCGGCAATTGCCGCAACGCTTGCAATCTGCCTTTCCGTTATAATCGGCGTCAGCGTTGCGCACAACAAAAAGAAAGATCCCGGCGCGATCACCGTGAACCCCTCTTCCGTTTCGGATTCAAACGTTTCGGATACCGCCTCGACAACCGAAAGCACAACCGCCGCACCCACCCTTGAACAATCGCTAATCGGAAAATGGATGGACAGCGCCCAAATGAGCGGCTATGAATTTTTTGCGGACGGAACAGTAACGGTCACTTATGTTAACCTCACCGTTCCGGTCATTGACCTGCCGATTAACGGCACCGCAAACGGAACTTATACGGTAACCGGCAGCACGGTTGAAATTAAGTTTTCAATTTATTCAAAAACAATCAGCAAAACCTTTGCGGCAACCGTTGTTCCGCAAAACGAACTGACACTCAGAAACATTAAGGACGGCGAAGTTTCAACCTATGCATACGTCAAAAAAGACGAAAGCACAACCGCCGCTTCAACAACAACTCCGCCGGCGCAAACCATAAGCGGTTCCGAAATCGTCGGCGCGTGGCAAAACGGCGACGCAAGCATTAAATACGGTTTCAACAGCGATTCAACCGTTGACATAAGCTTTGCAAACGGCAAAATGAGCAGCGTTTCCTCCGGCATACTCAACGGAACATACAAGGGAATTTACATGACGAACGAAAGCAAGCTTACCGTTCAGTTCATGATGAACGAAAAAAAGGTTACCCAGGAACTTACATATTCGATTTCGGGCAACACAATGAGCCTTACCGAACCGAGCGGAGAAACAACGCTTCTTGTTCGCGGCGGAACGGGATACAGCACTTCAAGTTCCGCGTCGGACCTCATCGGCAAATGGACCGACGGGGCAAACATGAGCGGTTTTAACTTTAAGCAGGGCGGCTCGGTAGATGTCACATATGTCAATTTCACCGTTCCGGTAATCAACATGCCGATAAATGGAACATACAGCGGAACATACTCCGTTTCAGGCGGAAGAGTTACGGTGAACTTTTCAATCTACGGAAAAACGGTTATTAATTCATATGAATTTGCCGTTGCGGGCGACACGCTCACGCTCAAAAACGTTGAAAGCGGCGACATCACAACATACAGGAGGGCAAGCTGATGACGGAAAAAGAAAAAGTTTATGCCGCTCTTGATGAGCTTGGCATAAACTATAAGGTTATTGACCACGAAGAAGTGCACACGATTGAAGAAATGGACGCGCTCGGAATTTTTACCGACGGCGAAGTTTGCAAAAACCTTTTTCTTCGCAACGCGAACGGCAAAACCCACTATGTTGTTTCAATGCTCAAAGACAAGCACCCCGACATTCAAAACACGATCCGCGCACAGCTCGGCTGTTCAAGGCTCAGCTTCGGTTCCGACGAAAGACTGATGAAACACCTTGGGCTTAGACCCGGAGCGGTTTCTCCGTTCGGAATCATCAACGACGAAAGCCACGATGTTAACCTTGTTTTTGACAGTGATCTCAAAAAGGTTGACGGCTTTGTCGGCTTTCACCCGAACGACTGCACGTCGTTTGTTTGGATCAATTTTTCGGACCTTTTGAAGTTTATAAAACATTACGGCAACGATGTTTATTATATCGACTGCTGAAAAGAGTTCGGACTGTCGCTT
>DKDD01000068.1:10745-14219 GCA_002451715.1 Ruminococcaceae bacterium UBA6857 | reverse complement strand
TTCCCGCCGATAAATACGAAGCACTTGCCGATAAGTGGATAAAAAGCGACGTTCTTCGAAAAAAGACCGACGCTTTTCAAAACGCAAGAGTAAATCTTTTTGAAAACCTTTCAAAAATGGATAAAAGCGGAACGGAAATTTATTCAATCTGCGGATATAATCTTTCTTATACCGACGGTGATTATGCGTTTTTCGGAATTGTTAAATCGTCGGAAAACGCAAACGGAGACGGAATCATTCCCGTTTCATCAACCTCGCTCGGCGCAACCGCAGCCAAGGCAAAAACCGAATTTTCGCAAAGCTATCTTTCTTCTCACGATTCAAAATATATTTCTCCGGATAAGTGCGTTGACGCTTCAACTTGCCTTTTCCCGAACAGAACATGGTTCTTTTCCGGGCAGCACCACGAAGTTGGACGAAACGATGTTGTAATCCGCCTTGCCGCCGCAATCATCAAGGGCGCCGTGACAAGCGTTGATTCAACCGAACTTTTTCCGCAGTTCAACGGGGCAAGAAACAGCCGTTCGATGACGAGAGTTCCGAACGGAAGAATTTTCACGGCTATTGAAGCAATGAACGGCATAGAGCTTTCAAACGAGCAAAAGGAAATTCTTCGCCCGGCATATGAAAACGCTCTTTCGGTAATTCAAAGCACAAAGTGTGACTTTGAAAAAACAAAGAACGCACAAGACGAACTTGTCAAGGCGTTCCAAAAGGTCGGAATTGAAGAAAAAGGAAAAGACGGTTTTAAACTTTCGAGTGTTTCGCTTGTTGAAAAAATTGACGCTTTTCTTTTTGACCGCCTCGGCGGAAACGGCTTTATCGGAAGATAAATCAAATAATATTATTGCGGCTGACGCGGCTTTGGGGTGACCTTGCGCGTCAGTCTTTTTCTTTGATTTTCATTCGAAGCTCTTCGAATTTTTCAACAATCCAAAAGCGGATTTCGTATTTCGGTTCGCTTTGAACAAGATTAAGTTCTCCGTCGGAAAGAACGTCTGAAAGTTTTTCTTCGCCCTCTGCCGCCGGAAGACACAGCGGCGGAAACATCACGCACCACCAATTTTTTCCGCTTCCGCTGCCGATAACGACCCGAAGTGCGTCGTATTCGCCGGCGGGCAGAGTGAAATTTGAGTAAGTACGCGTTGGAAATCGGCTTTTTCCGACCGAGACGCAGACGCCGTAATCATAACCGTTCTTTTTAATTGTGGCTTCGGCCGTTTTCAAAAAAAGCGAAAGATTTTCGCAGACCGCTTTTTCCGCATTTTCTTTTGTTTTGCTTTCGGAAAAGAGCTTTTTACTTTCTTCCAAAATTGCGTCGCGAACGCGAAGTTTCAGCGCTTGATCTTCTTCTGAATCGGAATTTGCAATAACGTGAAGGCGAAACACTTCGTCTCTGATTTCGCTACAGTCTTTTTCAAGCGAAGAAAGTCCGCTGCCGGTTATGATTGCGAGAATTAGCGCAAGAAAACAGGAAATTTCAAGAATTACAGCATTGATTTTCATATTTATGTACCTCACCTTTGAAAAAAGAATCACAATCGGCAAAAGGGTTTTTGCGCCCTTTTCTGTTCCGAATGTGACACTTTTTGAATTTGTTATTCAAAGTCTTGGTGAAGAGGAAACTTTTTATTCAGTTGCCAATAAAAAAATACCGAAAGATAGGTTGCCGCAATCGAAAGCAAAAACCAGCATAGGCTGAACCGCGGACAAATCTGACCGAGAATGTTTCCCGGTCTTGATGAATAATCCCAAACATTCAAATGAAAAATAAGGTTAGCAACGACACCGACGCAAAATTCCGCCGCCGTGATTATTGCCGCGCCGATAAGACCGCGAAGAACAAACGAACGCGTTTTGAGCGAAAGATTGACAAAATACAGCGCACAGAAAACCGCGCCGCCCGTTAAAAACATTGTCCAATGTGTGTATGAGCGAAAGATGACTTCGATAAGGCAATACATGATACTTCCGATGCAAAAAATTATTGTGTATTCGATTATTCGTCTTTTATATGAACTCTTCATTTTTTTCACCCGAAATTATTTTTGAAAAAAAGCCGCGGTTTATCAGTGGATAATGTAACCACATGAAAAAATCAAAAAAGACGAGAAAGTAAAAGTTTTGTCGTAAGTATTGACAAACGGATTCATTTGTGAATAATATTCAGTATAGCCGAGGGAAACGGCTTTTAAGAGAAGAGAATGCCACGCGAAATTTTCTTTTTTCGGCGTGCGCATAGTTACCGAAAGGGGGTAAATACTATGGATACATTCGAAAAAGTCAGCGACATTATCAGCAAAAGGTTTGAGCTGAGCGAAACAAAGATCACTAACGACACGACCTGGGAAGAGATCGGTGCCGACAGCATTGACCTTGTTGACCTGATTTCGGAGCTTGAAGACGAGTTTGAAATCAGTATTCCCGACGATTCGATCGAGGATCTTAAAACGGTTGGTGACGTTGTTAATCTCATTGACGAAATGTGATCCGAATGCCGCTTTTGCGGCAGAAAAACGCCTTTGATTAAAAAACCGCGCAGACGCTTTTTGCGGCAGTCTGTGCGGCTTTTGTTTTTATTGACAAAATATGATTTACGTGGTAAGATTTTTATAGGCTCTGCCGAGACAACGGTAGGCGGTTACCCTCACGTTTTTTACTTTCATTTTCCGGAGGGTTGAATTTTTATTATCGTACCCTCCGAGTAAGCATCAAGGAGGGTGATAAACATGGAATTTTTTGCAATGACGGCGCTTATTCTTGTTTTTGCAACAGGATATATCATCGCCGTTGAACGCTCAACATATCATGATAACAGAAATAATAAAAAATAACCGCCCCGTCCTGAGAAAACGAGCGGCTATTTTTTATAACTAATCGTTAAATGGCAACCGCTTACTGCAGAGCCTTTTTACACTTATATTATACTCGGCTGTTTGATATTTGTCAAGCGGTTATTTTTATTATCGAAAACTTAAAAAGGCTGCCGCAAACGTTTTGTCTGCGGCAACCGAATTTGATTGTTGATTGATTTTTACTGTTTTGCGCCGTTGTCGAACATTTCAAGAGCTTTGACCGAAGCGGCAAAGCAGCCTGCAAGACCTTCTTCGTTCATGTTGTCATATGTATCGCGGCGGGTGTGATAGTAATCTTCAAGCTTGTGGTTGAGTCCGGTAACGCCGGTTGCGCGGAAACCTGCCTGCGCAAATGCTGCAGAATCGGTTGCGCCGCCGAGCGGGGGAACCATGCCCTTTGTGCAATGTACGCCGACTTCTTTTGCGGCTTCCATGAAGAGATCAGAAACATCCTTGTCGGCTGCAACGGTTGCGTTGAGGTCGCGGTAGTTTACCATGAGATACTTCGGGTCGTGAATGGTGTCATATGAAAAGATGAAAGTAGGAACGTCGTCAAATTCGCCCTTGTGCTTTTCGCACCATGCTTTTGCGCCGCGAAGACCTGCTTCTTCGCTGCCGT
>DKDD01000068.1:2581-10712 GCA_002451715.1 Ruminococcaceae bacterium UBA6857 | reverse complement strand
TTCGCTGCCGGTGAGAACAACGCCGAGCTCGGTGTTTTCAAGCTCGATTCCTGCGTCTTTAAGATACTTGAGAACGGCAATACCCATATAGCAGCCGGAAAGATTGTCGTTTGCGCCGTCAACAACGCGGCGATAGTTGACCATGAAATAAAGACCGATGAGGAACGGAACAAAAATGAGTCCCCACAAAGCTGCCTTTGCAAGAGGATTATCAAGACCGATTTTTGCAAAACCGATTCCGTTTTGAGCAATGAAAATGATTGAAAGAACAAGATAATAAAGTGCGCCGACGCCGCAGATGATTGCGTGGCTTTCAAAGCCTACGCCGCCGAGCTTATAGTTAACGGGCCATTCCCATGCTGCATCGGGGTGACCGTTGAAAATTACTCTTCTTTTTGTTTCGCCTGTACATTTTTTGATTGCGGTAACGTTGTGACCGGTTTTTTCCTTGAAGAACGGGTCAACAACTTTTTTGTATGTTCCGAACTCAAGAAGCGCAAGACCGAGACCGACAACAATCAAAACGATTGAAATGATTGGGCAGAAGAAAAAGAGAACGATTGCGGCAAGAACAAAGGTAAGCGTGAAGAAAAGCCAGCCGTAAAATGCGCCGGGATGCTCTTTAAAAGATTCAACGTCTGCTTTGTCGCAGCCGCAGTCTTTTTTAAGAACGTCAGCCATGTATTTGCAGGCTTGTTCTTCTCCCTTTGAGCCGGGGCTGCGCTTTTCAAAGGTCTTGATGATGTGAGTGATCTCCTTGACCATATAAGCGGCAGCTTCGTTCTTTTTGTCGATGATTTTTGACAGATCCATAAAAACTCTCCTTTTTTCAAAAAAATTACTTCGCTATATTACCATAATTAAAGATTTTATTCAAGCGTTTAGAACTCAATTCCGCATTTTTTACAGTTTTTAAGATGTTCTTCATAAGTTGAAGCGTAGTAGTAATTCCAGTCCTTGTCCGTAACAAAATAGAAATAGTCCGTATCCTCCGGATAAAGCGCGGCATTGATTGCGTCAAGACCGGGATTGCAGATTGCGCCGACGGGAAGCCCACTTCTTTTGTATGTGTTGTAATACTCGGTATAGCCGGCTTTGTAGCCTTCAACATAGGGCGAAACAAGGATGTTTTCGTTGACGTAATTTATCGTAACGTCGCACTGAAGCTTTCCGTAATCAGGGCTTTCAATGCGGTTGTGAAGTACCGACGAAACTTTTCCCATCTCTTTTTTGTCTCCGGCTTCCGCCTGAATGACAGAGGCGAGTGTGATGATTTCGTCAATCGAATAACCGAGTTCTTTTGCCCTTGCGCTCATTTCGTCGGTGAGTTTGTTTTGCGCGTTATTCAAAAAGCGGGCAATTGCGCTTTTTGCGCTTTCGCCTTTATAAAACTCATAGGTATCGGGAAAGATATAACCCTCAAGCAAAAACGCGCGGTTTTCGGTGTCTTTCATGCCGGAAAGAAAACCGTATTCTTTTGCAAGTTCTTCACTTTGTGCTGCTTTCATAAAGTCAGAGACCGAGCAAACCTTGTTTTCTTCAAGCTTTTCGGCAATTTCAAGCGCGGTATAGCCTTCCGGAAAAGTTACCGTAACGGTGAGCGAATCGGTTGTTGTTTCCGGCTTTGAAGTTGTGCTTTCGGTGAGTGTGTTTTTGCTCACACAGCCGAAAAGGGAGCACGCGAGAACAAGAATTAATATGACTGATAGAAATTTTTTCATTTTAAACCTCCCGAATTTTGTCTGATTTTGCTCTTTGAGTATAACACAAAGAACCTTAAAACAAAAGAAAACACAAAAAAATTAAGAAAAAATTGATATTATCGCGCCTTTTCAAAGGAAAACAAAGAGTAATTTCAAAAAACACTTGAAAAACGCGCTCATTTGTTATAGAATATACGCGTAATTTTTATATTCGGAGGAATACTAAATGGTATCAGCAGGCGATTTCAGAAACGGCGTTACTTTCGAAATGGAAGGCAACGTTCTTCAAATCATCGAATTTCAGCACGTTAAGCCCGGTAAAGGCGCTGCCTTTGTTCGCGCAAAGGTAAGAAACGTTATCACAGGTTCGGTTGTTGAACGCACATTCAACCCGAACGATAAGTTCCCGACCGCATTCGTTGAAAGAAAGGATATGGAATATTCCTATAACGATGGCGGACTTTATTACTTCATGGATCCGGAAAGCTATGAGCTTATCCCCATCAACGAAAGCGATCTTCCCGACAGCTTCAAGTTTGTTAAGGAAAACATGACCTGCAAGATTCTTTCTTACAAGGGCAACGTTTTCGGTGTTGAACCGCCGAACTTTGTTGAACTTCAGGTTACCAAGACCGACCCCGGCTTCAAGGGTGACACCGCAACAAACACCACCAAACCCGCAACCCTTGAAACAGGTGCGGAAGTTAAGGTTCCTCTCTTCATTGACGAGGGCGAAATGATTCAGATTGACACCAGAACAGGTGAATATCTCGGCAGAGCATAATTTTTGCTCCGCTCAAAAAAACTTACTACCGAAAGGAATGAATATTATGTCAGTTTCAGAAAAAGTTGCATATCTCAGAGGACTTATGGAAGGCCTTGACCTTGATGAAAACAGCAAGGAAGCAAAGCTCTTCTCGGCAATTGTTGACGCACTCGATGACGTTGCTTCGGATCTCAGCGATCTTGAAGAAGACCTTGCAGACCTCAACGATTATGTTGAAGAAGTTGACGAAGATCTCGGCGACGTTGAAGAATTTGTTTATGACGATGACTGCTGCTGCGACGATGACGACTGCGATTGCTGCTGCGACGACGATGACGACAACTGCATCGAAGTTACATGCCCGGCCTGCAACGAAGACATCTGCGTTGACATTGACGATATCGACGACGACGGACACGTTGAGTGCCCCTGCTGCGGCGAAACTCTTGAATTCGAAATCGAAGAAGACGACGAAGACGAGGGCGACGACGAATAATCGTTCGAAACTTAAAAATAAAAGGATCGCTTCGGCGGTTCTTTTTGCGTTTTTATGCAACTTTTTGCTTGACGCGGGTATAATAAAATAAACGATATCCGGAAGACTATTGACTTTGATCGGATATTCGTTTATAATATTCATGGAAGATAGCACGTTCTATCTTTTCTTCGCAAGACGTTGACGAGTGACGGTTCCGACTCGTCGGTAAAATAAATATTACCGAGCGAAGGAGATGTGTGACGGTTCTGACACATCGGTAAAATAAAAATTGACCGAGCGAAGAAACTTGAACGAAGCCGCCCTCTGAAACAAGCGGGTCGGCTTCGTTTTTTTATTTGGGAGTTCGATATGGAGTTTAAAGTAAAGGTTTGCAGATTATCAGAAATGTTTTATTTGTCTTATCCTCAAGAAAAGTTCCCGGAAATTTTGCGAAAAGCCGAACGGCCGTATACATGTCTTATGATTGAAACAGACAACGGATATTTAATATGCATACCTTTTCGCTCATCGATAAAACATAATGATGCTTTTATTTTTAAAAATATAAAGCGTTCAAAAAACACACGTTCCGGATTGGATTATAAAAAAACGGTGATTGTTAAGGAACTTAAATATATTGATATTGATGAACCGGCGGTTGTTGATAATGATGAATACTCTATGATGATGAAGCATATTGATTCAATTGCTTTTGAAATAGAGAACTACATATCGAGATATGTAAATCATGTTGCCGGAACAAAACTTTTACATCCCAGAGAGTTTGAAAGACATTATAAATATTCAACCCTGCCTTACTTTAACAATCTTTTAGGCATTAACTGAAAAAACATCCCGAAGTTTTGTTCTTTCGGGATGTTTTTTTGCTTTTTTTAATCATTCAACCGGAAGATTGAAGCAGTGCATTTGAAGATTTGTCTGAAGTCTGAGCGGTTCGGCGGCGGTGAACGGTGTTCCGCTTGCAAAAAGCTGATTCTGAAGTCTTACCGCGGCAAGAAGACCGATGTTGCACTGCGAAACGTGCTTTTTAATGCTTTCAATCTTCATTTCTTCAAATTCGCTGATGTCAACGAGGGTGTTCGGCTTGTCGGTATAATAGAAGCCTACGCCCTTGACTTTCCATGCGTCGTCGCGAAGCTTTCCGTCAACAAATTCGGGATAGAAGTCGCATTCGCTGTCCATGCAGGCATACTTGACTGCTGTGCCGACTTTGATGTGGTCGGAATGGCATTCGTTGATAAGAAGGGGATCGGGAGTGAGAACATAGTCGGGCTGAACTCTTCTGATAACTTTCATGATTGCAACGGAAAGTTCGTCAACCGTGGCTCTTGTTTTGTCCGCAAAACCGAGGAAGCCGGCGTTTTTGATTCCGAGATATTCCTGAGCGGCTTTTGCTTCCTTTTGTCTGATTGTTTCAACTTCGTTTTCTCTTCCGATGTAATCGGGGTTTGCATATCTGTCGTCAAGAACGGTAAGTTCCCAAACTTCAATGCCGAGCGAAACGAGCCAGGCGATTGTTCCGCCTGCGCCGATTTCGTTGTCGTCCGGGTGGGGCTGAACAAAAAGAACACGCTTTGCCTTTGAAAGATCCGGCGGAGCGCAAAGGGGATCGGCGGCAACTTTTGAAAGCGAGCCGAGCGTTGCATGCTCAATGTTGAATTTGATTGTTTGATTCCTTTTCTTGAATTTGTCAATGATTTTACTCATGATACATCTTCCCTTTCAAAACAGCTGTAAAATTTTAAACAGCTAATCTGTCGGAACTATAATATATCAAATTGCGCTTTGAGTCAACTCAAAAGGCGAAAAAACCGTTTCAATTCTTTTTTCGCAGCAATCGGGCGAGTATACCCAACGGTCGATGAAGTCTCCGTCAATGAAGTATTCGGGTGCTTCGTTCGGATATTCTGCGTCAAAGGAATCGACGATGATGAGTTTGACTTTCATTCTTTCGGGAATGAGATTTTTGATGTATACGCTTGCGTGCTGTCCCGGGGCAACACCCGGAACATACTCCGCAAGCCCCGCAAGATTCGGACGAAGCTCAACAAAAATTCCGTATCGTTCAACCGAGCGCACGATTCCGGGAACGGTTTCTCCGGCCGTAAAACAGCTTGCGTTTTCTTCCCATGTTCCGAGCAGTTCTTTGTAACTTAAAGTGATTCTTCCGCTTTCGTCAATGCTTTTGACAACAGCTTTGATTTTTTGTCCGGCGCAAAATCTTGCGGACGGGTGGGGAATGCGCGAAATCGAAATGCTGTCAATCGGCATGAGGGCGGAAATTCCCGCGCCGATATCGGCAAAAACGCCGAACGATTCCATGTGTGTGACAACTGCGTCGATTATGCAGCCGGGGATAAGCTTTGAAATATATTCTTCCATACATTCTTTTTGAACGGCTCTGCGGCTTAAAACGGCATAGTTTTCGCCGTTTTTGTCTTTTTCAAAACCGGTTATCTTGAACATCACGGGCTTGTTGACCCGTGAAATGATTGCAATGTCTCTGACCGAACCGTCTTCAATTCCGATTGCGCCCTCTTCGCGCGGAATGATTCCTTTCATAACGCCGAGGTCAACGTGGAGATTATGCTCTTTATCACACATTACGGCGCGCGCTTCAAGAATTTTTCCGCTCAAAAAAGCTTCTTTGAGTGATGCTTTTGAAGAAAGCGCATTTTTGTTCTCTTGAGTGTTCATAAGATGATTTTCGGTGTAATACTTTTTCATTGGGGTTTTCCTTTCTTGTTTTCTCGTATTTTCTTTTAATGTATATGCTTATTTTTTTAATTTTAATCTGTTTCATGATTGATATTTTCGGCGAGTGTTGATATAATATATTGATATGTTTTGTTGTTTGAACGGAGGAATGAAAAATGGATGTTCGCGTCGGCGATGTTCTTGTGATGAAAAAGAAACACCCTTGCGGAAGTTTTGAATTTTCGGTTCTTCGTTCGGGAATGGATTTCAAACTTCGTTGCCGCGGCTGCGAAAGGGAGTTCATGATTCCGCGCTCAAAAGCGGAAAAAAACATCAAAAAAATCCTTCGCGAATCAGAGGAGGAAAACGATGCTTGAAAAACTTGCCGCGGTTGAAAAAAGGTTTGAAGAAGTTTCAAACGAGCTTTGTAATAATGCTGTAATTGCCGACCGCGAAAAATATAGCGCTTTGATGAAAGAGCATAAAAATCTTTTGCCCATTACGGAGAAATTCCGCGAATATAAATCAGTTGAAAAAGAAATTGAAGACGCAAAAGAGCTTCTTTCGCTTGAAAGCGAAGACAAAGAGCTTTCCAAAATGGCGTTTGAAGAACTTGAGTCTCTAAAAGAAAAGCGCGAAAAAATTTTGGAAGAACTTAAAATTTTGCTTCTTCCGCGCGATGAAAACGATTCAAAAAACGTTATTGTTGAAATTCGAGGCGGAGCGGGCGGCGAAGAATCCGCACTTTTTGCAAACGTTCTTTTCAGAATGTATTCGATGTACGCCGAAAAGAAAGGTTTCAAAATTGAGGTCATGAACCTCAACGCAACCGAACTCGGAGGTATAAAGGAGATAAGTTTTCTTGTCAAGGGCGAGGGCGCGTATTCACGCTTTAAGTTTGAAAGCGGCGTTCACCGCGTTCAGCGCGTGCCCGAAACCGAGTCCGGCGGAAGAATCCATACCTCAACCGCAACGGTTGCCGTTTTGCCCGAAGCTGAGGACGTTGACATTGAAATTAATCCTGCGGATTTGCAGATTGACACTTTCCGTTCCGGCGGAGCGGGCGGTCAGCACATCAACAAAACCGAATCCGCAATCAGAATCACACACATTCCGACCGGTATTGTTGCCGAATGTCAGGACGAGCGAAGCCAGCATAAAAATCGCGAAAAAGCAATGCGCGTTCTTCGTTCGCGTATTCTTGAAGCGGAGCGCAAAAAACAGCAGTCTTCAATTGCCGATGAGCGCAAAAGCCAGGTTGGAACGGGCGACAGAAGCGAAAGAATCCGAACATACAACTATCCGCAGGGTCGTGTTTCCGATCACAGAATAGGTCTTACGATATATAAGCTTGAACAGTTTTTGAACGGTGACATGGATGAGGTTATTGACGCGCTCATCACTGCCGACACCGCAAGAAAACTGACCGAAAGCGGAGAATGATTTTTCAAAAAAGAAAGTGTAAAAATGAAAACAGAAGTTATAAAAGTCAATAACGAAAGCGATGAGGGCGTAAAGAAAGCCGCCGAGCTTTTGAAAAAAGGTGAAGTTGTTGCAATTCCGACCGAAACGGTCTACGGTCTTGCCGCAAACGCTTTCGATGAAAAAGCGGTTGAAAAAATTTTTGCCGCAAAAGGCAGACCCTCCGATAACCCTTTGATCGTTCATATCAGCGAGCTTTCGCAGTGGATGCCGCTTGTTGAAAAAATTCCGGAAAATGCACTCCGGCTTGCAAAAGCTTTTTGGCCGGGACCGCTCACGATCATCCTCAAAAAAAGCGACCTTATACCGATGAGAACCAGCGGTGGACTTGACACTGTAGGTATTCGTATGCCGTTTCATCCGATTGCGCGGGCAATTATCGGCGCAGCGGGAGTTCCGCTCGCCGCGCCATCCGCAAACAATTCGGGAAAACCGAGCACAACAACCGCAGAGCATTGCCTTCATGACCTTGACGGAAAGATTCCGCTGATTATTGATTCGGGCGAATGTTCCGTCGGCGTTGAATCAACGGTAATTACCCTTGTTCCGGAAGTTCCGCGAGTTCTTCGCCCCGGTGGAATTTCGGTTGAAATGCTGACTGAGGTTCTCGGCGAAGTCGAAGTTGACGACGCAGTGCTCAACAAGCTTGCCGACGGGGCGGTTGCCGCTTCGCCCGGTATGAAATATAAGCACTATTCGCCGAACGCAAAGGTGAGTATTGTTAAAGGAAGTTTTGAAAAATTCAAAGTTTTTGTTGAAAGCCGGGAAAAAGCCGACGTTCTTGCCCTTGTTTTTGAGGGCGAGGGCGAAAAACTTTCCGTTCCGTTCATCGAATACGGAAAAGAAAACGACGGCTCTTCCCAGGCGCGAAAGATTTTTGATGCGCTGAGAAAGGTTGACGAAACAAATGCAAAGTTTGTTTATGCACGTTTTCCGGAAAAAGACGGCGTCGGTCTTGCCGTTTTCAACCGTCTTATCCGCGCC
>DKDD01000068.1:0-2533 GCA_002451715.1 Ruminococcaceae bacterium UBA6857 | reverse complement strand
TTTATTGAGCTTTGAGGTGAGCGAATGAAAATTTACGGACTCACAGGTCAAACGGGAGCCGGAAAAAGCACCGTTGCCGCTTTGCTTTCAAATAATGGCTTTTTTGTGATTGACGGCGACAAAATTGCGCGCCGCGTGACCGAAAAAGGTTCGCCGGCGCTTGAGGGTCTTGCCGAAGCGTTTGGAAAAGATATTCTCTTTCCGGACGGTACTCTTGACAGAAAAAAACTTGCCGAAAGGGCATTCGCTTCAAAGGACGCAACAAAAAAACTCAATGAGCTGACTCATCCTTATATACACACGCTTTTCAAAAGCGAAATTCAAAAGGCAAAAGAAAGCGGTTTTTCGCGCTGTCTTATTGACGCGGCGGCTCTTTTGGAAAGCCCGTCAAAAGCTCTTTGCGAAAAAATTATTGTTGTTTTTTGTCCCGAAAAAAATCGCTTTGAAAGAATTTTAAAGCGCGACGGTATTACAAAAGAAGAAGCAATTCGAAGAATTAAAGCTCAAAANNACGGCATAGAAAAAAATACCGCGCTTCGGCGCATAAGGGCACAAAAAGATGAGGATTTTTATAAAAATCATGCGGATATAATAATAAAAAACTATCCCCCTCACGACACTGAAAAAGAGGTCGAAAACTTTTTGAAAGGGGAGTGTATGTGAAAAAGAAAAAGAAAAATGCCAAAAGAAAAGCGGCAGTTATTTTTGCAGTGCTTCTTGTTGCTGCCGCGGCCGTTTTCGCAGTATATCAGCACGCGAACCGCTCTTTTCAAAAGACATTATATCCGCTCAAATATGAAAAATATGTCGCAACCTACTGTCGAAAGTACAATCTTGAAGAATCTTTTGTTTTTGCCGTGATAAAGTGCGAAAGCAGTTTTCAAAGCGACGCGGTTTCTTCCGCCGGCGCAATGGGACTTATGCAGATTATGCCCGACACATTCACATGGCTCAAAACAAAAACGGGAGAAGATCTTCCGGAAGAAAAACTCTTTGACCCGAAGACTTCAATAAAATACGGCTGCCTTTTATACTCGATGTTTATTGAGCAGTTCGGTTCCGAAGCGGAGGCCGTCGCCGCATATCACGCAGGGCCGAATAACGTCAAAAAATGGCTCAAAGACGAAAATTATTCAAAAGACGGAAAAACACTTTTTGATATTCCGTTTTCATCAACAAAGGCTTATGTTCAAAACGTGATGAAAACTAAGGATATATATAATAAACTATATTTTAATTAACGTTTTCTTTCGTTTTGAAAGAAAAGCAAAGGAGGATTTATATGAGCGAGGAAAGAACCGAGCTTGAACTTTTGAAGGACGAGCTATTCCTCAAAAACGAACATTTTTCGGTTTGCAAAAAGGATGAAGTCACTGCCGCAGACGAATACTGCGAAGGCTACAAAGCCTTTTTGAACACCGCAAAAACCGAAAGAGAATGCAACGCATGGGTCATTACCGAAGCAGAAAAGCACGGCTTTGTTCCCTTTGACGTCACCAAAAAGTATGCCGCAGGCGACAAGGTTTACCTTAACAACAGGGGTAAAGCTCTTATTCTTGCCGTAATCGGCAAAAAAGGCGTTTCCGAGGGTGCAAAAATCGTTGCTTCTCATATCGACTCGCCGCGCCTTGATCTCAAGCCGACTCCGCTTTATGAAGACAGCGAAATCGCATACTTCAAAACGCATTATTACGGCGGCTTGAGAAAATATCAGTGGACGGCTATTCCGCTTTCGCTTCACGGCGTTTTTGTTCGCCGTGACGGAACAAAAGTCACCGTTTCGCTCGGCGAAAAAGAGGGCGAACCGAAGTTTGTAATCACCGACCTTCTTCCCCATCTTGCAAAGGAGCAGTCAAAGCGCACCCTTTCCGACGGTGTAAGAGGCGAGGAGCTTAACATTCTAATCGGTTCAAGACCGTTCAAAAACGACAAGGGCAGCGAAGCCGTTAAGGCAAACGTCCTTAAACTTCTCAACGAAAAGTACGGTGTTACGGAAGAGGACTTCATCTCTGCCGAACTTGAACTTGTTCCGGCTTTCCCGGTTTGCGACATCGGCTTTGACAGAAGTATGATCGGCGGATACGGTCACGACGACCGTGTTTGCGCTTATCCCGGATTTACCGCTCTTTTTGAATCCGAAGCTCCGGAGCACACGGCTCTTATGGTTCTTGCCGACAAGGAAGAAATCGGTTCGGACGGAAACACTGGACTCAATTCCGCTTTCCTCAAGTACTTCATTGCAGACCTTGCAAAAGCAGAGGGACTTGAAGGCAGACACGTTCTTTCAAAAAGCGAATGTCTTTCGGCAGACGTTAATGCCTGCTTCGACCCGACTTTCCCCTCGGTACACGACAAGAACAATGCTGCTTTCCTTAACCACGGCGTAGTTGTAACAAAGTATACCGGCGCAAGAGGAAAAAGCGGAACTTCTGACGCAAGCGCTGAATTTGTCGGAAAAGTCAGAAAAATTCTCAATGACGACGGCGTACGCTGGCAGATTGGCGAAATGGGCAAAGTTGACGAAGGCGGCGGA
>DKDD01000103.1 GCA_002451715.1 Ruminococcaceae bacterium UBA6857 | reverse complement strand
GTTGCGGTTGCGGCTGTGAAAACACCTATTCGAACAACAACTGCGGTTGCGGTTGCTGACAGAAGAAAAGTCGTGAAAGGGCTTTTTGCGACTCATGATTTCCTCTTACTCAAAAAAGCGGCACGCCCGAAAAAGGTGTGCCGCTTTTGCGTATCTTCCGATTACCAAATGTTGAAAAGAAGTTTCAAAAGAATAAAAATCGTGTTGAGCGCATTCGCGATTTTTCTGATTAAGCTTTCGCCCGAATCGGTCGGAAGCCCCTCAAGAGTAACCTTTGAAAGAATAAGGCTGTCGCTTTCATACTGAAGAAACTGCGAATACTTTTCGTTGCTGTTGATTGTATACTGCGTTTTTGAATGGAAAATTTCAATGATGAGTTCGTTGACCGAAGTTGGAAAAACGTCATGCGGAAGGTCCTTAATGAACCATGTATAGTCCGGGAAAAGGCAGGTTGAAGCGTCAACAACAAGGTCCGGAGAAAGATACTTGTCTTTTCCGCTTTTTTCAAGCTGACTGATATAGCTGTTTGAAAGAGTCTTTCCGATGTCGGCGCAGGTTGCGCCGTATGACGCGGTTTCAAGTTCAACAAGGTCATCTGCCTGTTTCATGCAATTTTCAAAAAGCGGTGCAAGCTGGGTGTTATACTTTGCAATGACCGCAACTTTCATTCCCTGATTTTTCCACTTTTTAAGGTTTTCCGGGAACTTCTGAAGAACATTATAATGATACTTATCGATCTTAGAGATAAGCTTTGCATACTTTGCTTCGTTTCCGGCGAAGACAACCTTTTTCGCTTTTTCGTAATGGTCATCTCTGACCATTGTCCAGAAACCGGGGCAGGTTCCGTAAACGGCAAGAACAATTCGCGGATAAAGCGTTCTTGCAATATCACGATACGCTTTTTCAACGTTGTTGATTCCCCACGCGGTCAAAAGGAAAGAGTTGCTGAGATTATAAAGCAATGTAACAAGTCCCCTTGTGAAACCGTCGGTACCGTCGCTTGTGCTGTTTTTGAGGTAAGTACTGCCGTACTTCTGAATTGCGTCAACGTCAAAAACAACGTCGCCGGAGAAGAACGCGCTCAAAGGAATAAGTCCCTGGTTTGAAGCGGCATAGAAAATCGCCGTATCGACTTTTGAACAGCCGTAAACGGTGAGATATGCGCTGATTACGGTTGAACCGAGGCAGCGTCCGATGAGCTGAACCTTTGTTTTTCCCGTTACGGAAAGGACTTTATTGATATATGTGTTGAGAAGTTTTGCGTTTTCATAAGGATCAATACGGCTGTCATAGCTGAACTGATAATCCGTCATTGTGAAATTCGATTTTTTTGCTTTCGGTTCGGCATTCGGTTTAACGTGGGTACCGTTTGAAGCTTCGCCGTTGTTGTCAAGAACAAAGTCTTTATATTCGTTTTCAACAAGTCTGTAGATAGCGTCGCTGAGGTCGTCCCAGTTTCCGGAAATAAGGCTTTTTGCCCAACTTCCGATGAGGTCATTTTTGTTGTCCTTAATTGCCTTTTCAATTCCGCTTGTCGGATAAACCTGCTTTCCGTTCTTGTCATAGATCCATGTTCCTCGGCCGATAACATAAACAATCGGAAGATCGTTCACGGTTGCCGCATTGAAAATCGGAGAGACTGCCGTGCAAACCGAAACAAGCACCAAAACAAAGGAAAGAATCCGTCTCAATGTCCTCTTCATTAAATTTAACCTCCTGTGCAATTCAAAGTAATACATTATAATATTATCATAAGCGACATTTTTTTTCAATACAACGAACTTAAAAAATAATCAGCCGAAAAAGCAAAAAAGCCGCCGTGCGTGAAAAATTCCGCGCGGCAGCTTTTTTAATTCATGTGCAAAACTTATGCGTTCATATATTTTTCGATGAGCGCAATCGTGTCACCGACGGTTTCAATTCCGAGAGCCTCGCGGTCGGGAATTTCAACGCCGAATTCGTCTTCAATCGCAACAGCCATATTGATAAGTTCAAGCGAATTGAGACCGAGTTCGGTTCTGATGTTGGTTTCCTCCGTAATTTGGTCGGCGGGAATTTCTGCATATTCGCAAATTACTTTTCTGAGTCTTTCAAGCATAAATCTATGTCTCCTTTAATTAATTACCGTATAAATCTTTGGTACCGTTACTTAACATTGTCAAGAAGTTCGCCGATTTTTGTGTTCGGGTCTTCAATGCCGGCAATAACCGTTCTTACCATGTTTTCATGAAGCTTTTCAATGTCTTGCGGCGTTGCAAGTTTCACTCTGTACATATACTGAACCGTAATTCCCATGGTTTCCGGGTCGGGCTGAGTAATAACATAAAGCGGAGTGAAATATCTTCCGAGATTATAGCCGCGGAAATTGAATTTGAACGGCATTGCTTGTCCGATTGGAACGGGAATCCACGAGAACATCATGCAGGCAGGTCCCTGGAACATATTATAATTATATATTTCTCTTGAAAGGTTAAGAGCAAGTCCGTAAGGATATGCCGAATGTCTGAACAAGCTTGTTCTGACGCTTGTTATTTCATTCAAAGCCTGTTCAAAAGTATAATCTTCCGGAATTATTGTTCGAAGCTGCAAAGGCTGAGTCATACAGCCGCCCATGTTCTTTTCTTTGTGGGTTGCACGCTTGCTGCAAAGCGATTGAATGAAAACGTCGGGCGTTCTGTAGTTGACCGCGGAGCAGTAAGTTCTGAGTCCGAGCTGAAGAATGCTTTCGGGCGCAATCTTCTTTTCAAGGCAGTATTCAAAAATCTTTTTTGAATCTTCGGCGCTAATGTGCTTAACGATCATGTCGCACTTGTCGTAAATCGGATTATATGCGGCAGGAACGCGAAGATTCGGATTCTTTTTCTTCTTTCTGTATTTTTCAAGAAGTTCCGGACCGTGAACATTCGCATGGAACGGTTCTCCGCCTTTGAGGAAGTATCTTTTATAGAAATCCTCATGTCTTTTCATTTTTTCGGTGTCGGAGAGTCTTGCAAATTCTTCTTTGATGTAATCTTCAAATTTGTCAAGCGGCTCCGGCATTTCGGTACCGTCTTTGAGCGCCTTATAAACTCTGAGAATGTCAATGAGAGTAATTACGATTCCCATTGCGTCAAGATTGAGATGGCTGACGTTGAAGTAAAAGCCGCTTCCGACGCCTTCGGTTTTGAAAAAGAAGACTCTGAAAGTTTCTCCCTTGAGGAAGTAAACCGGTTTTTGTGCGTCTTTTGAAAAGAACGCTTCCTGTTCTTCAAGGTTTTTAAAACGCTTAACCTGAATGTAATTCAGGGTTTTGTGTTTTTCAAAGTACTGTTTAATCTTTTTATCAACCATAACAAAACGAAGTCGAAGGCTGTCGTTTCGTTCAAGCTCAATATTAAAAGCACGCTTCAAAAGGCCGAAATCAAGGTCTTCTTCAACAGAAAATGAAATCGGAATTTGAGTAAGCTGCTTGTGAAAACTGAATTTAACCATAAGATACATGGTCTGCTGAGAGGGAATGAGGTCGTAAAGCGGTTCCGTGATTGCCTTATCAATGTTTTTCATTCATTCAACTTCTTTCCTGCGTTCTTCTTTATTTTCGGCATAAGCCTAAGCGAAAATATGATATCACAAAGTAAAATTCAAGTCAATAATTTTATGAACAAAAATTGAACAAACTATGTTACAATCACTCCGGTGTATGCCCCAAATTACCTTTATTGTTGAAAAACAACAGTTTTATCCAACATCTTTTGCAAGTTCGGCATATTCGCTCATAAGATATGAAGCGGTGGTTTTTCCAAGCGAGAGAGTCTCTTGATAATGGTCAAAAACAAGTCCCATGCAGTAATCGTTATCGGGAACAACATAACCTATCGCATCGTTTGCAAGGCCAAAAACAATTGTGTCTTCGCCGAAAAGTTCATATACGGTTTTTTCGGTAAAGTCTTTGTGATTGATTGAGCCTGCCTTTGTCAGCGAAGCACCGCCGGCAACAAGATCCTGGCTGATTTCGCCGGGCATCATAACAATTTTTTGCGAACCGATTTGAACAAAGCCGATTTCGGTTGCAACTTTATAGCTTCCGTCTTCGCCTTTAATCATAGTATGATTGACAAGTCTGAGCTTTCCGGCAAAAAGAATGACGTTGTTTGTAACAGTCGGTCTTACTGCTCTTACGCGGACATTGAGAAGCGGTTCAACTTTTTTTGCCTGAACGGGTTTCCAATCCTTATACCAAAGAGTATAACCCTCGCGATTCATGTCTTCTTCACTGTCACCGGTGACGGAAAGGAACGGATCGTTTTTTATTTCGTCTTCGGTCATATTCATTGCAAGGAGCATACGTCCGATTTCGTGTCCGTAACGGACGGAGATATCAACGCGTCTTTCAAGTTCAACATTGTCGTTCGACGGATTTCTGCCGATATAGATTCCGCAGATTGCGCCGTTGAAAAACATAAAGTTATAACCGGCTTTATTAAGCGTTTCGCCGATATAATATACATAATCGCCGGAAAGAACCTGTCCGTTTGAATCGTCCTGGTCTGTCGGGAGTCCGACAATGTCCGGGTGTGCGGCCATGTTTGCAATAATCGTCGGCATTGAGCCGTCGTCGGGAGTGAATGTGAATTTTGTAAGGTCGCTCATAACGGCGGTTGCGGTTGTTCTGTTTTTGTTGTTGAAATATTCGGCGCCGATATCCTTTTTGGAAAGCGTGAGTTCTCCCGTTTTCATTGAAGTTACGGCATTTTTCATTGAAAGCGCAACTTTTTCATAAAGAAACTGCATATACTTTGCGTCGGTGCCTTTTTTTGGTGTTCCGATTCCGGTATAGGCCGAAAACATGTTCTTTAAAATTGTTTTGACATTATCTGTCCAAAGCCCCTGCGTATCAATACAGGAATGGCAGTGGGTTGCAAAAATGTTGATTGAATTGATGTTGTTTTCCTTTGCAAAATCGGCAAGCGAAGCTCTTATTTCTCTGATATCGGTATTCGTCATTCCGATGCAGTCGATTGTTGCAAAAAGAGCCGTTCCTCTTCCGCTTGAATCCGAAAGAGCAATTGTTCGAACTTTCATGTCATCGTAAACATCTTTAACTTTGTTTGAAAAACCGTTTTTTGCGTCAATAAAGCCGCCGAGATAAAGGTTATAATCTTCGCGATTTTCCGGAACAAGGCTTTGGCTGTCATAGCCGAGCGCCCAGCGAGCACCCTCTGCGGGTTTTGAAAGAAGCGTTTCGGTTCCCGAATAAAAATCTGTGAGAGTAAAATCTTTTTCTTCAACAATTACGTCTTTGCCTGAAACGGAATTGTTGATTGCGCCGGTGAGCGTTTCCATAATAAAGCCGATTGACTTTGTCAAAGCGTCTTTGAAAAACGATTTGACTGCCTCGCCGCCGTTTGCGGCAAATGCCGGCGTTGCAGTGAACGAAAACAGCATCACCAAAACAAGTGAAAATGAAAGTATTCTTTTCTTCGTCATTAAAAACTCCCCTTTTGGGCATAGACCCGTTTTTTCGACTGCCGTAATTTTTATTTTTGCAACCGATTGTATTTAATTATCCCACAAAACACGTCTTTGTTGGTTACAGTAAAGAAATATATATATTTTAAAATTCTTCTTTAAACGGTGGTTTAGTTATTGCTGAGCCGCTTTAAGTTTGAAACATTCGGCGCAGGCTTAAGCTATATTTAATGTTTATCTGCATATACTTTAATAAATTTTAAAAAAAGGAGGTCATGTTAATGAAGCGTTTTCGCCGCGTAACGGCAATGCTGCTTTCAATGGTACTTTTCTTCGGCTCATCAACCGCCGTTGTTTTTGCGGAAAATTCGCAAGTGATTCAATCCGCAGTTACTGAAATTGTGAACTCAACAGATTAAAATATACTCAAAGATATAATAATCCGCGTTCGCCGCGGTTAAAAAATTATAGCAACAAAAAAGCCATAACTCGCAAAACCTTAAAAGGCAGCGCGCGAGCTATGGCTTTTCTTTTTGCACCGCAGCAAAGTCAACAAACTTTCCGCGTCAAAGCTTCAAGCGATAAGCTATTGTTTTTAAACCGACACAATGTTTATTTCTGTTCACAAACCGTTAAAATTTTTTTAAGTTCATCTTGAAAAATGAGTGCATGTATGATATAGTATATAAGCACATTTGCTACTGCCTTAGTAGGTAATGATAAGGCGGAAGTTATTTCCGTCCGTTTATAAAATTTCAGGAGGTATCATTCTTATGGCTTTTTCAGACATCGGCGTCTGGCTCGGCGATATGGTCTTCAAAGGATTTGAACACTTTACGACCGTTGCGGCCGAAACTCAGGAAGAAACTCTCAAAAAAATCATGGAGAAAAACAAGGACTGCGAATACGGCAAAAAATATGACTTCGCTTCCATCCATTCCATCAAGGATTTTCAAGACAAGGTTCCCCTTGCAACTTTTGAAGATTATGCACCGATGATTGACCGCATGGTTGAAAAGAACGAATCGAACATCATCACTTCGAGCAAAGTTATCCGTTACTGCTCATCCTCCGGTTCGGTCGGAAAACCGAAACTTCAGCCCAAAACCGCAAGAGACCTTTGGAACATGCAGTGCATGGGCTTTGCGGCAACGCCTGCCTGCGCAAACAAATGGTTCAAAGAACAGGGAATTGCGAAAAAGCTCCCCTCGCAGATGGGACCGCTTCTTCTTTCGCTCAACGGTCATCCGCTTCCAAACGGAATGCGCTGCAACGGCGCGGGACAGATTCCGTTCACCTATCTTACCTCGATTCTTAAATTCTTCACAACCACTCCGAAAGATATTCTTTATCCCGAAGACGAAGAAAACACCGATATCCCCTACTTCCAGCTTCGCTTCTGCCTGACAAACAAAAAGGTCACCTATCTCGGTTCAATGGTTATCACTCTTCTGACAACCATGTTCGAATATCTTGAAGAAAACTGGGAAATGGTCTGCAACGACATTGAAAAAGGCACAATCGACCCGTCGGTAAGATGTCCGCAGAGTCTTCGCGAAAAGTACGGCCACATGAAGCCCAACCCGGAACGCGCTGCAGAACTTCGTGCAGAATTCAAAAAGGGCTTTGAAACCGAAGTGCCGATTGCAAAGCGCATTTGGCCGAAACTCGCCTGGGGCTACGGCATGATTGGCTCAACACTTGCCGTTTATGTTGAAAAACTCAGAAGATATGTCGGCGATCTTCCGCTTCATAACATGGGATATGCCGCTTCGGAAGGTTACATGGCAATGCCGGTTGAACTCAACGCAACTGACTATGTTCTTCTTCCGCGTTCGCTTGTTTATGAATTTCTTCCCGTTGACGCCGAAGAAGGCACAAGACCGCTCACTTTGAGCGAAATCGAAGTCGGAAAAGATTATGAAATCATCATCACAAACTTCTCCGGTCTTTATCGCTACAGAATCCTCGACGTTGTTCATGTTACCGGAATGTATAACAATTCGCCGAGAGTTGAGTTCCTTTACAGAACCAATATGGGTCTTAACCTTGCAAACGAAAAAACCACGACCCAAATGCTTGACTATGTTGCAGAAAAGCTCATGGATAAATACCAAATCAAGTTCAGAGGTCACAGCTTCTATGCCGATTCCGTTCCCACCGTTCCGCGCTATGTTATGCTCGTTGACTGCGAAAGCGACATTCCGGAAACAAAGCGTGCCGAGCTTGAAAATGACATTGATGAGCTCTTCCGCGAAAGCAACGAAAAATATGAAAAATATCGCCGCTGGGGAATGCTTTCAGAACCGCTGCTTCTTCAGCTTGAAGACCACAGCTATGACGCATATAAAGAGATGCTTCGCTCGCAGGGCAGAGTTCTCAACCAGGTTAAACCCGTCATTGTCATAAACACTCCGGAAAGAAAAGAGTTCTTCTTCGGAAAGCTTAAGCCGGAATCAAAAAAGCTTTGGGAACAGCCCGTTAAAAAGACAGAAAACGCCGAAAGCAAATAATTATACCTTTTATGCGGAACCGCCGAAAAAGCGGTTCCGCTTTTTTCATAATATTTTTATTTTTATTTTCCTCTATTCTTGCAATTGAATAATCTTTATAGTATAATGACTTAGTATATGTATATTCTCGGCTTCGAAAATGCCGAACAAGCAAATTTACGTTTGGAGGAAAGAAAAAAATGGCTGAAACCGAAAAGAGCAACAGCTTTATCCAAATGGAGCACGACATTCTCAAATTCTGGGAAGAAAACGATTGCTTCAACAAAAGAAAGGCGAAAAACGCAGGTCACGAACGCTTTAAGTTCATTGACGGCCCGATTACCGCCAACAACCCGATGGGCATCCACCACGCGTGGGGCCGTACCCTCAAGGATACCTTCATCAGATATAAATATATGAACGGCTATGACTGCCGTTGCCAGAACGGCTTTGACTCGCAGGGTCTTTGGGTTGAAGTTGAAGTTGAAAAAGAACTCGGCTTCAAAACAAAAAAGGACATCGAAAATTACGGCATGGACAAGTTCACAAAAAAGTGCGTTGACCGTGTTAAGCATTTTTCGGGAATCATTGCCGAACAGTCAAAGAGACTCGGTCAGTGGATGCAGTGGGACAACTCCTATTACACCAACACCGACCTCAACATTGAAGGCATTTGGCACTTCCTCAAAAAGTGCGACGAAAACGGCTGGATTCAGCGCGAATATAAGCCTATGCCCTGGTGCCCGCGTTGCGGAACTTCGCTTTCCGAACACGAAATGACCGGTTCATACAAGAACATCACTCACAATTCCGTTTTCTTCAAACTTCCGGTTAAGGAACTCGGTTCAAAAATCATCGTTTGGACAACCACCCCGTGGACCCTTTCTTCAAACGTTGCACTCGCCGTCAATCCGGAAATCGACTATGTTGAAGTTAAAGTAAAGAGCGACGATCAGACCGTTATTCTTGCAAAGAACGCAATCAAATATCTCGGCGACGACAAAGAAGAAGTTCTGCGCGCTTTCAAAGGTGAAGAACTTGTCGGTCTTCATTTTGAAACCTGCTTCCCCGAATTTGACGCACAAAAGGACATCGACCACAAAATCGTTGCTTGGGAAGACGTTGACGCAGAAGAGGGAACCGGAGTTGTTCACATCGCTCCCGGCTGCGGTATCGAAGACAACGAACTCGGAAAAAGAATCGGTCTTCCCGAAGTTATGCCCGTTGACGACATGGGCATCTTCCTCCCCGGCTTCGGCTTCATGAGCGGAAAGGACAGCGCAAAAATCGCTCCCGAAGTTTTTGAAGAACTTGAAAAAAGAAACAAACTTTATAAAATCATGCCGATCGAGCACAGCTACCCTGTTTGCTGGCGTTGCAAGAGCGAAGTTATCTTCCGCCTTGTTCCGGCTTGGTACATCAGAACAGCAGAACTTAAACCCAGACTTATCAGAAACGCAGAATCCGTTAAATGGGAACCCGAATCAAACGGCAAGAGAATGGTTGACTGGCTCAACAACATGGGCGACTGGAACATCTCAAGAAAACGTTACTACGGTATGCCGCTTCCGTTCTATGCCTGCGAAAAATGCGGTCACGTTCACGTTGTGGGCGGCAAAAAGGAACTTCGCGAACTTGCCGTTGACCCGGCAAAGGTTGACGCTCTTCCCGAGCTTCACCGCCCGTGGATTGATGAAATCGAAATCAAATGCCCGAAGTGCGGCGAAAACGTAAAGCGTGTTTCGGAAATCGGCGACGTTTGGCTTGACGCCGGTATCGTTCCGTTTTCAACCACCGGCTACTTCACCGACAAGGAAGAATGGAAAAAGAACTATCCGGCAGACTGGATTGTCGAAATGCGCGAACAGGTTCGCCTTTGGTTCTATTCAATGCTCTTCATGAGCACCGTTCTCGAAGACAAGGCGCCGTATAAGCGCGCACTTTGCCACAGCAGCGTTGTTGCCGAAGACGGTTCAAAATTCTCAAAGACCGGTTTCATGATCCGCTTTGACGAAGCGGCCGAAAAAATCGGCGCAGACACCGTAAGATATATGTATGCCGGCGCACCCGTTTCAAACGACGTTCGCTTCGGCTTCAATCTCGGCGATGAAGCAAGAAGAAAGCTCCTCTCTTTCTGGAACACCTATACTTTCTTTGAAACCTACGCAAGAATCGACAAGCCGAACTTTGAAGGCTATACGCCCGACAAGAGCGCAATGACCGTTACCGACCGCTGGCTTGTTACAAGAACAAACGAGTTCATCAGAAAAGCAGCCGCTCAGATGGATGACTTCAAGGCATACAACGTTATTAAGGAATTTGAAGTTTTTGTTGATGATATCTCCAACTGGTACATCAGAACCAACCGCCGCCGTTTTTGGAAAACAGGCGATGAAAAGGACAAGACCCTTGCTTACTGGGTACTTTTCAACGCAATCAGCACCTGCGTAAAAGTTATGGCTCCGATCATTCCGTTCATGACCGAAGAAATTTGGCAGAACCTCACCCGCCGCGTTCTTCCGTCAAGCGAACTTTCCGTTCACCTTTCGGATTGGCCGAAGGAAATTGAAGGCTTTGAAGATGACGGAATCCTTTCGCAGACAGCGGACGCAAGAGAAGTTATCGCCGTTGCAATGAGACTTCGCAACGAACATCAAATTAAGGTTCGTCAGCCGCTTTCAACGCTTTATATCTCCTGCGACGAAGAAGAAGCCGCAAAAATCAAGACATTCGAAAAGAACATTCTTGACGAACTCAACATCAAAAAGCTTGTTCATGTTTCGGATAACTCCGTTCTTGAAGACAGCTTCCTTGCCGTCAACTTCCGTGCCGCAGGTGCAGTTCTCAAGCAGAACGTTAACAAAATGAAGCAGGCTCTTGAAGCTGCTTCGGAAGAAGAAATGGCAGAATACACCGCAAAGGCAAAGAACGGCGAAAAAGTTCTTGTCAAGGGCTTTGACGAAGCATACGATCCTTCAATCTTCACCGTTATGACAAAGACGAAGAAAGGCATCGTTTCCGCAGAATGTCAGAACAAGACCGTTGTTGCGCTTGACGTAACTCTTACCGAAGACCTCATCAAAGAGGGCGCAGTCAGAGACGTTGTTCGCCAGTGTCAGCTTCTTCGTAAAGAGGCAGGCTATGAGGTTGAGCAGAGAGTTGTTCTTTCAATTTCTTCGGACAGCGAATTTATCATGAACGCACTCAAAGAAAATGCCGACCACATGAAGAGCGAACTTCTTGCCGATGACATTATCTTCGGTTCATCAATCGAAAGCGACCTTGAAAAGACCTTTGACGTCGGCGAAGACAAAGTTACCGCCGCAGTCAAAAAGGCGTAAGAAAAAAACAAAACAGCGGCTTTGCCGAAACAAGGCCGCTGTTAGATTCATAGAAAGGAATCTGCAACTATGGCACAGCAGAAAAAAATGGTTGAGGAAATCACCTCAATGGAAGAAGACTTTGCCAAATGGTATACCGATATCGTCAAAAAGGCAGAGCTTATTGAATACACAAGCGTAAAGGGCTGCATGGTTATTCGCCCTTACGGCTATGCAATTTGGGAAAACATTCAGCGTATTCTTGACGGAATGTTCAAGGACACCGGACACGAAAACGTAAATATGCCGATGTTCATTCCCGAAAGTCTCCTTCAAAAGGAAAAGGATCACGTTGAAGGTTTTGCACCCGAAGTTGCTTGGGTGACCCACGGCGGAAGCGAAAAGCTTGAAGAAAAACTTTGCGTTCGTCCCACTTCGGAAACGCTCTTCTGCGAACATTACGCAAACATCGTTCATTCCTATCGCGACCTTCCGAAGCTTTATAACCAGTGGGTAAGTGTTGTTCGCTGGGAAAAGACAACCCGTCCGTTCCTTCGCAGCCGCGAATTCCTTTGGCAGGAGGGTCACACAATTCACGCAACGGCAGAAGAAGCAATTGAAGAAACCGAAAAAATGCTCAACGTTTATGCCGACTTCTGCGAAAAATATCTTGCAATCCCCGTTGTTAAGGGCAAAAAGACCGAAAGCGATAAGTTCGCCGGTGCGGTTTCAACCTATGCGATTGAAGCGCTCATGCACGACGGAAAGGCTCTTCAAGCCGGAACATCGCACTATTTCGGCGACGGTTTTGCAAAAGCATTCGGTATTCAATATCAGAGCCGCGAAAATAAGCTTGAATATCCGCACCAGACTTCCTGGGGCATGACAACAAGAATGATCGGCGCAATCATCATGACTCACGGCGACAACAACGGACTTGTTCTTCCCCCGGCGGTTGCTCCGATTCAGGCGGTAATCATTCCCGTTGCACAGCACAAGGCGGGCGTACTTGAAAAGGCGCGCGAACTTGAAGCAAGACTCAAGGCTTCGCATATCAGAGTTAAGCTTGACGACAGCGACAACAGCCCCGGTTGGAAGTATTCCGAATACGAGATGAAAGGTGTTCCCGTTCGAATCGAAATCGGACCGCGCGACATCGAAAACAATCAGTGCGTTCTTGTTTCGCGCCACAACAGAGAAAAAACCGTTGTTTCGCTTGACGAACTTGAACACGCAGTGGGCGAAAAGCTCAAAGAAGTTCACGACGCTCTTTATAAATCCGCACTTGAAAACCGCGAAAGAAGAACCTATGCCTGCACTTCTCTTGAAGAGATTACAAAAACGCTTGAAGAAAAGGGCGACGGTTTTGTTAAAGCCATGTGGTGCGGCGACGAAGCATGTGAAGACAAGGTTAAGGAAGTTACCGGAGTCGGCTCACGCTGTATTCCCCTTGAGCAGGAGCATCTTGCAGACACCTGCGTTTGCTGCGGAAAGCCGGCTAAATACATGGTTTACTGGGGCAAAGCTTATTAATCAATTATTCAAACAAAAATCCGCGAACGGAGTTTTTTCCGTTCGCGGTATTTTTATAACTTTAACTTCTTTATTCCGCAATGCAGGCGGCGGCAGTGATGTTCGTTCCCGAAAGGAGCGAGTATGTCACCTTGAGTTCGCTTTCGCCGTTTGCGTCAATGATAACTTCGCGGTAATAGTTGCTGTCCGTGTTACCGAATGTTGCGGTTTTAACAACGCCGCTTCTGTCGCGAACGGTGAGCTTTCCGATGGATTTGTATCCGCCGAGATAAAGCTTGAATTTGCCCTCTCCGTCAACTTTGAGCGTTGTGGTGAGGTTATGATAAGAGAGAACGCCGCAGGTTGTTGACTTTTCTTCTCCGTTTTCGTCTGTCCATGAAATGCGGTAGTTATCGTCAAAAAGATCTTCCTTGCCTTTGCAGGTGATGTCTGAAACAAGGCCGCCGTTTTTCTTTGCGGTTTCAAATTCCCAGTTAAGTCCGTAAAGGATATAATCTTTTGCGTTGTCGGGAATCTTAAAATCAGCGGTGTCTTTGTCAAGCTTATTGACCGTGAGCGAAATGTCGGCGTGGCTACTGTCATAATCTTCGTTTCTTCCGTCGTCTTTTGCAAAAGCAAAGTTCAGCGCAAGAACGCTCTTTTCAGAAACAGAAGCCTTAAATTCGATTTCATAAACGTCCGCGTCTTTCGCGCCGCCGATTATTGAAAGAATGTCTGCGTCTTTGTCTTTTTTAATAAGTTTAAAATCAACGTTCTTTCCGTCGAGCGTAACTGATTCGAGTTTTCCCCAATCGTCTCTTTGGTGAACGCGAACGGTATATGTTCTTTCGCCAAAAGCGCGTGGACCGGAAAATTCTCCCTTTGCCGGCTCGATAACAAGCTCCTGCGTTTTTCCGCCGGAAAGTGTGATGTCGGTTTTTCTGTATTCACCGTTTTTATATGCAACGGTTGTCACATCGTCTTCATAAAGCGTTGTTTTTGCGCTGTAATCCGAGGACGGGAAAACTTCAAGGGTGAGATGGCTCCAGTCTTTTTTGCTCGTATTTTTCATGTTGTCCGCAAGAGTGAGTACCGAACCCGCGCGAACAAAGACCGGTGAAGTTTCAAGGCTGTGCGAAACTTTAATCGTTGTCGGACCTACATAGCTTTCGCCCGTCCAAAGGTCGATCCATCTTCCGTCCGGAAGAAAAACGTCGCGCGTAACTTCGCCCTCGCTGTAAGCGTTGATATAAACATGGGCATGTTCGTTTCCTTCGCAGTATTCGATTCTGATATCGTGAGTCGAATTTGCTTCAATGAAATCGGTTTTGAAATAGGTGTTGTAAGTATCCCAGCCGTCAACAACAAGCTCTCCGTCAATCCACATTCTGATTCCGTCGTCGGCATATGCCGTGAAATAAATCGGCTTTTCTCCGACCGTAAGTTTGCCCGTCCAGCGAATGCTGAAATAATCGGAAACGCTGAGTCCGGACGGAGCACCGAGATCCCAGTCGAAATCAATCTTTTTGTCATACTTCACAAGTTCGGGTTCGCCTTCAAGCTTGTCGTTTGAAAAGTATTCACCTTTAAGACCGTCTTTTCCGTCGCTTGTGAAAATGTAATCATCCGACTTCGGAAAACTTTCGGAAATCGGCGCGACAAGAATATTATCCGAAAGAAGATATTCGTCGTTTCTGTCCGCTTCGGCGTATTGCGGATATTTCACATCAACGCGGCGGATAAGCGGAAGACCCGTTTCATAGTTTTCTCTTGCAAGCGAATAATAAATCGGAAGAAGACGATAGCGCAAATTCACATATTCGTGAGTAACTTTTTCTGCCGTTTCGCCGAAGAGCCAAGGCATTCTTGAATACGGCTTTGTGCAGTGAACGCGGCAAATCGGCGAAAGTGCGCCGTACTGAATCCAACGGACGTACATATCGTTTGTAACTTCGCTTGTGTGTCCGCCGAGGTCGGAGCTCATATAGGGAAGTCCCATTTCGCTTCCGCCGAAAATCATGTTATAGATTTCCTGTTCAAGGCTGTCACCGGAGGCTCCGATGTCACCAGTCCACTGAAGTGTGTAGCGGTGGGCGGCAAGTTCCGACGGATAATTGAGAACGCCGTTGTCAATTCCGTCAACATTCGCCATAATGAGCGGACGTCTTGCACTTTCTCCCCTTTTCGCTGTTTTATTATAGTAATCTTCCGTGATTGACTGATAGGCATACATGCCCGACGTGAAAATCGAAAGATCTTCGTCAATCGGTTTAAGGCTCGTCCACCAGTTTCTGTCGTACCACCAATAGTCAAGACCTTTGTTAAGTATACGCTTGAGATTGAAGTTTCTGAAAGTGACTTCGGTTTTATCAAGAAGACTGTTTGTTCCGAAAGTGGGTTCGGGATGGTCGTTGAAAACAACCGAAACACCTTTTTCGTGGATATTTGAAAGCAGTCTTCTCATGTTCGGGAAGTTCTTGACATTAATTGTATATCCCGTTCCGCCGACGGAGGTTCGCCAGTCGGTGTCAATTACAAGAACGTCGAGCGGATAACCGCGGCTTTCGTAATCTTCAAGCTGTTTCATTGCGGTTTCTTCGGTGTATTCATAGTATCTCGAATCCCAATAGCCGAGAAGATTAAGCGTGATAAGTTCGCTTCTTCCGGTGAGATCTACAAAATCGGAAGTAAACTGTTCATAGCTTCCACCGGGCATAAAGACAAAAATGTCTTCCGCTTTGTTTGTAAGATCCCAGCCGTTGAGGTTGTGCCAAAGTTTGCTTACGGTATACTTGTCCTCCGACGGAATAACTCGCGGCGAATCGTTGAAGAACCAGCATGAAAGTTCGTCCGACGGCGAGGGAAGATAGATGCTTGCGTCGGTATCGGTTTCAAACTGCCAAAGCGTTTTTCCGTTTTTGTCCGTGATGAACGCACCCTCTGCGGAAGCCGCGTTTTCGGGCAGGCAGACGGTGTATTCTTTTGTTCGGATATACACTTTTTCGTTTTCGGTTTTTTGGGTGAAGTCAATCTTTTTCCAGCCGTCGCGTTTTTGAACGGTGAACGACGGGCGGTTTTCAAAACCTCTTGCGCCCTTTTGTTCAATTCTGACGAGAGTATTGCTCAAAAGCTCAACTCTCATCTCTCCGACGATTACGCTGTTTGCCATTGTTTTGGTTTCATAGTCCGCCGGGTTATACGGCGTTGCCCATTTGAGACCGAAAACGGCGGCAATAATTGAAAAGACAGAAAAAATTACGGTTAAAAGTCTTCTCATTGTTTTCTCTCCTTTGCCATAAATTTTGACAAATTCAGTTTACAATGAGCAGGTTATTTTGTCAATAGTTTACAGAGCAAAGAACAAAATATTATTTTTCGGCTTCCTTAATCAATGCCCAAACCGCCCCGAACGGAGTATAAGGCAAAATTTTTTCAAGTTTTTTGGTGTTTTTTAAAAATGAAAAATCAACGTAAAGTCCGTTTTCTTCGTTTTCATACGCCGAAAAATCGCCGAAAGTCAGCACGGCATAATCTTTGCCTGAAATCACTTTTTCGGCTCTGTCGTGCGCCGTAACCGCGCCGGCAATGATCCCGGCGAGAGAAAAAAGAACGGTGACCGAAAGCACGAACGAACCGAAATATTTTTTTAACTCTTTCAATATTATTCCTCGTATTCTTTCAAAAGTTTTGCAAGAGCATTTCCGATGCATTGACCAGAATACTCCGCTTCTTCAAGAGTATTTGAATCACTCCCGATTTCAAGAAGAAGCGAGCAGTGTGTACGATTCATGTTATACATTCGCGGACAAAAATAAATCGGGCGCATAAGTCCTTCAAAGTTTTCTTCCGCAATTTTTTGAAGTTGAAGTGCAAAAACAAGGTTCTCTTTCCAATCGGGGAACTCCGTCAGTCCGTTGCCCTCCTCTTGGCAGCCGCTGATTATCATGATCTGCGCCGCTTTTTTTCCGTTGATTGTTGCAACCGGTCTGATTTTTGTTCCGTCGGTGCGCTCAACTGCGTCGCGGTGAACGTCAAGAACAACCTGAATCGACGGATACTTTTTCATATATTCAACCGCCGTTTCGCGCGAATTGTCATATGCGCCGGTATAGCGTTTGTCGTGAATTTTTGTGTCGTGGATATATTTTATTCCCGCCGAATCAAGCTGTTCGCAAATTGCGTTTCCGATTCGAACCATGTTTCTTGCGCTGTCTTCACTTCGGGTAATGTTGTTCGTCGGGTAATAATCGCGGTCAACCAGCTGATATGTTTCGGTTGTGTGTGTATGAAAAATCAAGACGGACGGTTCGTCTTTGCTGACTGAAAGGTCTGCTTTTTTTGAAAGCAGGTTTTCAATATTAATTTGGGTTTTATTGACGTTTTTAACTTTCACAATGCCGAACTTATCAGTCACCCCCTCGTTTGTATACTGCCATTCGGAAATTGCTCCGTCTTTTTTATCGTTTTTGCTTTTTTCTTTTGCTTCTTTCATAAGCTTAGCAATGTCGTCCGGCGTTTTGGTGATTGAAGCAGCTTTCACCGCGGCGGTTGTTTTTTCTTTTGTTGTTTTTTCGGTTTTCATTTCATTTTTTCTGGTTGTGCTTTTTGTTTCATCGCCGCTTTTTGTGTCGTCGGTCGAATAAGAAAATACCGCGTGCGGAAGATAAAGATTTACGCTTTTGACGGCAACACGCGCAAAAATTCCGAACACAGCGGAGCCGGAATGCCAAAGCAAAGCGCCGCAAAGCACAACACAAACCGCCGAAGCAATCGGCTTTATCGGAAAACGGCGTTTGTTTTTCATGTCAACACAACCTTTTCTCTTTTTCATCTTTTATTTTAATATCTATGCCTGTCTTCTTTATAAAATTCATCTCACGATTGCGATAATATCGTCAAGTGCAAGTTCGCGCTGCATTGCGCTGTTGATTCCCATAGCAATTAGCATTGACGCGCGCTCAATCACAAGGTCTATTTCTTTCGGTGTAACCATCATGAACTCTTCCTTTTTGAACGAACCGAGTTTTTGAACGTTTTCACCTTTGACCCCCGCGCTTTCAAGAACGTCAAAAGCCATTGTCGTTCCGTCAACAACAGTCGGAACGCCGACCGCAACAACGGGGATACCGAGCGTTTTTTCGCTGATTTCGGTTCTTGTGTTTCCGACTCCGGAACCCGGCGCAATTCCCGTGTCGGTCATTTGAACCGTTGTTCCGAGCCGAGAAAGTTTTCGCGAAGCAAGCGCATCAATCACAACAAGGGCGGCGGGTTTGATTTTTTCGGCAACGGCTTCGATTATTTCCGCAGTTTCGATTCCGGTTTTTCCGAGCACGCCGGGAACAATTCCGGCAACGGGACGAAGCGGAGAAAGTCCGAGTGATTTTGCAAGCTCTTTTTTTATGTGGCGCGTTGCAAGAAGAAGCGAAACGCACTTCGGTCCGAGTGCATCCGGGGTGATGCTTTCGTTCCCGAGTCCGGCAACAAGAATCGTTCCCTCTTTCGGCAGAAGCGAAAGAAGTTCTTCGGCAAAGACTTCGATTCTTCCGTCGGAAAGGTCGGCGTTTTTCATGAAGGGCGTAACTTCAAGGGTGATGTATTTTCCGACGGGCTTGCCGAGTGCCTGCGCACCGACCTCGTTTGTGACGCAAATTGTTGTTACGGTTACGCCGTTTTTTTCTTCCTTATTCGAGATAACGCCGTCAATTCTTGCAGAAGCGATGTTTTCCCGCTTTTCAAGCGCCAAATCTGTTCTGAAATTCATTTTTTTTGCTCCAAACTGTTGAAAAATTTGAAAAAATATAGTATCATTATTGTCACTTCTGAAAAAGTCTATCCAAAAATGCTGAAATCACTTGCATTTTCTTTTGAAAGATGTTATTATCTGTAATTGTATTAAGGGAGGTGTATCGTAAATGCCGAATATCAAATCAGCAAAAAAACGTGTTCTCGTTAACGCAACAAAGCAGGCTCGCAACAAGAGCGCCCATTCCGCACTCAAAACCGCTTTGAAAAAGGCTAACGCAGCCATCGAAGCTAACGCGGCTGATAAAGAAGCAGTGGTTACCGCTGCCGTTAAGAAGATTGACCAGGCCGCTGCCAAGGGTCTTCTTCACAAGAACAACGCTGCAAGAAAAAAATCAGCCCTTGTTCTCAAGCTCAACGCTTCAAAATAATTTTATTTTTGACTTCAAAAGAGGAGACGGTTTTTGCCGTCTCTTTTTTTATGCATTGAAATTGAAGTTTACTTATTTCGAAATTATTTGTAAATTTTGCAAAGATTGACAATTCGGCATTGTTTTTCGTAAAAAAAAGTGTTAATATGTACTTATCTTATTATGGAGGGTTATGCATGAAAAAACGCATTTTTAAATCTTTCATTTTTGCTTTTGCCGTTTCCGCGCTGATAACGCTTTTTGTCTTTTCCGGTTCGGCAAAAAATGTTAAGAAAAACGGCTTCACTTTTGACGTTCAAAAAAGCGGCGTCACCGTCGTTTCCTATTCCGGAACGGCAAAGAAAGTCAAAATTCCCGCAAAAGTCAACGGCGTTCCCGTCACCGCAATCGGCAACGAATGTTTTTGGCAGGCAAGAACGATAACCGTTCTTTCAATCCCGTCAACCGTTACCGAAATCGGAATCAGCGCATTCAACGAATGCACAGGACTCAAAAAGATCGTTTTGCCGAAAGAGCTTAAAACGCTCGGCAGTGCGGCGTTCTGGTACTGCACCAACCTTGAAACCGTTGTGCTTGACACAAAGGCGGAAAAAATCGGCAAAGACGCTTTCCGCGGTTGCGACAAAGTTACGGTCTATGCCGTTTCGGGAACCGGCGCGGAAAAATATCTTCAGAAAAACAAGATCAAATCAGGCGTCACCTATCCGACCTCGATTTCGGTTCAAAAAAGCATGAAGATGAACAGCGGAAAAACAAGAACGCTCAAAATCGTTGTTTCGCCTGCCGATACCTATTACACTGCCCTTTCGGTTTCAACAACGAACAAGGCGATTGCCGACGTTTCGCCCGAAGGCATTGTTTCTTCTTTCAACTGCGGCAACGCGGTAATCACCGTTTCGGCAAAAGGCAACGACAAGGTTTTTGCAAAATGCCGCGTTAAAGTTTTCCCCGCAAAGCCTGCAGATTTGAAACAGACAAAGTTTACCGCTTCAAGCGCAACAATAAGCTGGACAAAAGTTGCCGGTGCAACCGAATACAAAATCACGCGCTATGACACCGCAAAGAAAAAGTGGGTCGCGCTCGCTTCAACCGACAAAACGACCTACAAGGTCAAAAACCTCAAAAAAGGCGAAGAAGCCAAGCTTCGCGTTCGCAGCATTTTCAAAAGCGGCAAAACTCAGGTGCTCGGCGGAATCGCTTCAATAACCGTTTCGGCAAAGAACAACGCACCCGTAACGGCTCTCAAACAGGTTTCGAACACCGTTGATTCCGTAACGGTTTCGTGGAAAGCTCCGGCAGGTGCGGAAAAGTTCACGGCCGTTCTGCTTGACAAAAACAACAAGCAGTTAAGCCGCGCCGAAACAACAAAAACTTCGCTCGGCTTTTCCGGTCTTTCATATACCGCAGCTTACAAAGTAAGAGTCAGCGCCGTATATAAAAACGGAAACAAAACTTACAACGGAAAATATACCGAACTTTCCGTCAAAGCCATGACACCCGTTAAGGTTTCCGCCCTCAAAACTTCCGGCGTTACCGATTCGGACATTACGGTTTCATGGAGCAAAGTTTCGTCCGCTTCAAGATATTACATCTATATATACAGCGAAGAGAAAAAGATATTTACTCTTGCGGGAAATACCGACAAAACCTCGTTCACTTTGACCGACCTTGACGCGGAAACAACCGTAAGAATCAAAGTCTGCGCCGCCTTTGCAAGAACGGAAAGCACCGACCTTATCGGTCCCGGCGCGGAAGTTTCGGCAAAAACAGCCGTAAGACCGATACCGAAAACAAAGCAGGAGGCTCTTTCGGTATTCATCAAAGCTTGCGGCAACATGAACAGCCAAAAGAACTTTTCTGTTTTTGAAAGTCGCTCGCTCAAAAACACAGCCGTTTTGCCCGACACCGAAGCAAACCGAAGCATTCTTTCTTCGATTGACAGCAGTTCAAAAGCCGATTATAATTTTGTCGGAGGAATTGAAACGGGCAAAAAGCTTTCGCTTTCCGCTCTTATCCCGGCAATGAACGGAAAACTTTCGCTTTCCACACAGGAGCAAAAAGACTGTGATATTGAATATCACGGCGACGGAAACGGATTTTTCATTGAGCTGACCCTGCCTGCCGCACAGGCGGACAAGTCCCTTGCTTCTTCGTTCGTTTCGCTTCCGGATTGGAACGCGATTTCAAAAGCACAAGGCAAAACATTTTCAAGCGTTGATTATTCAAAATTCACCGTTTCGGCAAAAGTTAACGCCGGAAAGCTTGACACTCTTTCGGTTTCCGTTCCGTTCACAGTTGCCGGAAACGACGGAAAAGCCGTTTTCACAATTGGCGGAACACTCGAATACGAATACATTTTCCTTTGGAACTGATTACCTTGAAAAGGTAAAGTTTATACACCGATCGAAAGATCAAATTCACACCCGAATATCTAAGGAGGATTTACACACATGAAAAAGCTTGCAAAATTGCTTGTAACCGTTCTTTTCTGTCTTGGTGTTGCCTTTGCGGCAGTAACGCCGGCCTTTGCGGCAGTTGCACAGGTCAAGAACGTTAAAAAAGCGGTTACGGCAACCACAGTCACCCTCTCCTGGAACAAAGTTTCCGGAGCTTCCGGTTATGCGGTTCAGCAGTATACCGGAAAAAAGTGGAAAGCAATCGCAACCACTCAAAAAACAAAATTCACCGTTAAAAAACTCAAGACCGGAACAACTTATAAATTCCGCGTTCGCGCTTACAAAGGTTCCGGAAAGAAGATTCAGTACGGAAAAGTTTCCGCCGTTGTTTCGGCAAAACCGGTCTGCACCGCACCGAAAACCGTTTCGGCTGCTTCCGCCTCGGCAACTTCGGTAAAACTTACCTGGTCAAAGCTTTCGAACGCAACAGGCTATCTTATTCAAAAGCAGAACGGAAACAAATGGGTCAACGTTGCAAACACAAAGAGCACAAGCGCCGTTATCTCCGGACTTAAAACAAACGAAGAAGTCAAGTTCCGCGTCCGCGGCTATAAAACAGTCGGAAACAAAAACGTATACGGCTATGCAAAAGCCGTTACCGCAAAGCCGACCCTTGCCGCGCCGGCAAACGTAAAAGCAAGCGTAGCTTCTTCAACAACGGCAAACGTTTCATGGAGCGCCGTTTCCGGCGCAACAGGATACTTTGTTCAAAGATATGACACCGCAAACAAAAAGTGGGTCAATGTCGGAAGTACTTCAAAAACTTCGCTTGCTGCAACAAATCTTATCCCGACCGTGAACAACCAGATTCGCGTTTTCGGCTTTGTAAAATCCGGAAACAAAAATCTTTACGGCACTGTTTCAAAAACCGTTTCGGTCAAGCCCTCAATCGCAAAAGCAACCGAACTTGTTTGCAACGGAACCGATTCAACAACCGCTTCGCTTTCGTGGAATGCCGTTTCCGGCGCAACCGGATACACTGTTTTTGTTAAGAACGGCACGGCATACAAGCAGGTTGCGGTTTCAAAAAACAACAGCTGCACCGTAACAGGTCTTGCTTCAAACACCGAACACACTTTCGCCGTCAGAGCTTATATCAAAGCTTCGGACTCAAAGAATTATTTTTCGGCTTATTCAAACACTTTCACATGGAAAACCGCTCCCGCTGCCGTAACAAACCTCAAAGCAACAAGGTCAACCGATAATTCGGTAACGCTCGGCTGGGATGCTTCGGCAGACGAAAAAGCAATCGAAAGATATGAAATTTTCGTTTCGGTTCTCAAGAGAAATCCCGACGGAACCCAGGAAAGCGAATGGGTATCGCTCGGCAGTGTTCCGACTTCAACAAGAGTTTTCACCGTTTCAAAAATCAGATATAAAGACAGCACAAACAAGTATGTCGAAGTTCCGATCGAACAGAAAACTCCCTATGAATTCAGAGTTCAGGGATATGGTCTCTATGCTCCCAACCCCGACTATCCGACCGACAGAATCAAACTTTATTCAACCGCTGCGGCTGTCACCGCAACAACTTCTCTTTCCCGCGTTCTCAACCTCAAAACAGAGAACCCGACAAGCTCTTCCCTCACCGTTTCATGGACAGTAAACTCAAAAGCCACAGGCTATGAGCTTGAAATCAGCAAAGACAAAAACACATGGACCGTTGTTGACCTTTCAAAGTGCACTCCCGTTGCTTCGGACAACGTTTCGCTTGTGATCTATACCGTTCCGGAACTTGACGTTTCAACAACCTATTACTTCAGAGTAAAGGCCGTTGCGGGAAGCATCACTTCGAACCTCAGTGACATTGCCGAAGGAAAAACAACCCCGTCCGCAATCACCGAACTCACCTATAACAATGTTAAGCCGACCTCGCTTTCAATCAGCTGGAAAGCCGTTGAAGGCGCAGTAAAATATGAAGTTTTCTGGATTAACGGCGCAAAGGCAGACGCCGATTGGGAAAAGCTTACCGATACCGACAAAACGGAACTTTCAAAGAACGAGCTTTCGCCTTATACCGAATATCAGTTCAAAGTAAGAGCTTATACCGAAGGACAGAGCGTTCCCTCGGATTTCTCGAATCCCGTAATTGTTAAAACCGCACTTCAGGGTGTTGAAGTCGGCGTTCAGGTAACAAAATGCACAAGCAGCATGGTTTACATCGGCTGGACAATCAGCGCAAAAGCGGCTTCATATAAACTTGAAGTCAGCGCAAACGGAAAAGACAACTGGGAAGAAGTCAAAACCGAACAGCCGCTTGTTAACCCGACCGACGGCTCAAAAATGTGTGTATATCAGTATGAGGGGCTTGCGCCTTCAACAAGCCGTTTCTTCCGCGTTTCGGCAGTCAACGGAACCGACAGCAGCGAAGTAAGCAAGGCTACCGAAGCAAAAACCGCTCCCGCCCCCGTTGAAGAAATCAAAACAACCCTTTCCGACACTTCAATTCGTGTTGCATGGAAAAAGAACACCAACGTCAAGAACTATATCGTTCAAATCCAAAAACCCGGCTCTTCCGAATGGCTTAGCTCTGCAGACCTTATTTCCGCCGCATTGTTCACCCTTGACAACAACAATGCAACCGCAACAATCAAAGGTCTTGCTCAACATTCGGATTACAGCATCCGCGTAATCGCCTATGAAGTTTTCCGTTCGGAAAGACTCTGCTCGACTCCCTCGGAAATCAGCGCAAAAACCCTTCTCTCTGCGCCGTCAAACTTCAAAATTACCGGTCAAACAACAACTTCCGTTTCTTTCTCCTGGTCTGCAAACAGCAACGCCGGAGTAAACGGATATGACATTGAAATGAGCGAAAACGGAACAACAGGCTGGACTTCGGTTCTTTCGGTTGATTCAAAAACAACTTCGGCAACCGTTGAAAAGCTTTCCGCTTCAAAAACCGCATATTTCCGCGTTGTTGCCGTTGACAAGAACAAAACCAAGGGCGTTGCAAGCGAATATGTAATCGGCAGAACGCTTCCCGCCGCGCCGAACGTAAGAATCGCAAACTTCACCGACAGCACCGTAACACTTGATTGGAGCGGCTCATCCCTTGCCGATTCATACAAGGTTGAATACAGCAAAGACAAAGAAAACTGGACACAAACCGGTTCGCCGTTCAGCGGAAAATCCTGCACCGTAACCGGTCTTGACCAGGGAACGACTTATTACTTCAAAGTTACCGCCCAAATCGTAATCAACAAAGTTGCATATGCCGGCGAATCAACGGTTACAGATTCCGTTAAAACAAAACTTTCGAACGTCGCAAACTTCAAAGCAACAGCAAACGGAACCTCCTCCGTTGTTCTCACATGGGACAAGGTTGACTCCGTTTCATACCTCATTAAAATTGATTCTTCCGATAAGGACGATATCAAAACAACAGACGGGACCTACACCGTAACCGGTCTCAAACCCGGAACGACCTATAAGTTCAACGTTCAGGCCGTCAAGGGTGACATTACAAGCGCCGCGTCACTTGCTACCGCAACAACCGACGCCGAAGCAGTAACTCTCACCGCAGACTGCGACAAAAACAACAATATCACCCTTTCATGGAAATCAAACAACGGCTCCGCAACAAAATATATCATCGTTGACAAAGACGGCAAAACCGTTGCAACCGCCGTTACCGGAACCGCTTATACGATTTCAAATGCCGAGCAGAATAAAACTCTTTCATACACTGTCAAGGCATACACAACCGACGAAGCAAAAGCCAAAGAGTCGAACAAAGTAGAAGTTAAAACCGCACTTCTTCCCGTTTCAAACGTAAAAGTTACCGCAAGAGAAAAAGATTCCGTAACACTCAGCTTTTCGGCAAATCTTCCGGATAAAGCAACAGTCGTTGTGTTTAATAAGGACGGAAAGCCCATGGATCCGAAAAACTGCACAGTTAACGATTCCGCAAAAACCATAACAATAACCGGAATTGATTCGAACGCAACGGAATTCAAAGTTGCGGTTGTTGCAGGTTCCGACGAATCGTCAAGTGTTTCAATCAAAGTTCCCGCATATACAGCTAAAGCCGCATAACGGAAAATAAGGAGGATAAAAACTGATGAAAAAAATCTCAAAACTGTTTTTGTCCGCGCTTTTGTGTCTGAGCATTGCTCTGACCGCGATCACTCCGGCGTTCGCCGCCGGAGCTCGCGTAAAAAAGCTCAAGGCAACAGTAACCTATAACGCAGTTACCCTCTCCTGGCAAAAAATGAACAACGTCTCCGGCTATGAAGTTCAACAATATGTTAAAAAGAGCTGGAAGAAAGTCGGAACAACAAAAAGAGTACGCTTCACCGTTAAAAAGCTCAAAACCGGAACAGCTTATAAGTTCCGCTATGTCTCTTTCAAAAAATCCGGCAAAAAGGTTGTTTATGGTAAACCTTCTGCTGCGGTTTCGGCAAAGCCCGCCTGCGCCGCACCGAAAAACCTCAAAGCCGCCGTTCTTTCGCCCACTTCCGCAAAGCTCACATGGAAAAAGGTCAACGGCGCAACAAACTACATGGTTCAAAAATACAACGGCAAAAAGTGGGTCAAGGTTGCTTCGCCGAAAGTGAACAACCTCACCGTTTCCGCTCTTACTCCGAACGTTGCGACAAAGTTCCGCGTCCGCGCAGTAACAAGAGTCGGAAAGAAAGTTGTTCTCGGCGCAATTTCAAAAGCAGTCACCGTAAAGACCTCGATTCCGACAACAAGCGTTGCGTTCAAAACCGCTTCGTCAAATTCGGTAAGCCTCACCTGGGGAAAAGTGAACGGCGCTTCCGAATACATAGTATACAGAGTTGACGGAACAAAATATGTTCAGGTTGCTTCTTCAAAAACCACGGCCGCAACCGTCGGCAAGCTTTCGGCAAACACCGTTTATCGCTTCGCCGTCAGAGCAAAAGTCGGCACGGCGCTTTCGGGATATTCCGCAGCAGTGAGCACAAAAACCGCTCCCGCCGCAGTTGCGAATCTTACCGCTTCGGCAGAAAAGAGCGCTTCGGTAACACTCAGATGGACTGACGTTTCCGGCAACGAAAAAACCGAAATCTATACGGTTAAAGACGGCAAAAACACCCTTGTTGCAACAGCCAAAAAGGGCGAAACCGAATACACCGTTACGGGACTTTCGGACCTTACCGAATATACTTTCAAAGTCAGAACTTTCGGCGTTTATGCCGGCAAAACTCTTCCCGGAACATTTTCGGGCGAAGTTAAGGCAACAACGCTCACTTCCGGCGTTAAAG
>DKDD01000073.1:950-4017 GCA_002451715.1 Ruminococcaceae bacterium UBA6857 | reverse complement strand
TTTGATGAGTGTCGATTTTCCGGCTCCGGAATTACCCGTAAAGGCAGTAAGCTTGCCGGATAATTCGGCTTTTATGGCTTCAAGCTCGGAGTGATTATCGGGAGAAATGGTGTAAAGCTTATAGCCTGTCGTTTTATAAATTTCAATATATTTTTCTGCAGAGGCAAGATCTGTCTTTGAAAAGACAAGAATCGGTTCAATATTATTCCTTTCGGCAAGAGCCGTCATTTTATCAATAACAAGGGTATTCGGTTCCGGGTCACGCATTGAAATAACAATCAAAAGCTTGTCAATATTTGCAACCGGTGGGCGTCTTAAAAAGTTCTTACGCGTTTCAATAACACTGATTGTGTTTTCCGCATTTTGATTGACTTCAATAATTACACGATCGCCGGCAAGAGGAGCGATTCCGTCTTTTCTGAATTTTCCTTTGGCTTTACATTCAAAAACGCCGTCGGCGGTTTCCACGTAATAGAAACCGCCGATACCTTTTAATATGATACCGTTTTTTTTATTTGAAGCATTTTGTTCAACCATATTTACTCCTCAATGACAGGATCGCTACTTTCCGAAGACGGAACATTGGTCGGGTCGGCAGTCGGTTTTTCACCTGAAGTATTCGGTTCCGGAACTTTTGTGCTCGGCTGTGTTGATGAAACGGGCGGAAGAGTGGTCGAGCGTCTTGTTTCGCTTGTTGTTCTGTTGGTTGTGCGTTCGGCTGTTGTTTGCTCCGTTGTGCTCTCCGTTGTCGATTCGCTCGTACTTTCGGTCGGAAGCTGTCCGGTGCTTACGTAAACGGCAATAGCTGTTCCGGGGGCAACCTGTTCACCAACATGTTCATAACCGATAATTGTTCCGCGCTCTGCGGAATTATTTCTGTATTCGGTTCTTGCGGTGTCAAGCAAAAGACCAACTTTTTCAAGTTCTGCCTGCGCTTGGTCAACAGTCATTCCGGAAAGGTTCGGAACATCAACCGGTTCAGCGTCTTCGCTTGTTGCAACATAAATCGTTATGCGTGTTCCCTCTTCAACCTCTTCGTCGCGGGCGGGAGAAGTTCTGATAACTGTTCCCGCTTCAACGGTTGAGCTTTTTTCTTTAACGATTTTTGTGTCAAAATTCTTTTCAATCAAAGCAGCGCGTGCTGATGTGTACTCATATCCGTACACATCCGGAACCTTAACTTTTTGTGTTGATTTCGCAATATAAAGAGTGATTGTTCCGCCGCGGTTGATTTTTCCGCTCTTCGGCGATTGATCAACAATAACTCCGTTTTCCTGATCGCTGTTTGTAACTTCGTTGCATGTGAATTGGAAAACGCCCGAATATTCTTCGGCATTCATAACTTCTTCAGCAAAATTTTTACCTATAAGGTTAGGCACGGAAACTTTGTTTTTATCGGGCAGAACAATTGCAACAATAATCACCGCAAAAAGAACAAGTGCGCCGAGAATGCCCGCGAGAATCCCGATTGTTTTCTTTTTAGATTTTGTGTCAACCGGTTCCTGTTCGTCGTCTTCAAAAGGTCCAATAACCTTAGGTTCGGTTTTTTTTGCCGCGTTTTCAATATCGCTGACCGGAACGTATTTTGTCGGCTGTTTGTCAACAAAATACGAATAGTCAAACTTTACATTCGGATTCTTTTTAAACTCGGAAATATCGAGAAGCATTTCCGAAGCAGACTGATAACGATCATTTGGATTTTTCTGCATTGCGCGGATAACAATCTGCTCAAGACCGACAGGAATATCCGGGTTAAGTTCGCGCGGTTTTACCGGATCGTTTTGAAGCTGCATAAGTGCAACGGAAACAGCGTTATCTGATTGGAACGGAACTTTTCCGGTGAGCATTTCATAAAGCACAACACCGACAGAGTAAAGGTCGGTCTTCGCGTCGGTCACGCTACCCTTTGCTTGTTCGGGGCTGATATAGTGAACAGAACCGATCGCTCCGTCGGTCATTGTTCTTGTTTCGCTGCGGCTGAAACGCGCAATGCCGAAATCCGTAACTTTGATTGTTCCGTCCTGCAAAAGCATAATGTTTTGCGGCTTGATGTCGCGGTGAACAATGCCTTTGTCGTGTGCGTGCTGAAGTGCGCGCAAAATTTGCGTAACAAAATATATCGCTTCGCGGATATCAAGTCTGCCCTGCTGTTCAATGTATTCTTTGAGAGTAATTCCGTCAACGTATTCCATGACGATATACTGAAGATTATCACCGTAACTTACGTCATAAATCTTAACGATATTCGGATGTGAAAGAACTGCAATAGCCTTTGATTCGTTTTTGAATCTGCGTCTAAACTCTTCATTTTGAAGAAATTCGTCTTTTAAAACCTTAACAGCAACAATTCTGTTGTCGATATTATCAAACGCTTTATATACAACGGCCATTCCGCCGACGCCGATGATTTCAATAATCTCATAGCGCCCGTCAAGCCTTTTTCCGACATAATTTTCCATTCGTCAAACACTCCTTAGCATTCAACGGCAACGACAGTGATATTGTCGCGTCCGCCGTTTTCGTTTGCCGTGTCGATCAAATTGTCGCACAGCGTTTCAAACTTACAATTCTTTGAAATTTCGAGGATCCGCTCAGCTTTAACAAAACCGCTCAAGCCGTCGGAACAAAGAATAATTAAATCACCGTTCGAAATGTCAATATAATCAAAGTCAATTTCAATCTCTTCGTCAACACCGAGAACACGCGTAATAATGTTCTTGTTTGGGTGGTTATCAAACTGTTCTTTTGTAATCTGCCCTTTGTCAAGCATTTCTTGAACAAGGGAATGGTCTTTTGTAATTTGACGGATATTACCGTTTGAAATTATGTACGCTCTGCTGTCTCCGACATGAGCAATGCAGGCAGTTGAACCTTTAACAACGCAGGCAACGATTGTTGTGCCCATTCCTTTAAGCCCGCTGTCAACAGTGCTTCTGTCAAAAACAGTGACATTTGCCGTGGTTATCGCGGATAAAAGCATGTTTTCAATCGAGACGCCGGTCATTGATTTGTTATAGCTTTTTTCAATTTTTCGGCTGACCATGTCCGCGGCAATCGAACTTGCAAG
>DKDD01000073.1:0-914 GCA_002451715.1 Ruminococcaceae bacterium UBA6857 | reverse complement strand
CGCCCATACCGTCGCAGACAACCGCCCATACCGAGCCGTCGTCATATTTTCCGAACCGAAAAGCATCTTCGTTTGTTTCTCTGACTTTTCCGATGTCGGAATTACCGATGACTTTCATGCTCTCACCTCCGATAGATTCGAGTAGCTGATTATTTTTCGCCTCTGCGAAGCTGACCGCAGGAAGCGTTGATGTCGCTTCCGAGCGTTCGCCTTACAGTGACGTTGATTCCGTTTTTTTCAAGTATCTTTATAAAAGAATTAATGCGGTCTGAGCTGCTTTTAACGTAGTCGCGCTCCTTGACTGAATTGACAGGTATAAGGTTTACGTGGCAAAGCATACCTTTGAGCCTTTTTGAAAGAAGTTTTGCACAATCGTCGCTGTCGTTAACACCGCTTATCATTGCATATTCAAAAGATATACGTCTGTTTGTTGCTTTTGTATAATCTCGGCAAGCTTTCAAAAGAGTTTCGATATTCCAACGGCTGTTGACCGGCATTGTTTGATTTCTTATTTCGTCGCTTGGTGCGTGAAGTGAAATTGAAAGAGTCAGCTGCAGCTTTTTTTCAAGAAGCTTATAGATACCGCTGACCACACCGCAGGTTGAAAGCGAAATGTTTCTCATGCCGAGATTCTGCCCGTTTTCGTCGGAAATCAAATCGAGAAAGCGCATGACGTTGTCAAAGTTGTCAAGCGGTTCGCCGCTCCCCATCATTACAATATTTGTAACGTATCTGCCGTTCTCGGAGTTGCCCAACGCATTGACTGCCAGTACCTGACCGAGAATTTCTCCTGCCGACAGGTTGCGCACCAAGCCGCCTAACGTACTTGCACAAAATTTGCAACCCATGCGACAACCCACCTGACTACTGACGCACAAAGTGTTACCGTATTTGTACTTCATCAATACGCCTTC
>DKDD01000161.1 GCA_002451715.1 Ruminococcaceae bacterium UBA6857 | reverse complement strand
GTTGAACGTTTTCGAAAACTCGGCGGCGAGGTTCGATATAACTGCCGCGCGGAACAGTTCCTTTTTGACGGCGAACGCTGCTGCGGTGTCAGAACGAATGAGGGCGACCTTATGGCGGATATGGTTCTTGCCAATATCAACCCCGATATAATTTACGGAAAAATGATGCCGAAGTCACTCGTTCCCGAACGCGAAAAGAAACTTTCTGCCGCAAGAAACCGCAAATTCGGCGCAAGAATGTTCACCGTTTATCTCGGCCTTAACAAATCGCCGGAAGAGCTCGGAATCAAGGATTACAGCATTTTCCTTGCAGGTTCCGCCGATTCAAAAAAGGAATACGCTTCCCTTAGCAAAATCGACACTAACGACTACTCAATCTTCCTTTGCTATAATATCGCAAACCCGAAAGCTTCGCCCGAAGGTACTTCAATGTGCAGCTTTACAACAATGTTCTCCGCTCCCGACGATTGGAACAACATTGCCGACGAAGATTATGTAAGAATCAAAAACAAGCTTGCCAAAAAGATTATCGACAACTTTGAAAGCAAAACGGGCATTGTTCTGACTCCGTACATTGAGGAAGTTTCCGTTGCAACGCCGCTCACTTTTGCAAGGTATCTCGGCGTTCCCGAAGGCAGTGTTTACGGCTACATGACCGCCGGTTGGGACAGCATACTTTCAAGAACCGTTTCGCAGGGTGCCGATTTCCCAATCAAGGGGCTCAAACCGATCGGAACCTCCGGACTGCGCGGCGACGGCTACAGCTCCGCCTATATGTGCGGCAGTATCGTTGCCAAATCTGCAATTAAAGAACTCAACGCAGGAGGTGTGAAATAATGGCTAATAAACTTTACATCGGTAAAAACGGCTTTTCGGACGTTAAAAAACTTGTGTGTCATATTCTTGCAAAGAACCGCATGATAAAAGCCGCGCCGGCAAAAGAGGTTTCCGGCGTTTTCAAAATCAACGAACACGCAAAAAAGCTTCACCCCGATTATCAAAAGATGACGATTGAAGAAATTATTGACCACTCCGGCGCCGAAGCAAAAACCTTCCTTCTTTCCGCCGACACCGCCGCGTATTTCAGAGCAGGGCAGTACCTCAGCGTCAGCCTCAACATCGGCGACAGTGTTCTCACCCGTCCGTATTCGATAAGCAGTGCACCCTCGCTTTCAAAAAAAGGCAAGTATGCAATCACCGTCAGACGCACTCCGGGTGGCTTTGCGTCGGATTATATTCTCGACACGTGGAAAGTCGGCGATGCCGTCACGGTATCGGAACCGCTCGGCAATTTCTATTATGAAGACCTTCGCGATGAAAAGGACGTTATCGCCCTTGCCGGCGGCAGCGGAATTACGCCGTTTCTTTCAATGGCTCATGCGATTGCGGACGGTGACGAAGATTTTAACCTCACGATCCTTTTCGGAAGCAGAACCGAAAACGGCATTCTTTTCAAAAAAGAGCTTGACGAAATTGCAAAGAAATGCAACAAAGTCAAGGTTGTTCATGTCCTTTCCGACGAAAAGAAAAAAGGCTTTGAAAACGGCTTTATCAATGCCGAAATCATTTCAAAGTACGCGCCGAGCGACAGACCTTATTCCGTTTTCATGTGCGGACCGGAGGCGATGTATCGCTTTGCGGAAAAAGAGCTTGAAAAGCTTGGCCTTGACAGAAAGCACGTTCGCCGCGAACTTCTCGGTGTTACAAAAAAGGTTTGGGAAAACGCCGATTACTCGACCGAAAACAAGGGCAAAACTTTCTCCGCCGTCATTCGCCAAGGCTCAGAGGAGCATACGATTTCCGTATCCGCAGACGAACCCGTTCTTGCGGCGATTGAACGCGCCGGCATTGCCGCACCCTCGCGCTGCAGAAGCGGCGAATGCGGCTGGTGCAGATCAAAGCTCATTGACGGAAACGTCTATGTTCCTGCCGAAAACGACGAGGATCGCCGCGAGTCGGACAAAATAACGGGCTACATTCACCCATGTTCTGCCTTTGCTCTTTCCGACCTTGTCATTGAAGTTCCGTCAACGTATGTTAAGTAAAATTTTACTGTTTTAGCATAAAAGCAGCTCTCCGAACACCGGAGGGCTGTTTTTGCTTAAAAGGTCAAAGCAATTGCTTTTCGAACAAAATATCGTCCAAAGATGCAAAAATAATCAAAATTTTTTCAATCAAAAACACGCAAAATTTATAATCGCATATATTGCCGAAAAAAGGAGAAATAGCACGGATTATGTTGACGCGGAACAATAATGATAGTATAATTATGGTGCTAAATTAAAATCGTTATTAACGCTATAGAATTATAGCACACCAAGGAGCAATCAAGTGAACGAAAAAATCAACCGACAAATTGATAAACTCGCCCGTGACATACTTATTCTTTCCCGCAACACGCTTCTTGTGAATTTGCGATTTCTCGATCTTGCGCTTAACCGTCTGAATTTTGAAATTTCTGACGTTTCGCTTGCAACAGACGGAAAAAGCATCTTCTATAATCCGTCGGAAGTATTAAATCGATATAAGCAGGAAAAGGAAATTCCTGTCAGGGATTATTTGCATATTGTTATGCACTGCATATTTCGCCATATGTTTACAGCTTCTTTTGTGGATAGACCGTGTTGGGATCTTGCCTGTGATATTGCGGCGGAGTATTCAATTTATCAACTCGGACTTAAATCGGCAGCCGCCAAAAGAGAAGAGCGTCAAATAGAAATATATGCAAAGCTTGAAAAAAATCTAAAAATTATTTCCGCTCCCGAAGTGTATAATTATTATTTGAGCATGAATATGTCTTCGGCAGAACTGGAACGGTTGAGAGCTGTCTTTTGTGCGGATGATCATTCCTTGTGGTATGAAAGATTTATAATTACTGAGTCCGGCGAAAAAAGAAAACCCGAAAACATTAAAAAAGCTTCAAAAAATAAAACCGATGTCACAGAACAATTGACCGAAGCCGATTCCTCTCTTTCCGAAAATGAAGGCAGCGGAAAAGAAAAAGCCGATTTTGAAAATTCCGCCGACGGCGAAGCGCAAAAAGCCGAAAACAACAGCGAAAGCGAAGAAAGCAGTATTTCTTTAAAACAGCTGTCGGAAAGGGAAGAACTTTCGGAAATTTGGAAGAATATTTCGGAATTTATACAATCAGATCTTGAAACCTTTTCAAAA
>DKDD01000183.1 GCA_002451715.1 Ruminococcaceae bacterium UBA6857 | reverse complement strand
TCTTGCCGCAGACCTCACAAAATGCGCGGTAATCATTCTTGTTGCAAAAATCATCAGCTCGTTTGCCGACCCAATCATCGGAAACATCATTGACTCAGCTCACTTTAAATCAGGAAAGATGCGGCCTTTTATTGCGATGAGTATTGTTCCTTTTGCTCTCATCACAACGATTATGTTCATTGCAATTGACTTTAAAAGCGATGTTGCAAAATACGCTTACATCACCGTTACAACCGTTCTTTGGAACATTTCAATGAGCTTTGCGGACATTCCGAGTCAAGGTATGCTTGCGGTTCTCAGCCCCTCAAGCGACGAAAAGAACACCTGCGCCGGAATTGCAAACATGCTCAAATCGCTTGCCCTTGTTGCACCGAACCTTGTTGTTCCCGTAATCTGCATGCTCACCGGCTCTGCCGTTATCACGAAAAAGGAATACATAATTTCGGCAATAGCAATGGGCATTTTTGCAATTATCGTTACAGCCCTTATGGTTCGCTTTTCAAAAGAAGTTGTTAAGAGCGAGCCGAACAAAATGGGCTTTAAAGAAATGTTTTCCGAACTTGTTTCAAACAAACCGCTCATGATAATCTTCCTTGTCAACATGCTCGGTTTCGGAAGAAACATGGCGGTCAGCATCGGCGTTCAGGCTTCGGCGGTTCTTCTTGACGAAGTTACGATTCCCGGTCTCGGAATCACTCTTGCCGGCGAAAATCTTCCGATTATTCTCGGAATCGGCGCAGCAATTCCGTCAACCCTTTCCGTTGTTCTTACTCCGGTAATTTCCAAAAAGCTCGGCGTTAAAAAGACTTTCATGATTTTCGGCGTATACGGCGCAATTGTTGCAATGGGATATTACTTCCTCTTTGCTTTCGGTCCGGAATGGTTCCGTTCGCTTTGGGGCATTCTTCTCGGTCAGTTCGTAATCAACTTCATGTTCGGACCTCACGGTTTTGCCCCGCTCATCATGCTTTCCGATTCGGTTGACTATCGCGAAATGACAACAGGAAAGCGCACTGAGGGTATTCAGTATTCCGTCCTCAGCCTTTCTTTCAAACTTGCGAATGCATTTTCGGTTGCGGTCGGCATTTTCATCGTCGGTCTTTCCGGCTATGTCGGAACAATGACGTTTGCAGAAGTCACACCGCAAATGAAGAATATTGTTATGGCGGCTTACTGGTTTGTTCCCGGCCTTTGCACGGGACTGAGCATGATTCCGATGCTCTTCTATAAACTTGACAAAAAAGAAATCAAGCAGCAAATTCAAGACTTTATTGCAAAACGTGACGGAGTTACGGCTTCAAAATAACAACAAAAACAGGCAGGTCGGTTCAAAAAGAGCCGACCTGCTTTTCACTATGCAAGATTCATTATTTTAATAAGAAACAGCCATGCAAGACCGTAGTATGAAACAACCGCAACAAGGTCGTTCACCGTTGTGATAAGCGGTCCGGAAGCAACGGCAGGGTCAACCTTGATTTTATGAAAAAACATCGGGATGAGTGTTCCGACCAAACTTGAAATTACCATTGCAAGCAAAAGCGCACTGCCGACACATCCTGAAATTGAGAATGCATAACTGATTGAATTACCTTTGACAAAAGCAATATACAATCCAACAAAAAGGAAAGCCATTGTTCCAAGAAACAGTCCATTAAGAAAACCAACACGCATTTCTTTGGCAACAAGCGAAAACTTATCTTTTGAAGAAAGGTTTTCGTCCATAAGAACGCGAATCGTAACGGCGAGCGACTGGGTGCCGACATTTCCTGCCATGTCAAGAATGAGCGACTGAAAACACATGACAAGCGGTATTACGGAAACAACCGTTTCAAACACGCCAACAACCGAAGAAACGATCATTCCCAAAAACAAAAGAACAATAAGCCACGGAAGACGTTTATTTATGCTTGTCCGCGTCGGTTCATTAAGGTCCTCTTCAGCGATCAAACCTGCAAGTTTTGCATAATCTTCGCCCATTTCTTCATCAACGACTTCAACGATGTCGTGTGCTGTGATAACGCCGAGAATTTCCATTGTATCGGACAAAACGGGAATCGAATCTTCGGCGTAATCTTTCAATCGCTCAATGCAATCGCTGATTTTTTCGTGGGCATGAACATACGGATATGAGGTTGAAATCAGCTCTTCAAGATCCTGATATTCTCTTGCAATAATCAACTCTTTAAGATCAATGGCGCCGTAAAACTTTTCGTTTTCGTCAACCACATAGATTGTCAGAATATTGTCGTTTTCTCCTGCCTGTTTAATCAGTTCATGGGTCGCCTGCTTAATATTAAGCCCTTTATGAACCACGATGAAATTAGTTGTCATCTCGCTTCCGATTTCATCATCTTCATAGGAAAGAATCATTTTAACGTCTTTACCGGCGTCTTCGTCAAGCATTGCGACAATTTTCTTTCTGTCGCTTTCGTTGAAATCTTCAAGGGCATCAATCGCGTCATCCGAGTCCATTTCCGAAAGAACTTTTGCGGCTTTTTTGACGTCGATTTCATTGAGATACAATGTCGGATTTTCGATGTATGAAAAAATATCCGCAACATATTCTTCACCGAGAACGGGATAAATCTTTTTTCTTTCCGCGCTCGTCATTTGTTCGAGCGCGTCTGCGATATCGCTTTCGTGATAATCCGAAAGCTCTTTCAAAAGTTCGTCTTTTTTAAGTCCGCTTCTTAAAAGTTTTAAAATTTCTTCAACATAAACCGGTTCTTTCAATACTTCTTTTTCTGCCATAACTGCCTCCTTCTGCCCAAAAAGGGCACAAAAAATCCACCGCATACAAATGGCGGGAAACAACAAGTTTCAACAGTGCAGCTTTTGTACAAACGGCGGCTATGAAGGCATATTATTATTTGCAAAAAGTCAGCGAATAATCACGGACAAATGCAAAGTGCATAAATTATAACCACCGAAAAATGTACGTCGGCCTGTACTATCGCAACTGTCCATGTTCTTCACCTCCGATAAAATTGTGACTGTATTATATCACTTTTTTAGCCACGCGTCAACGAAAAATCAAAGCAAAGCTTCAAATACTTTTTCAATGTCGCTTTCAATGCAAAGCGATTGACTCTCGATTTCTTTCAATGAAAAAGCATCGTTATAATTAACGCACACATAGAAAGCATTTTTGTTTTCTGCCGTTATTTTCAAAAAAGGCAGCTTAATGATTCCCGGTGTATTCATTCCGACGCCGAGTTCAAAAAGCAAAAGTTTTGAATTTTTGTGTTTGCTTATAAAAGCGTTATATCTTTTTGCCGCGGCACACCAACCGTCATCTTCAACAAAGCGGTCGTCACAGCGAAGATTCATTGTCATCGGCGCTCCGCAAACAGGACAATACGGAACAAGCGATGACGGAATCTTCATATCTTTTTGCTCCACAATCATTCTTTCAACCGCTTCTTTATTATCATAAGTTTTGTTGTGGCAAGATTTTGAGCATTGCCAAAGTCCGTAATCACCCTGCGTATAGAAAAGTTTTTCCTTTTCAAAACCGGCAAGCTGAAACTGATGATCAACATTTGTTGTCAAGACAAAGTATTCTTTGTTTTTCAAAAGCTTCAAAAGGTCGCAATACGGCTTTCCGACCGAAGCGGCATATCGGTTATAGTATATTTGCCGCGACCACCATGCCCAATATTCTTCCGGCGTTTCAAACGGATAAAAACCGCCTGAATACATATCGATTATGCCGTATTTCCTTTGAAAATCGGAAAAATGTGCTTTAAATCTTTCTCCGGAATAAGAAAAGCCTGCCGATTCCGAAAGTCCGGCACCTGCGCCGACAAGTACTGCGTCCGCTGCTTCAAAAACCGATTTAAGTTCATTAACACTTTCTGAGAAGCTTTTCATAGATTTCACGATCTGAGTTTTTGAAGACATTGAATATCACCTCAATTTTACTGCCGGTTTCGGCAAAATAGTCACGCACTGTTTTTACTGCAATTCTTGCCGCAAGTTCGTTTGGAAAACAAAACACTCCGGTTGAAATGCAGCAAAACGCAATGCTTTTAATTTTTCTTTCATCCGCAAGTTCAAGACACGAACGATAACATGAAGAAAGAAGTCTTTTATCCGTCTCGGTAACGCTTTCATATATTATAGGCCCGACGGTATGAATAACATAGTCGCACGGAAGATTATATGCTTCGGTGATTTTCACATGGCCCGTTTTTTCGGGTGTGCCGTGCTTTTTCATTATTTCCGCGCACTTTAAACGAAGTTCGATTCCTGCAAAAGTGTGAATTTGATTGTCAATGCAACCGTGATTTGGATGAAAACAACCGAGCAGCGTGCTGTTAGCCGCATTGACGATTGCACCGCATTTAAGCGTTGTTATATCTCCCTGCCAAAGATAGATTCCGCCTTCAAACTGCTTTGCTTTTTTATAATCGGTGACACCTTTTCGATTGATTTCTTCGCGAAGATATTCATCTTGAATTTTCAAAAATTTCTCATCTGTATTCATAGGTTCTCTAACATTGAATAGCCCACGAAGAAGTGTTTTTTGTGAAAGCTCATCTTTAGGTATCTTGATTGATTTATAAGTCTTGTTTTCATTGAGCAGATATTGAATCAAGAACATTCGTCTTTCGCTCTGTGTCATTTCAGCACCTTCTTTCAACGGATTTTGTAGGGCAAAACTCAGCACAACGACCGCAGTTAAGACAACGATGAACATCTATAACGGCAGGAACAGTTGAAAAATCTATACACTTTTGCGGACAGACTGTAATACATTTTTTGCAGCCGGTGCATGTATTCCCTATTATATAACCGCAAAAGCTTTCTTTTATATTTCCGATTAAAAAGCTGTCACGAATAACGTGAAACGGCACGCTGATATCAAAGTATTCGCCGCTTGCTTCATAAAGACAAAACACTTCAAGTGCAGCTTTTGTATCACCGGGATAAAGTGATTTCATATAGGGGTTCTTTTCAAAAATTTCATCGAGTTTTTTGCTTCCGATGTTTTTAATTTTTCCGCGAAGTGAAATTGAAATTTTGTTTTTTGAAGCGGACAGTGCAATAAATTTTTGACTCATGAGCCGTGAATAAAAAGTCTTTCCTTTAGCCGTCAGAAAATATACTCCGTCTTCGTCCCAAAGCATCATATCAATAACTCTTGTTTCCGGAAATCCGTCGTTCCCGACAGTTGCAACGACCGAGGAGTGAATATCTTCAACAAGCATTTTCAAATAATCGTTTTTGGCCATGTTTTGCTTCCTTTCACGGGATTTTCAATTTCCGCCTTTATTATATCATCATTTTTAAGCTTGTTAAAGTACGCACAAATTTGTGCGTTTATTAAAAAAACGGCGCAGAAAGCAAATTTACGCGCCGCAAGAACTGATTATCTTCAAATTAATCGCATACCAATCAGTATTAATATCAGGTTCAAAGAACAAATCACGAACTGTTTTTGTAACCTAAACTCTCCACGAATTATCACATACAAAATCAGTACTAACCTCAAGTTCAGCGAGTAAATTGCGAACGGTTTTTGTGAGGGGATTGATAATTTTCGGCTTTGCTTTTGTGTGTGCGTCAAAAATTTTGATTTTGTCAAGCTCAAGAATCAGCTTTTTGTGCGTGATTTCGGTATCGGATACCCGGTTTTGAATATATGATTTCACTATCAATGCGATAAATGCTGCAAATATCTTTCCGCTCAGGGTTTCC
>DKDD01000094.1:4563-11978 GCA_002451715.1 Ruminococcaceae bacterium UBA6857 | reverse complement strand
CCCAGCGGAGCGAATGAAGCGGTTGTTTTAAGGGGAGAACTTGTGAGGGAGATGACGTTTGAGAAGTCGGCGAAGAACCGCTATTGAATTTACACTTCGTACAAACGGCTGAGTTCCATGGGTCGGCACAGGTCCGACCCCTACGAAATTATTCTCAATTTTAAATTATAGAACCTATCTTTGCTCCCTCACAAAAAGGAGCCAAGGAAAATCTGCTCCTACTGCCATATTTAGAGCCGAATAACGAATATTTACAGCAGAAAAAACCACGGCATGAATAAGGCGAATAATTTAAGCTACAATTATACTATTGTATATAAAATAAAAATAACAAAAACGGAAAGTGCAAATATTTCCCGTTAAATTTGAAAGGTAGTGTATTTTAATGAGCGAATGTGGCGGAAACTGTTCCTCCTGCGGCGAAAATTGCAGCAGCAGACAAGAAGAGGATATGCGCCTCAAACAAAACAAAGCAAGCAACATCAAAAAAATATATGCCGTTGTCAGCGGCAAGGGCGGCGTCGGAAAATCTTCCGTAACCTGCCGTCTTGCTTCGGCAATGCAAAGTCTCGGCAAGCAGTGCGCTGTTCTTGACGCGGATGTCACAGGTCCCTCCGTTCCGAAAATGTTCGGACTCAAGGGAAGAGCCGTTGCCGACGAAGACGGAATCATCCCGATGGAAACCGGAACAGGTATCCGTGTTATGTCGGTCAACCTTCTTCTTGAAAGTGAAGAATCTCCCGTTGTTTGGCGCGGACCCGTAATCAGCGGCGTTATTCAGCAGTTCTTTACCGAAGTTGCGTGGGGCGACGTTGATTATATGTTCATTGATATGCCTCCGGGAACCGGCGACGTTCCCCTCACAGTTTTTCAGTCGATTCAGGTTGACGGAATCATAGTTGTAACAACACCGCAGGATCTTGTTTCGCTGATTGTTAAAAAAGCTGTCAACATGGCAAAAATGATGAACGTTCCGATTGTCGGAATTGTTGAAAACATGAGCGTTTATGTTTGCCCGGATTGCGGAAAAGCACACAGAATCTTCGGCGACGCAAACGGCGAAAAAATTGCAAAAGAAGTCGGAACAACGCTTCTTGCTTCGCTTCCGATTGATCCGAAAACTCCCGCTCTTGCAGATAAGGGTGCAATCGAGCTTGCCGATATGAAAGAATTTTTGCCGATTGCCAAAAAACTTATTGCAGAGGAATAATAAAAATCCACTCGGAAACGGAGAAAATCGTATGAAAAAAATTATCAGAGGAATCGTTCTCGGTCTTCTTGCGGTCGTTGTGATTGTCGCTTCGGTTGCGGCGTACTTTCTTTTCGGCCAAAAGGGACCCGGTGTTGATTCAAAACTTATCATGACCGACGCAAAGGGTAACTCCTATCTTGCGATGGTTGACGAAAAAAGCGGTGAAACTCTCTTTGCCGTAACAGATGACAACGGAAAAATTTATGCCGCGGTTACCGACGCCAACGGAAATGTCGGCAACACAGTCGGCGATGTCGGAGACGTTGTTGACATTTCCGACCTTCCGACAAATTATACCGGACCGAACATTGATGTTTCGGCAAATGCGTCGGATTACAGCGGCAAAGTTGAAAGCACAACCGCACCGGCGGAAAGCACAACGCAGACCGCCGGAACAACAAATTCAAACAGTTCGCAGACAAAACCGAACAGCAACAATTCAACAACAAAGAAAAAAGACGACGAGCTTACTGCTTACCGAATCAAGAAGTATCAAAAGCTTTTTGCCGGCGGAACATGGCTCATGGAGTTCACTTCAAACGATGAAGACCTCGGTGATGTACCGATTACCGCCGCGGTTAAAAACGGCAACGTTTATATTGCAACAAAGTTCCAGTCAATGGACTGCAAGATTCTTTATCTCAACGGAAGCGGCGGAAAGAGCGGAACAACCTATCTTATTATCGACGCTTTCAAAAAGTACAGCAAGATGCCGGAAGATCTTGTCGGCGACGAAATGAATGTTGACAATCTCATGGGCAACTTCGGAACCGAAATTAACAAAAAAATCACCGTTTCAAAAGCTAATGTCGGCGGAAAAGAACTTATCTGCGAAAGCTATGTTGCCGATGACGGTTCGGTTGTTAAGTATTATTTTGACGGCGAAACGCTTGTTCGCCGCGACAACGAAAACACAGACGGAACGGTTGATTCAACCTATATTTCAAAGCTTACTTCGGATGTTCCCGATTCGCTTTTTGAAATTCCCAGCAATTACGGTTATCTTAACCTTTCGTTCCTCAGCGGTCTTGCAAGCTGAAACGGCAAATTATATAATATAACGGCTGCCAAACGGCGGCCGTTTTTTTTTAAGACTTATATTGTAGGGGTCGGACCTGTGCCGACCCGTTGAAACTTGCTGTTTATACATTGTAAATCAATATAGAATCGTTTTAGATTAATTCGTATGGGAGTCTCGCGAGACACCCATACCGTCTAATGAGAAACGCTTCGGCAAAAAATCATGGTAAGTTACAAGAGCCAAATAAAATAGCCTGCCGCGGCGAAAAATTGCCGTCGACAGGCTGTATATGATGCTTGTTTGTTACCAAACGATTGTCGGAATACCCGGAACAAGGCTGTATGTTCTTTCGGGAAGCCAGCGGTCGGTGATAAAGTCGCGTCCTCTGACAACAACTTTGTCGTCATAAACTTCAACAAGAACGCCCGCGCCCGTGTCGGAATTGAGAGACGAATCTTCACCCGGAATGTTGTCCCATTTCGGAAGATTGATTATCGCTGTTTTCGCAAAGTATGAAAGGCTGAACTCGTCAAAATGCGCGTGGTTGTGACCGTGGAAGTAAAATACGTGGTCATATTTTGTGAGAATGTTGTAAAGTGAATCGCTTTCGCTTCTGACCTCCCAAAACGTGTAATGTCCGAAAACAAAAACAGGTTTGCCTTCGCCTGAAGCTTTTTTAACAAGCGATTCAAGCCATATAAGCTGTTCATCGGAAAAACCGTGGCTGTTGTTGCCGTTGTACCATTCCGACGAGATGACGATGAAATAATAGCCGCCGATTTCTTTGTAATAAAACGGCTTTTCAATTTCGGCGTCAAAGGCGTTGTTTGCATAAAAGAGGAATCTTTTTGTAAGCTTGTCGTAATCGCCCTCACCGTTGCCGACATCGTGGTTGCCCTCAACCGGAATAATCGGAGTGTTGAATTTGCTTTTGAGAATCGCGCCGGAAAAAAGCATGTTTTCAATGTTTTGCCCGTTCATTGTGTTGTCGCCGAGAAAAACAACGGCATCGTTTTTTCTTTCGTTTGCTTTGATTCCTTTGAGCAGCGAAAGAAACGATTTGAAACGCGGATAGTTGTTGCCCTCAATGTGGCTGTCGGATACAACCGAAAACGAAAGGCGGCAGTTTTCCGGGTCGGAAACATTGTAGCTTTCGTGTTTTGGTGCAGAATAGCCGAGAAAAAGGGCGAGGATTGACGCAAGGAACATCGCTGTGATTTTTGTGAAGAACTTCATGGTGGTGCCTCCTTGTTTGATTTTTATTTTGTGTTGAGTTTTGCGGCGTTTTCAAGACTTAAGCGCATTGTGCCGCTCATGATTTTTTTGAAACGCTCAATCATTTCTTCCGGAAACGTTTTCATTCCGTCACGAATCCAGCGCGTGACAACGCCGGAAACGGTTACCGAAGAGTAATTCAAAAGAAGATTCATGTCCTCATCGCCGACAGAAAGACCTTCGGCGGTTTTTTTCATGAACGGCGGTATACATTCCATACACGTTTCGAAAATAAGGTCATTCATTTTTTCAAAACCTACCGAACGAAAAACGTGGAGCGTTACCGCTTTGTTTTCGTGCATGTATTTGCACGCGTCCATGATAACATCGTCCCAGGTGTGCTCTTCCGGCGAAAAGTTTTTTCTGATATTGTCAATGCGTTCGCGGAACATTTCGTCTGCCATGGCATAGATATCGGAAAAATAGTAATAGAACGTTTTGCGGTTTATTCCGCAGTCGTCAACAAGGTCTTTCACGGTGATTTTGTCAAACGGCTTTTCTTTTAAAAATTTTAAAAATGAAGAAAAAATTGCCTGTTTTGTAAGTGCCGACATATTCCGCCTCCGTTCTTTTTTTATAGAAGAGAGCCGAGCCTTGAACGGTTCGACTCTCAATTACAGCAGATTATTTTGTAAGATCGGTCATTTGCATTTTTGAAAACTTCTGACCCCATGCGTTTGCCCAGGCTTCGCAATAAAGCTTGTAATAAGAAACGTTGTTCTTTTTTCTGTAACCCTCAAAGCAGTTGCACCAAATTGCGGACGGAAGAGCAATAACAATGTAATAAAGCGGACCGAGAAGAAGGCACTGCCATGTGTGGCCGTATTCGTGAATACGGGTGTTGTATGTCCACTTTTTGTTGGGGTGCTGGTCGCGCATGAAGATGAAAAGTCCGAGCGAAAGTCCGCCTTGTTTCCAGGGAAGATAGGTAATTCTTGCATAGCCGAACTTTTGATATCTTCTGCCGAGGATTTTTGTGCAGATGAGGAAAACTATTCCGCCGATGAGGTTGACGGGAAGTCCCCATGTCCACTGAACAAAATAAAACAAAAACTTTTTAAAATCGTTTTTAAAGTTCTTTTCTTTTTTTGCCGGCTCTTTTTGGGTAATGTCGATTCTCTTATCCATTTTCTTTGTCTCCTTTATTTGTAATTATTTTTGAACGTTTGCTTTTGCCGCTTCTTCTTCGGCTTTTTGTTTTTCAATAAGTCTTTGGCGTTCTTCGTCAAGCTCAAGAAGAATGATATATTCGCCGTTTTCGTTCCTTTCAAGCTCGTGCGGCTCTGTGTAGCCATCGTTTTGTCCGAGCCATGTGTTTTCAAAATCCTGACCGGAGATTTCTTTGAAAGCGGTTCGCTCTTCGTCCGTAAGAGCAACGGCTCCGTATTTATGCTTTGTTGCAACGGCGGCGCGAATCATTGTGTGGTCGCCCTTTGTCATTTTGAAACGCTGAAGAAGATAAAGCGCAATAACAGCCGCAACAATCGGAATGATTGCAACGCAGACTCTTACGCCGAAAACCGCAGTCGAAGTCTGGGGATAAAGCGAACCGTTTGCCTTTTCATATTCTGTAACGGCGTCTCCGGTAACAAGACCGAAACCGCCGAGGGCAAAGCCGACGAGTGCGGTCATAACACCGCCGACGCTTTTTTTGATTAGGGTATTGAAAGTTGAAAGAACACCCTCTCTTCTTCTTCCGGTAATTGCTTCGTCAACGTCGGTAAGGTCCGGGAAAACGTTGGTTGAAACAAAGCCGAGTCCGCTCATTCCGAACGGGTAAAGAACCATGCTGAGAATCATAAGAGCAATCCAAATGAACTTTGAAGCGCCGTTTCCTTCGGGTTGCATGATAAGACCGATTGCAAGACCGGCAACCATGAGCGGAGTGACAATGTTGCCGCATTTTTTCTTGCCGTGCTTCATCGTCAACGCATAGTTGAGCGGAAAAGCCGCGGCCTCTGCAACACCGGCGATCGCGTTATGAACGGCATAGAGCGAATACTGGTTTGCAAGATATTTGATGTAATAAACTTTTGTGTTGTTATAAAAGCCGGTTGAAAACTGATACGCAACACTCATGAAGAAATACTGTCTGAATGATTTGTTGCGGAAAACCTGAACATATTCGTTGATAAGTCCTTTAACGTCGAGCGGCGGATTGACCATGTCAAGCGAAGACGGCTCTCTTACCGAACGATAGGTGAGGAAAACCGCAATGCAGTAAAGAAGCGAAAGAACAAGACCGACGATGAGGAACGGAGCCTTTGCGTTTGAGTTGATGTCGTTGTTGCAGCCGAAGATGCTGAGAATCATAACGGTAATTGCAAACGACGGAACCATTCCGGCGGAATTGAAAAGGTAACCCATTGAATTATACTGGGTACGAAGGTCGTATTCCGGCGCAAGTTCCGGAAGCATTGCCGTGTGCGGAACACCGATGACCGTATAGGCGGTTTTATAAATCATGTATGTGATGGTGAAATATGCCATTGTTGCGCCGGGGTGAGCTTTTCCGTCAAGACCGAAACCGTTCCACATCATTGTATATGAAATTACCATCGGAATAATACCCCACATAAGATAGCGGCGGTGACGTCCGGTTTTTGAACGCGTTCTGTCGGTGATAATACCCATAATCGGGTCGGTAATAGCGTCCCAAAGTGTTGCAATCATAATTGAAACGCCGGCAAGCTCAAGCGAAAGATGAACAACGTCGGTCAAAAAGACCATGTAATACATACTGATTATATATCCCGCGCCGGCAAGATACATATTTGCCCAGCTGTAATTGATCATCGGCAGAATCGCGGTTTTGAAATCGCCTTTAACGCCGATTGCTTTTTTGACCCGTTCGCCGAACGGAAGCCTTTCCTGAATTGTGTTTTTGCTCATTCACAGCCCTCCCAAAATTTTGGCTTTCAAAAGGATAGAAAAAATCTTTTCTCTTTACCGATAATTTTAACACGTCACTATAGTAAAGTCAATAAAATAAACGAAAGACGCTTTCAAAATACCGCAATCAACAAAGCTGCTTTTGAAAATATTACTGAAGAAAAAACGAAACTTTTATTTTCACTTTGGAATTTTATGCAACAAATGTCACTGATTCATACAATTTTACAAATATATGAACAACATGTGAATATGGAGCACATTTTCACAATATTACTAACAAGAAAATCATTGTGCTAAATCAGACTATAAAATTAAAAAATATAGGCATTTTGTTATAAAAAAATAAGGACATATTGGTTAAAACGTCAAAAACCGCACTATTATTTTTATGTATGAGAAAAATTATTAGAGACAATTTAACGAATTTTATACATAATCTCGAATTATTAACTCAAAAATATTGACAAATAATGAACAAAGTGCTATAACATAGACAAAATTACGGGCATCCGCTAAAGCGGGTTTTGCCGTGCTGACTAAAACCGCGGCAAATAATCGTTTTCGGAATGTCCAAAATAAAATCAGGAGGCAGATTATTATGAAAACATCAAAGAAAGTTCTTTCGATCGTTCTTTCGGTCGCAATGATTCTTTCGGCAATGGTTTTGAACATCAGCGCGGCTGACTTTGACGAAACATGGACAGCTATCACTAATGCAACCGAATTGAAAGCCATTGAAAACGACATGGCAGGTAAATATTACCTTGCTAACGACATCACACTGAACGGTGATTTTCAAGCAATCGGCTGGCTCGACAGCGGCGACACAGCTTTCACCGGTACTTTTGACGGTAACGGAAAGACTGTTTCCGGTCTTACAATCGCAAGCGGAAGCAACAACGGTCTTTTCGCAATCAACGGCGGTACAATTAAGAACCTCACCGTTAAAGACGCAAGCGTTACCGTAAGCAC
>DKDD01000094.1:3395-4551 GCA_002451715.1 Ruminococcaceae bacterium UBA6857 | reverse complement strand
AAGCACTCAGGGCGGTATCATCGCAGGCGTTAACAACAAAGACGGCGTAATTTCAAACTGCACAGTTTCGGATTCAATTGTTGCAGGTACGTTTTACTCAGAGTATTCGATTTCTTACAGATATTGGCTTAATTACGGCTATCAAGTCGGCGGTATCGTAGGTCTTAACAAAGGTACTGTTTATCAGTGCGTTAACAACAACACAGATGTAAGAGGCTGGCTTGAAGTCGGCGGTATTGTCGGATGCAACACCGGCAAAGTTTCACAGTGTGTTTCTTCCGGTGACATCAACTCAACCAACAGCGGAGTTGCAAGCAATGCACAGGTTAACCGTTTCAGCTGGGCTGCTCAGTCGGCATATGTTTGGTACGGCGAATGTGCATACGGCAGAGCCGGCGGCCTTTGCGGATATAACGCAGGCGAAATTTCAGACGTAATTGTCGGCGGAAGCGCAAACAACCAGTTAGTTGATATCGCAGGCTGGAACTCCGTCGGCGGCGTTTGCGGCAAAAACGAAGGCAGCATGAAAAATGCTTACTCGGTAAGCACAAAGTTCACAATACCGAATCATGGTGCAACATTCACTTTCCCGTCAGATTCAAGTTATAGCGGAACTTATACTTGGACTGATGACGTATACATCCATCCGATGACCGCTTCACAGGAAAAAGGCACAACCGAAAACTGCTTCTACAGCAAAATCGTTAACGGCTCAATTCCTGCTCAGGCAACAAAAGACGGCAAGAGAGGTAACGAAAAGACCTCAGAAGAAATGAAGAGCGGTTCCGATATGTATAAAGAAGCCGGTTGGGACTTTGACAACGTTTGGTCAATTGATTCCGACTCAAAGCTTCCGATTCTCAAGTTCCTTGCCTGCAAGCATGAGAACACCGAAGTAATCGGCAAGAAAGACCCGACTTGCGGCGAACCGGGCTACACCGGAGACACAGTTTGCAAGGACTGCGGTGAAACGATCTCAAAGGGCGAAGTAATTCCGGCAACAGGAAACCACACTTGGGACGAAGGCAAAGTAACCAAGGAACCCAGCTGCAAAGAGGAAGGCGAAAAGACATACACCTGCACCGTTTGTGGCGCAACCAAGACAGAAGTTCTTCCTAAGACTGACAATCACGTTTGGGACGAAGGCAAAGTAACC
>DKDD01000094.1:2918-3333 GCA_002451715.1 Ruminococcaceae bacterium UBA6857 | reverse complement strand
TAAGACTGACAATCACGTTTGGAACGACGGCGAAGTAACAAAAGAACCCAGCTGCACCGAAGCAGGTGAAAAGACCTTTACTTGCACCGTTTGTGGCGCAACTAAGAGCGAGACTATCCCGGCAACAGGTCATGATTACGAAGTAGTCGGCAAGAAAGAAGCAACTTGCGAAGAAGACGGTTACACCGGCGACGAAGTTTGCAAGAACTGCGGCGATGTTAAGAGCACCGGTTCTGTTATCCCGGCAAAGGGACACAATGATGCAAACGGCGACGGCAAGTGCGACAATTGCGGCAAGGACATCGGCGGCGGAAACAGCGGCGATGACCATGGCAACAATAGCGGCAGCCACAAGGGCTTCAGCGGTCTTATGAACTGGTTCACAAGACTTATGATCCTCATCAGACATCTTCTC
>DKDD01000094.1:0-2866 GCA_002451715.1 Ruminococcaceae bacterium UBA6857 | reverse complement strand
TAAGATAACCGCCACATGGGTGCTTTGCCCGTGCGGCGGCTTTTATGTTTTGTAAATGTTTTTCCCATGCCCGACATCCGAAAGCTTTTTGCCGAGCGGTTTTTAGTTTTTTACAGCCACTTTTTCTTTTTGAACCATATCAGCCAAAGAGCGCAAACAACAAGGCTCAAAACAATAACAAACGGATAGCCGAATTTCCATTTAAATTCGGGCATTTGAACGTTCATTCCGTACCAGCCGGCAATCAAAGTCAGCGGAAGAAAAATCGAAGTAACCATTGTGAAAACTTTCATAAGGTTGTTTTGCTCAATGCTGATTTGCTCAAAGTAGGATTCTTTAACTTGAGTGACATACTCGCGAAGGTCGGTGAGCCTTGAAACAAGGCGAAGCGAGCGGTTGTGAAGAATTTCAAAGTATTTCAAACAGTCGTGGCTGATGAGACCGTTGTCGTTGTCGCAAATTTCGTCAAAAATAAATTCAAGCTGACCGAAAAACTTTTTGTCGTGCAAAATTTCATAGCGAAGCTCTGAAATGAGTTCTTTTTGTTCTGCGGTAACTTTGTTTGAAACGCTGTCGTCGAGTGCGGCAACGCGGTTTTCAAGCGTTTCAAGAAGCTCACCGCTACCCTTGAAAAGGTTGCGGAAAAAAAGATACATCGCCTGTTCGTTCGTGTCTGCGTGCGAAAAAAGTTTTTTTGAAATGCCGAACGAAATTTCGTTTTCGCAAATGTAAAAAATATCGTCGTTGTCAAGATAGATAAGAATCTGCGCAGGTTCGGCTTCGCGGTTCGAAAGGTCGTACCAATCAAATGCGATGAGGTCGAACGAATCAAAACTTTCATAAGTTTCAATCTGCCCTTCGTTGATGTAATCAATTATTGATTGGTCAATATAATCGGAATAATTGCCGATTTCGTTCATATATATTACTTTTTGCATTGATGTGCCTCCCGACTTCGTCTTTGAATAATAATATCACATGGCGTTTTTGAAATCAACACCGTTGTGTCTTTGAATCCATTGATTTTTTTGCCGCAATAAAGTATAATAAAAGGCGAACTTTTTATAAAAAGGAGACCAGCTATGAGCGTAACAAAAACATACTATGACACGATGCCTGACGGCAGAGAAGTATTTCTTTATACAATTGAAAACAATAACGGCATTTCGGCCGGAATAATCACACGCGGAGCAACTCTCAATTCGCTTTCCTGTCCCGACCGCGACGGCGTTATGGGCGATATTATCGTTGGTTTCGATAATATTCTCGGTCACATCAAATCGGGTACTTTCACGGGCGAAGTCATCGGTCAGTACGCAAACCGAATTGCCGGCGGAAAGTTCACGCTTTCGGGCAAAGAATATAACGTTACCAAAAACGAAAAAGGCATCACCTGCCTGCACGGCGGCGGAGAATACAGCAGTGCGCTTTGGAAAGCGATCATTGTTGACGACAACGCCGTTGAATTTGCATATCACAGCCCGGACGGCGAACAAGGCTTTCCCGGAAACGTTGACGTAAAAGTTACCTATGTTCTCACCGACAGAAACGAACTTGAAATCAATTACGAAGCCGTGACCGACAAAGAAACGGTAATCAATATGACAAACCACGCATATTTCAATCTCGGCACAACGAAGAACGGCAACATTCTTGACCACGAGCTCATGCTCAACTGCGATTACTTCACACCGACAGACGAAAACAGCATTCCCACCGGAGAGATCAGACCGGTTGAGGGAACGGCTTTCGATTTCAGAGAGTTCAAAAAAATCGGCAGAGATATTGACGAAGACGACCCGCAACTTGTTCAGTGCAAGGGCTATGACCACAACTTCTGCGTCAACGGAGAAATCGGAACGCTTCGCCTTGTTGCAAAAGCAAAGGACGAAAAAAGCGGAAGAAAGCTTGAAGTTTATTCCGACCTTCCCGGCGTTCAGCTTTACACCGGAAATTTCATGGACGGTGAAGAGGGCAAAGACGGAATCGGCCTCGACAAAAACTTCGGCTTCTGTCTTGAAACGCAGTATTACCCCGACACACCGAACCACCCGTCATTCCCGCAATGCACATTCAAAGCCGGCGAAAAATTCAAGAGCCTTACAATTTTCAAGGTCTGACCGAAAGGCAGAAAGCTCGCCGAATTTTCGAAGATTCAACGTTTTTAATTAATTCGACACATTTTCAAGGTAATTGTGTTAAAAAAAACAAGACGCATTATATACACAATTCACAAATTTAATTATTTTTTAATAATCTCGTTGACAAACAAAAAAAATGGCGGTAAAATAGACTCAAGTTATGGGTGGAAAAGTCTGCCCGTTTGATTCAGTAAAAAATTATTTTTCCGAAAGGAGCTATTGCATGAACTGGAATATTTTCATTGACGTCAGCAAAGATATTGTTCGTTTCTTCGACCGTGTTATGGGCTGGGCCGCTTTTGTTTGCGGCGCTGCGGATGATCCCTATAGCTATCACAAGTTCTATGATGCTATCTGGGGCGGCGAACATCTCCCCGGACAGAACGACTGATATCTTTTTGAAAGGAGAATTGTGATATGGATGCTGCACTTAAAGGCTATCAGGCTTTGAGCAGAATTTATCTGACTTTCGTCAGCTTTCTCAAAACTATTTTTGAAAAGCTCGGTTGGATTGACGATGAGGGTTGGATGGACTAATCTTTCCTGAATAACAAAGATTTTGCACGAAGCGCCCCACGCCGAAAAGGCGCGGGGCTTTTTATCTTTTCTTTTTCATGTTTTCAGCGCAAAAAACACCGTATGGGTGTTCTTTGCGCTTTTCGGGCGTTCCCGGCTGTGTATAAATTGCCTTTGGCTCACTCCAGTGAGGGAGCTGTCGGCTTGCC
>DKDD01000091.1:730-3247 GCA_002451715.1 Ruminococcaceae bacterium UBA6857 | reverse complement strand
TAAGAACACGAACAACAGACTTCTGCTGAATTTCGGTAAAGTCATACCAGAAATACGGAACAACGTTCATAAGTGCGCCGATTGCCGAGAAAATAATGAGAACATGAATAAGGTTCATCAAAATATTGGGGTCATAAAGCGCGGAGTTAGCGTTAAGATAGTTATTCTGTCCGACAGCGAGCTGTTCTTGAAGAATTGTTCCGACCGTCTTTCCGTCAGCAAGAACGCGGTTTAGTACATTCGGGTCTGAAGTTACTCTTTTTGCAACAGCTTCCGTAAGACCTTCCTTTTCATAAATTACGGGAAGAACAGACGAAGTGAGAAGAGTAATAACCATGCCGATTGTTCCGACGGCAGAAAACATTCCGTCGATTCTTTCGCCGGTTCTGTATTGCTGATAGTCGCGAATATCGGCCTGAATTGCAGGATTGAGAATGAGCGCAAATGAGCTCATGAAAGAGTTAAGATAAAGAAAAATGAGTGCAAGCCAAATTGTGCTGTTATTAAGCTTTGCCGTTGCCGGAAGAAGAAGCAAAATGAAAAGTATGTTAAACATATTGGTAATAACCAAAAGTTTCTTTTTGCCCCACTTGCGAATGAGGAACGGCGAAAGAAGCATGCTCCAAAAAGCGGAATTTCCGTAAATAGTTATAATAAGTCCATACTGGTTACCATTGCAACTTCCGCCGTAGTTATAAAGCCAGTACATAATATTGGAATATGCAAGTTCGAGGAAACCGACCCAAGAAGCAAGAGAAATAATCCAGAAATACTTATTATGCATAACGGCACGAAGCGCATCAATAAAGCGAATCTGAATAACATGGGTACGCGCCTGAACAATCTTTTCTTCGGTATACTTATAAACAATAATGCACAACAGTATTCCGAAAACGGAAAGAATCGGATAAAGGAGACGATAAACACGAATATCGTTCTGAGTTGTTTTGAAAACATTCTGTGCAATAAGCGGAGTGATAAGGTTAACAAGAGTCGGTGCAAAAGAATACACAACGCTCTTGATTGAGGTTACGTCTGCTCTCTCCTGAGAATCCGGAGAAAGAACATGAACAAGGTTTTCATATGCATCGTAAAAGAAATTATAAAAGAAAAACAGCAGCAGGTTAAATATCAAAATTATCGTACAGCGTGCAATATATGCGGTACTTTTTCCGAAAATTTCACCTGTCGGGAAAATCTTATCGAGCATATCATATGGGAACCAAACCATTGCAACGCACAAAAGCGCCGTCGGAATTGCCATGGTCACAATATACGGGCGATATTTGCCGGCTTTATTACGGGTATTGTCGATTATGTTGGCTCTGATACCCGTAAGCGGAATATTCGCAAGAACACAAATAACATACATTATGTACATATCGGTCGGACCGACGCCGAGAGTACTTGTTAAAAGAGTGTTCGTTGTTGCAAACATACACGCAGTACCGAGCGTAATTATACAATACGCACCTATTCCGCCACCGGAATAAGCTGCAATTTCTTTGAATGTCATATATCGCTTTGGCATCGGATGATTCCAATAAAGCGAAAGGTTTTTAATGAATGACTTTGCTTTTTGTTTAGTTTCCATATGATCCCTCCATAGAATTTCGCAGAGAGCCGTAACTCACCATACGATAAATGATAACATATTTCGCACCCATTTTTCAACAAAAAACGAAGATTTTTAAAGAATATTTTTAGTAAAGTTAGAAAAAGCGAATAGATTATAAGCTACTCGTCCTATATTTTTTTGATTTCTAATATAAATTGCAATGCAAAAAAAGAATAAGGATTGTAAAATAATTACGCAACGCAATTAAATTTAAAAGTAAAAAGTTTTCAATAACAGCAAAGAAAGCAAAAACTCAAAGGGCATGTTTTCCGAAACAGATGACGTTCTCGCAAATTTAAAATTAAAGCCTCATTGCAAGTAAATGGCAACCTTAAACATAGCTACAACAGTAATCGTTCTTCTCGCAAGTTCGGTTCTGTCGGCAGTCGGACGGTTGTTGAAAGTATATGACACATACATACCGACAGATATCAAGAAGAAAATCTAACCTCGGCAGGTCGTGAAAATGTTATGGAGCATAAGATTGAAGTTTGTTGTAATACGCTGTTGTGAAAACCGTCACAATAATAACCGAGAATCGCCACTAAAAAATGGACACATCACACGCGACGAAACCGCAATGTGATGTGTCCATGTATTAAATCTTAGCCAAATAAGACGGCGTTGACTTCGCTTTCAAGAAGTTCCTGTCTGCCCGAAGACGGAATGTTGCAGGTTTTCTTTTCTTCGGCAAGCTTTGAAAGTTCTTCAAGCGTTGCCTTTCCGCTTCTGATTTTTTCACCGAGCGGAGAAGAAAAGCTCTTGTATTTTTCTTTTACAAAATCGTCAATAATACCGGTTTCAATAATCTCAGCCGCTTTGATAAGTCCGAGAGCAAAGGTATCCATGCCGAGAATGTAACCGAAGAACATGTCTTCCGCGGTGTTCGACGGTCTGCG
>DKDD01000091.1:0-645 GCA_002451715.1 Ruminococcaceae bacterium UBA6857 | reverse complement strand
CCGCCTGTAAGTCCGCCGTTTTTAAGAACTTCATACATGCACATTGTTGCCGAATACACGTCAAACGGAAATTCGTCGGTGTCCCAGCCAAGGAGCATGTCGCCCTGGTTTGCGTCAATGCTTCCGAGCATTCCGTTGATTGCACAAATTCTCAGCTCATGCTGAAAAGTGTGTCCGGCAAGTGTTGCGTGGTTAGCTTCAATGTTGAGCTTGAAGTCCTTGTCAAGACCGTACTGCCGCAAAAAGCCGATTGATGTTGCGGCGTCAAAATCATATTGGTGTTTCATCGGCTCTTTCGGCTTCGGCTCAATATAGAAATCACCGGTAAAGCCAATACTTCTTCCGTAATCAACAGCCATGTGCATGAGCGACGCAATGTTTTCCTGCTCAAACTTTACATCGGTATTCAAAAGGGTTTCATAGCCCTCTCTGCCTCCCCAAAAAACATATCCTCTTCCGCCGAGTTTAACGGTAACGTCAAGAGCCTTTTTAATCTGTGCCGCGGCAAAGCAGTAAACATCGGTGCTGTTTGTGCTTCCGGCGCCGTTCATAAAGCGGCGATTAGAGAACATGTTCGCCGTTCCCCAAAGGCACTTGATATCCGTGCCTTTCATTTTTGAAAGAATGTAATCCGAAATTTCATCA
>DKDD01000129.1:1407-5735 GCA_002451715.1 Ruminococcaceae bacterium UBA6857 | reverse complement strand
CCATGGAGATAAAGGTCATATGCAATTTCGCAACCAGTAAGTCCGCCACCGACGATAACAACTTTTTCGCCAACGGTCTTTTCGCCAAGGAGAAATTCCGTTGCGTCCATTGCAAGTTCTGCGCCCTTAACGGGAATCTTTCTTGCTTTTGAACCGGTTGCAACAATAATTTCGTCTGCACCGAGCGAATTTACGTCCTTAACTTCTGTGTTAAGTTTAACAGTGATCGGAAGCTTTGCAATTTCGCGCTTGTACCATTCGATAAGGACTCTGTCTTTTTCTTTGTATGACGGAGCGGCTGCAGCGATGAAAATACCGCCGAGCTGGTCGCTCTTTTCATAAATTGTAACCTTGTGACCACGAAGTGCGAGAACTCTTGCCGCTTCCATACCGCCGATTCCGCCGCCGATAACCGCAATGTTCTTTGCTTTTGCGGCTTTGACGATCTTATACTTTTTGCTCTGCATTGTCTGCGGATTAAGAGCGCAGCGAGCCATGTGTGAAGAATCGCTGAAATCCTGGTCGTTTGCGTGTCCCTTATAATGAGCCATGTTGAAGCAGCCGTTGTGGCAGCAGATACAAGGAAGAATGTCTTCGAGTTTTCCGCTCATGAGCTTTGTAATCCAAGCCGGGTCGGCAAGGAACTGACGTGCAACGCCCATTGCGTCGATTTTGCCTTCATCAATCGCTTTTGCGGCAATGTCGGGCTCCATTCTACCTGCGCAGACAACGGGAATGTCGACGAACTTGCGGATATGTGCAACATCATCAAGGTTGCAGTTCTGCGGCATATAGGCCGGCGGATGAGCCCAGTACCAAGCGTCGTATGTACCGTTGTCGGCATTGAGCATATCATATCCTGCGTCCTGAAGATATTTTGCGGCCTTTTCGCTTTCTTCCATGTCGCGCCCAACTTCGGTGTAGCCTTCTTCGCCGGGAAGAGCACCGTAGCAGAAGTCTTTTGTCTTTGAAAGTACGGAATAGCGAAGCGAAACGGGGTAATCCTTTCCGCAAACGGCCTTAACGCGCTTAACAATTTCAACGGGGAAACGATAGCGGTTTTCAAACGAGCCGCCGTATTCGTCGGTTCGCTTGTTGGTGTATTTCATTGTAAACTGGTCGATAAGATAGCCTTCGTGAACAGCGTGGATTTCAACGCCGTCAACGCCTGCTTCTTTGCAAAGAGCGGCGGTTTTTGCAAAAGCTTCAACCATTTCGTCAATCTCTTTTTTCGTAAGAGCACGGCAGGTGACGTTCTCTGCCCAACGCGAAGGAAGTTCACTCGGACTTGCACAAAGATAGCCAAGGTCAAGAACCGGCTTCATGAGTGTGCGAAGGGGAGTGTTGTAAAGTTTTGCAAGCGGGTCTGTAATTGCAAACGAACGACCGAAACCGGCTGTAAGCTGAACAAAAAGCTTTGCTCCGGTCTTGTGAATTTCGTCCATGAAAACTTTGAGATCTTTGAACATTTTTTTGTTCTGATAAAGCCAGCGGTTTCCGATGGTGTCCTTGAGCGGTGCAATGCCGGGAATTATAAGACCGACGTTGTTTTTTGCTCTTTCAAGGAAGAAATTTGCCGATTCCTTGTCAAAATGGTTCGGTTCCATCCAACCAAAAAGCGAAGTTCCGCCCATCGGGCAAAGAACAATTCTGTTTTTGATTTCGACGTTACCAATCTTCCAAGGAGTAAAAAGTGCTGAGTATTCTGAATTCATTGGATTTTCTCCTCTCTGGTTATACGTGTTTTAAACGTTCATTTAATTATATTCTTTTGCGCTTTTAATGTCAATGTTTTTTCACCATGTCGGTGCGTTTTCGTCACTATTCAACAAAAATCAGTGGCGCGTATTGTCATCATAACATTCGCAAAAGCGGCATGCGAATGACGGTTCTTCGTTTCCTTTGTAAAGATGACTTACATCGCCGAAGCCTAGTATTCTGAAAATTGCTGTTCCTTTTTCTCTTTCTTCGGTAACAAGCGCTGTAACCGAGGTCGGAAGCGCGGCAAAGTTATGCCAAAGCGGCATTGGACTTACCGAAATAATATGGCTTAAAATTACACATTCAACGCCGAAATGACAGAATAACACAATTGTATCATGATTTGGCTTGTTTACCGAATAGAGCCTGCCACTGTGTTCATAGCCGTGCCTTTTCAAAAGTTCGTCAATGCCGCTGCAAACTTTTTTGTATTCGCTTTGCGCATTGCTTTCTTTATATTTTTCGGCGTTGAACCATTCGGTTGTATAAAGCTCATCGGTTTTTGTCCAATCGGACGGAAGTCTGTCCCAGCAGATGTCTTTGGTAGAACCGGAACCGATTTTTGCATCAAATTCACGAAGCCATGGGAGAACGGTAATTTTTTTGTTAATCAGTCTTGTGCCGATTTTAGCAGTCTTTTTCGCGCGCCCAAGCGGCGAACAGTAAATATAATCGGGATCAAGCTTTTTCACGCGTTCCGAAAGAAGAAAAGCCTCTCTTTTTCCTTTTTTGGTGCGCGAATCAATTGCGTAGTTGGGGTCTCCGTGTCTTATTATAATAAGTTTCATTTGTGTCACCTCATGTAAAAACGCTCCGTCGTTTGCTTCGGCGGAGCGTTTTTGTTAAATGTTACTTACTTTCTTTCGCCAAAGATTTCTTTCCACTCTTTTGCGGTTACCGATTCAATCGGAGTCGGCTTTTCTGCCGGTGCAAAAACTTCTCTGTGAACGTCGCGCTTGTAATCATCGGGAGAGAAAACCTCTCTGACGGGTTCGTCATCGGACTGTTTCGGCGCGGCCGTTACGGACGAAAGCTCAATTTTTTCAATCGGAACATCTTCCGCCGGAATCGGTTCGGAATCGTTCTTTTCGTCTTCGTCGTCAACGCCGTAATATACCGAATAATCAACACTGTTGTCAACCGGAGCATAAACCGGCTTCTTTGATGGCTTTTTGCGAAGCTTTTTCTTGAGAAGATAGATAATAATTGCAAGAACGGCAAGAACCGCAAAGAACAGCGAAATGATTATTCCGGTCTTTAGACCGATCGGTTCATAACTGAAGTTGATTTCGTGGTCGCCCTTTTTGACCTTTATGCCGATAAGAGCATCGCCGATTTTAACAAGTTCGCTTTCTTCAACTTTGTTTCCGTCAAGTGTAACAGTCCAGCCTTCGTCATACGGAATTGAAGTATAAAGCACGCAATCTGCGTCAGCGGTAAATTTGCCGCTTAGCGAAGTATCTTCAAACGAAGTGATTGTCATTGTGTTCTTGGCAAGTTTGTTGTATCCGCTTTCAAAAACTTTGTCGTCAATTCTGTAGATATAAAGTTTCATTCCACCGCTGTCTTTTTCAAACGGAACGTTGATTGAAACAGTCTGATCTTTGTCAAGGTTACCGATGTCAAGAAGGCAATCCTGTGTTGCGGAATGGGTTATTGTTCCGATTTGGTCGGTGATTGTAACATCTTTTGAATCGGCTCCGTCAACATAATAGTATACATAGTAGTTTCCGGCTTCGCTTGTTGTGAAACGGAACGTTGCGCTTGCGTCGGTGTCTTTTTCGTTCTTTGTGTAGCGGAAATCGCCTTGATCAAGACTTTCGGTGAACGGGGCAACGTTTGTATAGTTGATATAATCAAACGGAATGTTTACAAAAACGTCGTTCTTCTCGCCGGTAGCTTTTTTGAAAAAGTCGTTTTGAACCTGGAACGGATCAGGATTTGTAATGTCTTTTTCGTGGTTCCAGTTTTCAATGTCACTGTTTACGCAATAGGCGAGGGGAAGATAGTAGTTGTTGGTGTATGCATGGAAGTTGTTTCCGGTCATATAATCGCTGTAATACTTGCTGTTTTCAAGAACATTCGGCGTCGTGTTGTTGACGATGTACTTGAGTGCATGCATCATATTATAGACCGGTGTTTGAGCGTTATAGGTATAGCTGTTGATGCGGTTGCTCATCATACCGAGGTGGTCTTCAAGCTTTGCAAGTCTTTCGTATGCCATTGAAGAGAAGACCGAAACGCCGTTATATCCGAACCAGCAGTTATCCATGCGTGTTCTGAGATAGGTAAGTTCCATTCTGTAGAACGGTTCTTTTTCATTGTTGTCAATATATTCCTTGACTTCTCTGAAATCGTCGTAATCGTCTTCATAGGAAGATTTTGTGATTGAGTTCGGGAATGCGCTTGTGTCGCAGATGATAACTTCGCTGCAAACACAGATACAAAGCAAAACCGCAATTGAGCCGGCAAAATACTTTTTGTCTTTGAAAACTGTCATCAAAAGGACATAGAATACGGCGAAAACAAGAGTAAGATAGATTGTTCCGTCGCCGACATTCTTTGAG
>DKDD01000129.1:0-1377 GCA_002451715.1 Ruminococcaceae bacterium UBA6857 | reverse complement strand
GTTTTCTTCAACAAGGAAGACAAAGAAAACAAGCGCGGCTCCGGCAAGTCCGATTTGTCTTGAAGAAAATTCTTTAAGACGCAGGAACGTTTTGTATGCCATGATGAGTAGAATGAAGGAATACATGAACGAAAAGCGATAGGGAAGGTCGTTCGGAAAGTGCATTCCGTGCCAGATATAGTTAAGGAAGTTAAAGTTGAACGAAACATAGAACAACGCAAGAAGTCCGATCGTCGCAAACTTTTCTTTCTTTGAAATCGACTTTGTAAAGAAATACAAAACAGCAAGAATCATTGTGAGCACGCCGCAGTATACGTTCGGAACAACGTCGTCGCCGCTACTTCTGATTGTTGTTGAAAGACTTCCGAAATGGTTTGCAAAGAAGTCAAAGAAGGTGAAGTATGTCTTCAATTCATCCGGGAAGGAACCGGAAGTTGCCGAACAGGTTTGAAGAATTTTATAAGTCGGAATGAGCGCAAACGCCATGAGACCCGCCGCAAGAAGCGAACCTGCCGCAAAAAGAACGCCACCATGGAAAAATCTGCTGTTTCTGAGCTTTTTCTTTTTCGGGTTGGCTTTTTTGAATTCAGGGTCAATGACTTTGCTTCCCTTAGGATTGATAATGCAATAATAAAAGAAGTAAATGACCGAGAAAATGCAAAGCATGTATGACATGTAGTAGTTTGAAAAAAGCGAAAGCGCAAGCGCCGCAGTATACAAACCGATTTTTCCGTGGTCAAGGATTCTTTCGATTCCGAGAAGAATAAGCGGAAGAAGAACCATCGCATCAAGCCACATTACGTTCCAATAATATGCAAGCATATAGGAGCAGAAGGAATAAAGAATTCCGAATGCAACCGAAACGGGTGATTGGCTGTGAAGCGACTTTTTAAGATAATAGGTGAATGTTGCCGAAGAAAGCGCAGCTTTGATTAGAACCATTGCCGCAATCGCTTCGGGAACATGCGAATGTCCGAAGAAAACAACAATTGCGCCTATCGGACTTGAAAGATAGTTGAAGTAGTTTCCAAGGAAACAGCTTCCAAGACCGCTTGTCCAGGAATAATTCAGTGATGAGCCGCCGAAGATTTTGTCATAAAGCTCGCTGAAAAGCGGACCGTACTGATGATAAAGGTCCATTCTGAGAACCGTATTGTCTCCGAACGGAAAAACCTGTGTGCAAAGATAGACGATGAGCATAAGCCCGGCGGTTGCACCGAAGGAGATCAGAATATAGCGGTTGTCAAAAAAGAATCTGCTTTTTTTCTTACTCATTGTTAGCCTTCTTTCCGAGTATTTAAAATTCCTCTATATATTACTATATTTTTTTGAATAGTTCAAGAAGTTTATGAAAAATCAATCTTGTCCGTTCTAAGG
>DKDD01000144.1:3151-5044 GCA_002451715.1 Ruminococcaceae bacterium UBA6857 | reverse complement strand
CCACTTGACACACGTCCTTTTTTGAAATTTATATAAATATCATACCACGGGAAAAATGATTTGTCAAGGGTTTTTGATATTGAAATTTTGAAATTTAATTAAATTTCCTTTTTCAGCGCTGTTTAGCATGACAAAAGACTCGAAGTTGTGAAACTTCGAGTCTTTTGCCACTTGCAGGTGTCCCCATTAAATTAATTGATTTTTTATAATCCCTAATGGGGACACGCAAATGAGCGTCTTTTCGCTTGGCGGAGTGTCAGTAACGTAAAACGAATTTTATAGAGCAAGAAGTTTTTCTATAAACTGATGTGCCTTATTCTTATCAATATTAATAGATTGATTTTTAATAATACTACCTATATTTTCACCATAAAATTGAGCCACACCTTTTGAATTTCTTCCTGCCCAATGACTTATTACTACTGTACTGTCAAGTAGTGTATCGTCAAACAGAGGGCATAAAAACGTTGAAATGCTTTTATCCTTGCCTACTCCAACGAAAAACAGTAGATACACAGAATTGTCTTTTGCTAAAAATTTTAACAACTTGTCAATATTATACGCTTTGGGATTTGAATTCAAAAATAAAACCTTCGTTTTTATATCAGTTTTAGTGTCAAAAGCTCCAAAGTCCACATTGTAATCTCCTAAATCATTAGCGTTTTTAATATAAGGAATAGGAGTGCCATTTTCAAGAGAATTTATCAACGCATCTTTTAGAACTTCGTCATTACTTGCGATTAAATACTCAATTATGTTCCCTTTTATATTGACATTTTCTATAAATGCCGCAATTGCAATTTCTCTACTAACGTTTGAAACCCTATTTTGCAAATCACTCTCTAATTTGTTATAAAATATTGAATTAAGAAAATCCATACACCGCTTTGGAGCATTCTCGATGTTTATTCTTTCTGTGTCATTAGGCTGAAATTTATGTCCGTGAGCAATAATATTATTCGTCGATTCAACTAATCTAATAAGGTTTTCATTAAAAGAATAGCCTTTATGGATAGAAAATAGCTTTTCAAAGTTGGTAGGATTGTTGGGTATATCTGCTATCTTTCTTAAAATATCTGACCCATTAAAACTGCCTTTTATATTATCAACTCGCAATTGTTGAGAAGAATGGCTGATTTTTTTCAAACAAGTTGTATTAGCAAGTAGCATATAGTTTTTTGCAGGCAAGACAACACATATAATAACTGGCCTGTCATCATATTTTTGTAATGCAGATAAAGAAAGAACTGTATTACTAAAATTTTCGGATGTAGACTTACTAAATTTTATAGCAAAATCTTTACAATAATACAATTTTCTATCCTGAGTAAGACAAAACTCTTCTTTTACCTTATTCGACAATGCCTGCTTATCGTTAATTCCATTATTTTTAACACAAATGAAATAAGTGAATTTATTCGTTCAAAATCTATCATAATTTAATCTCGCTTTTCTTTATTTTGCAGCGAAAGCGTGTTGCGCTCCCCCAAAACGCCATTTGTATACCCTTGTATGGTTTGCTTGTTCTAATCTATATTCAGCCTAAGCACAATATAATGGATTCTGCTCAATACCAATATGATGACACCCCAGCTTTTTTGCAACAGATGTTGTACCTGAACCGATAAAAGGGTCTAATATGACGTCGTCACCGTTACTGCTTACCAATATCAATTTCGCCAATAATTTTTCGGATTTTTGAGTCGGATGGGCAGTGTTTTCAGGCATAGACCAGTATGGAATTGATATATCGTCCCAGAAATTTGATGGATATGTGTTTCTATAGTTTCCTTCTGATGTCTCCTCCCAATCTTTGAGTCTGCCATCAACTTTATACAGTGCAACGACTTTATGTCTACACATTACATCGTTAACATTAAAAGTATATTTTTT
>DKDD01000144.1:2971-3122 GCA_002451715.1 Ruminococcaceae bacterium UBA6857 | reverse complement strand
ATTTTTTAGATACTGTCGCAAACCAAATATCTTCCATAGCATTTTTCCAATTTGTTAATGAGCCACGTCCTTTTTCTCTTTGCCACGTAATTCTATTAACAACATTAAAATACTGATTAAGCATGCTGCCTATTAGCAGACTTGATTCCCA
>DKDD01000144.1:2749-2922 GCA_002451715.1 Ruminococcaceae bacterium UBA6857 | reverse complement strand
GCTTTAGCAGGGCGGAGAACCTTTTTATCTAACTTTTGGTATGTTTAACGCAAGCAGTTTCGTTAAGTTTTGAAAACTTCGTTCCGTGAAAATTTTTATCCAAATTGTAACAAGGGTCGGCAATAAGTAAATCAATGCTTTGGTGAGGAATGTGTTCTAAAATTTTTAATGAG
>DKDD01000144.1:2465-2696 GCA_002451715.1 Ruminococcaceae bacterium UBA6857 | reverse complement strand
AATGAGTCACCAATGATTGTCTTATCTAATAATTCGTCAATTATGACTTTAGAACTAATTGTAACACATTTATCAAGAAAAGTTTTCCCCTCTTCAACAGAAAAATCAATCGTCTTATTCTTGGGTGATTTCACAAATGAACCTCACTTCGTTTTTTATATTATAGCATGAATTTCAAAATTATTCAACCGCTATTGAGTTTGCGAACATAGAATTCTTGAAAAACTTCAA
>DKDD01000144.1:0-2440 GCA_002451715.1 Ruminococcaceae bacterium UBA6857 | reverse complement strand
ACTTCAAATGGCACTTTGGCGGACGCTTGACTATACAAATTTGCCGCTCGGTCAGCGCGGCTCTGACAGCACGCCCGTGCTGTCATTCACTACCGCTCCCGTTCGAACACCATCAGAGAAAACAAGACAGACGCCGATCGGCGTCTGTCTTGTTTTTGGCGGAAGCGAAGGGAGTTTGTACGAACACACGGTTTTATTGTAGGCAGTCTTTTTTCGGGACTGCCTTTGCACTTTTTGTATTATTTCCTGCGTAACTCTATACTTCGTATAGTTTTCGGTAAAGTTATAGGTTATCGTTACGCTGTCGTTATCGAGTATCACTTCTCGCACGAACGCCTTTACGATAAGTTTTCGCACGGACATTTCCTGTATATCGCCGCAAATAATCGAGTTCAGATACTTTTCGACGTCATCGGGCGCAAGATATGTATAGTTGCGTTGTTTCTCTTGTCCGATATCGAAGTCAAGCCCTGCGATCTGTGCTTCGAGTTCTTTCAAGCGAAGTTTCGTCTGTTCGGTAATAATACCCTGTTCAATAGCGGCTATCAAGTTTTGCGAAGCCTTCAATGCGTTTTGCCGTTGGGCTTCAAGACTTTTGATAACCGTATTGTTTTTGTTTTCTTCTTCGTGCAGTTTGCAAAGCGTTTCGGCTATGTATCTGACAATGCCTTCGTCGGCAAGCAATGCCCACGTTGAATTTATAACTAAATCTTCAAGCCATTGCTTTTCCACAGACTTCAATTTGCACGGGTGCTGTTTACGCCTTTTGGCAAGACACGAATAGTAATAATAAATCCGTCCGAGTTTGCTTGTGCCGCTTTCGCCGACCATAGGACGCTGACAATCTCCGCAATAAAGTTTTCCCGAAAGGATAAAATCGTAAATTTCTTTTTTACGCCCGGGAGCGTGTTGGTTTTCTGCGTGAATGTCCTGAACCTTTTGCCAAGTAACGTCGTCGATGATTTTGGGATAAATATTATCGTAAATCGTATCGCCGTGACGGATTTTGCCGTTATATTTGGTGTTTGCAAGGATTTTGTATATCTTTTTGTCGGTGATATACAGTCCTTTTTTCGTCCGTATGCCGCGAGCCTGCAAATCTTTTGCCAAAGCGACAGCCGTATAACCTTGCGAATACTTCGTAAAGATTTCTTTTACGATTTCCGCTTCTTCGGGGTTGATAACGTTCTTTTTGTCTACGACGTCATAACCGTAAATAACCGCGCCGCCTGTATATTGTCCTTTGCGGTAACTTTCGTTTAAGCCGCGTAACACCTTTTGCGAAAGTTCTGCCGAATAGTATTGGTTCATACCTTCAAGCAAACTTTCAAGGATAATACCTTCGGGGCTGTCGGGAATATTCTCCATAGCGGACAAAACTTTAACGCCGTTTTCTTTAAGCGTATGCTTGTGGATAGTCGTTTCGTACTTGTTACGGCTAAATCGGTCTAATTTGTAAACCAGAACATAGTCCCACTGCCGTTTGTTGCTATCTTTAATCATACGCTGAAAATCCGGGCGCATATCGTTCGTTCCCGTCATTGCACGGTCAACATAAGTGCCGACCACAAGAATGTCGTTGCTTTTGGCGTAGTCCTGACACACCCGAAGTTGACCTTCAATAGACTGTTCGGTCTGGGTATCGCTGCTGTATCTCGCATAGATAACTGCTGTTTTCATCGTGAATTTTAACTCCTTTAACTTTTTTTGTCTTTCGACGGAAACCAAACAATCCGAGAACGGCGGAGCCGTCAAGGATAAAGAAAAAAATATTGGATATAGTCTGTCTGTTGATAGTTCTCACAATAATTTTTTCCCTTGACGGAAACGACGGGCTTGGATTAGGCTTTCCGCGAGAAAGAAAAAACGTCTTGTTTCTTTCTTGTCCACAAGATTACGAGTTAAAGTCGCAAGTTCTTTGCGAGTTCAAAAAAATAACTTCAAAAAACTTTTCAAAGTCGAAGAAAACCTGCGAGTTTGATTGCTATCCTTTCCACAAAAACAGGAGGCAGTCTTATGAAAGAACAAACAAAAAAAGAGCGTGAAGTCTACGCTATCGGTCGTCCGAGCCTTGAAAAACTAACTCCGAACGAACGTAAAGCGTTTTTCTCCACGCTACTTATGTGCGTTATCGAACACTTTAAGACAGATACCGAAAAACAACAACGGTAGATCGCTTGTAATCTTTATACAATCTTAACACTATTCGCAAGAACCCTAATGTCATCTTTACAGAAAACGTGATATTATAATGCCGATAAACGAAATCGAGGTTTTTGCATGGGAATACTAAAAAGGAAACTAACATCCTTTCAGATAATATTATTGGGATTCGCGGGAGTTATTTTGCTCGGCGCTTTTCTATTGACATTGCCGATTTCTTCAAAAACTCACGAATGGACATCTTTTATCGACGCCCTTTTTACTTCGACGTCCGCCG
>DKDD01000062.1:14428-16255 GCA_002451715.1 Ruminococcaceae bacterium UBA6857 | reverse complement strand
GCGGTGGTGTTGTAAGTAACCGTTCTTGTAACCGTGGTGGTCTTACCCGCCTTGTCCGTCGCGGTAACAACGATAACATTCTCGCCCTGCTGGTCGAGCGTGATAACCTTGCTGAACGAACCGTCCGAATCAACCGTAACTTCGCCGCAATCCTTGCCGTTGAGCTTAACGGAAATCGAAACCGGCTTGCTCGTCACGTCGTCGGTCGAACCAACAACGGTAAGTTCGCTCTTATTTGTTTCAAGTCCCTCTGCCGGTGCTGTAACAACAAGTGACGGAGCGACGGTGTCAATTTTAAATGTGCAACTTGCAGTATCAGCACTGTTGCCGTCGTTGTCCTGAATGTCAACGGTGATTGTCTGGTCGCCGTCGGCGAGTGCTTCTTCCGGTGTGTATGTACCGATGAATCCGCCCTCGGTTTCTTCCCATGTGATTTTGCTGACATCAACAGCCGCAGAACCGATTTTGAGGACACAGCTATCCTTTTTAACTCCCGAATAGCCGCTTGTCTGAACGGTGTTGTCGGTAACCTTGAATTTGATTTCCGGTGTACCGCTTGTAACATATGCGCCCGCCGAAGGTGCAAGAATTGTAATAATCGGCTTAACTTTTTCTTTAACAAAAAGGCGCAAACTTTCGCCGAGTGTGCTGTGCGAACTGTCGGCGTTTGTAACGTTTCCTGCCGTGTCCTCGGCACGGAGCGAAACGGGATAATAACCGCCGGAAAGATTAAAAGAAGAACCTGCCGGGGCGTTAACCTGCGCTTCATATTTGCCCGTTGAAGAATTAAGTGTTAATGTAACTGTTTGCCCGTTAATCGTTGCGGTGATTGATTTAATTGCCATAATGTTTTGTTCCTTTCAAAAAATCGGATATTTTGATAATTGCATACCACAAAGGCAAAAGCACGTTGAAACAAAACGCTTCCCCCGCCGCCCTCATGAGTCCTTTGAAAAAGTAACTTATGTTTTCTTTCATGCTGTTACCTCTTGTTAATTTATCGCGCGAATCATGTTTTCAAAATCACTCCAACGATCAGCAGCTTTCCAAGCCGATACAAGGTTTGCCGGAACTTCAATATATTTTGTTGTTCCAAAGCCCGGACGCGAATCAGATGTAAACGTCGGAATGATTTCATGTTCCGGGAACTTAATTGTTTCAAGTTTGTTGCATTCCATAAACCAACCTGTGCCCATTACAGTAATTCCTTTTGGTATGGTGATTTCTGTTATTGCAGTGCCCTGAAAGGCACTTTCTCCAATTGATGTTAAGTTTTTACCGAGTTTAATTGTTTGAAGATTTCTACAATAGCGAAATGCACTTTCTCCAATAGTTTTAGTTCCATCTCCGATTACAATATTTTGAAATCCGGAATATTCACAGACATTATTTCCAATTGTTTCAACACTATTAGGAATAATTAGTTCTGTTGCGCTATCGCAATATTGAAATGCATTTTCTTCGATTTTCTTAACGCCGCTGTTTAATGTAATTCCTACAAGATTCTCACATTCATTAAAGGCATTTTTTTCTATCGTTTCAACACTCTGAGGGATTACTATTGTTTTCAGCCGCGCATTCTTATAAAAAATGCCTAATCCAATTTTGCTTATACCGTTTGGAACAACGATGTTAAGGTCTCTGCCGTCTCCTTCGGTTTTGCCGAACGAAACCGAACCATCTTCAAAAACTGCCTTGGAGAACGCGTCCGCGCCGTTCATTGCTTCGCTAAGCTTTGTTTCAAACTGCGCCCAAGTGAATGAATCCACTCCGAGCTTTTCTTTGATTGCGCTCACTGTTTTTGAAAGCAGTGTTCTCAAATTGATT
>DKDD01000062.1:8442-14358 GCA_002451715.1 Ruminococcaceae bacterium UBA6857 | reverse complement strand
TGCTTCGCTCCCTTCGTCGGCAAAAAGTGCTTTGCCGATTTCGTTTTTAACAAAAGAATATATTGCCTTGTTGCAAACTGCGTTTTTGCTTTCGGCGTTGATTTCATCATCAATTTTCCCGCCGCCGAACACTCTCGCAATTGCTTCAAAAAATTTTGCGAGTGCTTCTTTCATGAAGCCGTACCCCCTTCGTCAACGTAAAATACTTCGTTGATTTTTTCTTTTGTCCAAGCGCACATTGCTTTCGTCTGCACCGGGTTTGTGCTCGTTTCGTCCACGGTGCTGTCAACTGTTGTCTTGTTTGCCCCCGTCGCAACGCCGTCAAGCTTTTTCTTGTCGCTTGCAGAAATGAATCCCGCTGTGCTTTGTGTTGCCGTGCTGTGCGAATGGTTGCTCGGTGCTTTTCCGGAAAGCGCCGTCGCAAGTCCGTCGATGTCGTCCTGCGCGTGGCTGTGTGCACTTGCCGCCGGAGAAAACTCAATAACGCTCCACCCGCTCGCCGTTCCCTGAACAAGCCAAAGCGAATTTTCAAAATATCCGCCGAAAGTCAGCACCGTGTCGCCGAACATCGAAAGCATAAGCCTTCCGCCGCTTAATTTGTTTGCAACCGAAAGAACGGCAACAACGCTGTTGCCTTTTTCAATTTCGGCTTTAATTTCGGCAAAAGTCTTGTCCGCGCTTGTTGTCGAACCGTTTTTGTTGATGTTAATAAAAATCGTCGCCCCTGCGCTCTTAATCTTTTCGTCAAGTCCGCCGAACGCTTCGTCAACTTTTTGAAAATTCTCCGCTGTCGTTTCAATGCCGATAAATTCGTCGTTGTCTTCAAGCGTAAGCTTCAAATTCTTTGAAATACTTGTTGCCATTATTAACCCCCGTTTTCTTTTTCGCGAAGTTCGCGGTATGTTTTGTCCGAAAATGCCTTGAATGTTTTTCCGAGATAATCGTCCCACCGGTTGCACATCTGCGTAACCGTGCAGTTCATCGTAACCGGAACATATTTTTCGCAAAACCGCTTAACCGTTGTATATGCTTTCTTGCTCGAAAGCGGAACTTTAACGGTCAGCTCTCTTCTCTTTTCGTCGCGCTGCGTCGTGGCGCGTTCTCCCGCAACGTCCCAAACGAATTTTTGAAGATTGAAAAAGTTCAAAACTCTGATTCGCCTTTCCCGAACAAGAATCCGAAAACGCCTTTCTTCAATCGTGTCCGTAACCGAAGGCGTAATACCGAACATTTTTTCTTTTCTTTCAATGCCCTTTTCCGTTGCCGTGTCGGTGTCAAGCTCCTTGAACGCGTTTTCGGTTTCATAAAGAAAAAAGTTAAGCATTTCTTCCGCAAAATCAAAGCAAAATTTAACTTCCGGAATGTTTTCAAGAATTTCAGGCATTGGATATGTAGCCGACATTGATGTCCCCCGCCTTTCCAAGGTTGTTGCCGAGCGATTTCACTCTAACCGTTCCCGTCGAGCCGATGTTCACCTGAACGTCCTCAATCCCGCCGAGCAGCATGATTTTCGCTTCAATAACGCTTGCTTTAACCGAAAGCGAATTCATGCTGTCCCAGTCTTTGTTTAACGTTTCAAAATATTTTTGAACCGTGTCCTTGATTTCTTCGGTCAGCGTCGCCTTCGTCGCGCCGCTTTCCGCGGTAACTTGAATCGAAAGGTCAATTTCCGTTTCCCCTGCGGCAAGAACTTCGCAAAAATGGTCAATGTTTGCAATTCCGTCCCCTTTGCCGTCCGTCGGGTCAATCTTTTCCTGTGCCTTCGCGCGGATTTCCTCGCTTGCCGGTGTGTAATTTTCGCCGACAATCCAAATCTTAACAAGACTCTTCCCGTCCTGAACCTCGCCGAAAACTTTTGCCGCGCCCACTCCGCCGATGTTTTCCGCCGCCGTTTTGTAATAGCTTCGGTTTCCGCTCTCCGGCGGAATATCGTTGCTTTCAAAATATCTGTTGCGAAAATCTTCCGTTTCCTCGTCGTCCGTTCCCGGTGTAAGAATTTCCGTAATGTCGCAAAAACTTTCATTCACTCCCGCGTCCTCGGCAGAAAGCGAACCGAGCAAACCGTTCGCCGTCGTTCCCGCCGTGTCGCATTTCGCTTCAAAGAAAAAGCTTCTGTCCTCTTCGGTCGAAAGCTTCTTTGTAACAGTGTAGGAAAATTCGCTTCCTGTCAGCTTCGTCCCTTCGGGGAAATCCCCGTCGCTGTGAATTTTAACCGTGCAGCTTGTCGCCGCTTTCGGCTCAATTCCAACGTCGCGGCCGAATCTGATAAGGTGCTCTCTGTCCGCCGTGTCCGGCATAAGATTGCTGTACGCTTCTTCCGCTTTGTCGAACGCGTCTTCAAGCATGATCGCCATTAAGCACGCCGCGTTGAAAACGAGCGTTCCTTCCGTCGCGTCGATGTTTCTTTCCGCGGCTTTCTGCTGTGCGAGTTCAATAAAATATTCCTGTGTGTAATCTTCAAACATAAAGTTCCTCCGTGAATTCCGGCGAAAGCAAAAGATCACCGAAATCCGTTTCAACCGTGCAGCTCACCGAAAGTTTGCCCCCGTCAAAGCTTATTTCAAAGTCCGTAACTTCGCTGATGTTCGGGTGAACGCAAAGCGCGTCGGTGATTCTTCTTTTGATCTCGCTTTCCGAAAAATCTCTTCCGTAACTCGCGCCGATAAGGTCCTCGGTTTCAATTCCGTATTCCCACGAAAACGCCCGGTAACGATATCTTTCAATCGAAAGCGCAAAAAAACACCAAACTTCAATTGCTTTCAATCCGGTAACTTTCTTTCCGGTAAGCTTCTTTCTTTCAAAATCAAATTCAAAGTCTTCCGGAAGTCGCGTTTCTTCCTGTTCTTCGTCTTCAATTTCGTCAAAAACTTCAAGCATTTGTCTTTTTCCTTTCAACAAAGTCTGCAAAGAACAGCAAAAGCTTCGTCGTTCAATCGAACAAGCAAAACCCTGTCGCCCTTTTTAACCGGCAAAACAAAATCATCTTCGCCTTTCAAATATCCCGTAATCAATTCTTCCGAAAAGAAAAGATCTTCGCGGAACAGCTCCAATTCTCCCGCTTTGCAACCTAAACCCTGTGTAATCGTGCCGATTTTAAAAACGTTTTCGCTTTTTCCCTTTTGCGCCCGCATAACTTTGATAAGCCTTTCATACCCGTTCAAAAAAATCACTCCCAACAGTTTGTACATTTTCCGCGTCCCGTTTTTGCCGCTTCGCGAACCGTGGATTTAATCGGAACTTTCAGTCCGCCGCAGCTTTTTTTCGAATGATATTTCTTGCTGCCGGAAGAATACCAGCAAACCGCGCTGTCCGTCGCTTCCGGTTTCTTCGCCTTCTTGTCGTCCCCGCCTTCCATAATGTTCTCAAAAGCGAGGTCAAGGCTCATTTTGTGCATTCCGTTCGAAAAAGTGTGCGAATCGTTTTCAATGAAAAATCGTCCCGTCAGTCCCGTCTGCGGGTCAAAAAGTTTAACCGTTTTTCCCGCAACGCAACCGATGTTGCCGATTGCTTCAACTTTCGCTTCCTTTGTCGGGCGCTTGAACGCCGCCGAAGAAGCTTGCGCCGCGCTTTCTCCGCTCGAAAGCGAAACAACGTCCTGAAAAATTCCGAACTTGCTTTCGCTGTCTTTTTCTCTGAATGTACCGATAAGCTTTCCGTCTTCATCGAAAACAACAACGCGGTTAATAATGTCTTCCGCACTTTGGTCGAATGAGCTTGAAATAACGTTCGTTCCGATTTTAAGCGTGATTCCGCTGTCTTTGCCGCTTTCGCCAATGCAAAATTTAATGCCGTTCATGAACGGCTTATATTTTTTCTTGATCTTCTTCGCCGCTTTATAGTAGCTTTGAATAATCGCATTGTAGGCGTTTTCCCCGTCAAAGATTGCTTTCGAAAGTTTCACGCCCGTTTTTGCAATCGTCCCTACCGAAACACCGAGATAGTTTAAAATATATCTTGCAATATATTCCGGTGCTTTGTTCTTGAACCGAAGCGTAACGTTGCTTTTGAGCAGGTTCGCCATAAAATCGTTCGCGCCGACACTGATCGTTCCCGGTCCCGCCGTTTGCCCGATTGTGCTGATTTTGCCGATGAAGCTCGCCGTTTTCGCCCCGTCGGGATAAAAATATGCAATGTCGCCGAGTTCCGGCGAAAAGCCGTTGAAATTGCTGTCGAACGGCGAAAAAGCAATCGAAAATTCAAGCTTTCTGCTCGCCTGATTCTTCGAACCGCTCCAAGTAACGCTTTCAACAATCGGTGTAATGTTATAAACCATTTTCTTGTTTGAAATTTTTCGAATTTTAACAATCATTTGATTTTAATCACCTGCCCGGCCGTGAGTTTGTAAGGTGCCGAAATTAGGTTCAATTGCGCAAGCTTCTTGAATTTCTTGCTCGAACCGAGCTTCGCTTTCGCAATTTTTTTTAGCGTATCGCCCTTTTTAACCGTGTAAAACTGAACTTCGTTCAATTTCTTGCTTCGGTTTTTCGCAAGCGAAACAACGTTCCCGAATTTCAGCGTAACTTTCGGGCGAACATATTCCGAAAGCGCAATGGAATAGTAAACGTCCCCCGTCGCGTCTTTTTGTTCGTATGAAAATTCGTTTATCAAAAATTCAGTGTTGATGTTCGTTCCCGTAATAATCACGCGGATAATCTGCTTGTTGTTCTTCCAATTCAAAATTGTGTTACAAAGAACAAACGGCGAACGGAACGCCGCCTGTGTTTGATATCCGCCGTGAACCTTTTCCCCAGGAAAAAAAGAACTGAAAGAAAGCTCTTTCAGTCCCTTGTTTCCCATGAGGTTGATGTCGCCGAGCGAAACAATGTTAACCGTTTGGTTGTTTTGGCTTGCGGAAAGGCTGTAGCTTTCCGGCGTAACCGGAAGCGTCAAAACTTTTTTGTCCCTCATAAGATGAATTTTCATTTATGCCGCGTCCCCCTCGTCGGTGTAATCAAGGTTTTCAATCTTTTTCGCAAGCTTGTCAACAAGTTTGTCGAGGTCGGCTTCCTCGCGAATAACGATTGTGTCGGCGAATTTTTCAATCTTAACGCTTTTCGCGCCGCCGCTCTTCTTCCCGGTGTTATATGCTTCTCTAAGGCTTCTGTCGTGGGGAATAACTCTTGTTCCCTTCGGCAAATCAACAATTTCCGCGCCGCGGTCGTGAATCACCGCCGGTCCGCCCGCAAAATCGTTCGTACCCTTGTAAAGGTAAGGAATCGTCGGCAAATTTCCGCCGAATGTCTTGCCGCCGAGTCCCGGAACCCAACTCGGAACAGTGAAGCTGATTGAGTTGATTTTGTTGATCGCCCCGTTAACAAGGCCGATAACTCCGTTCAGCGGCGCTTTCAAAACCGCGCCGAGGTTTGCGAATATTCCCGCAAAAATGTCTTTAACCCCTTGCCATGCTTTTTTCCAATCTCCGGTGAAAACGCCTTTGATGAATGTAATGAATCCGCTGAAAATTTGTTTAACTGCCTGAACCCTATCTTCCATGCTTTTGAAAATCGCGCCGAGAACGCCGCCTTGCGCTTTTGCGTTTGCAACGAATGTTTTGATTTTTTCAACCAATCCCGTAACAAAATCAACTGTTTTTTCTTTGATGTTTTGATAAACTTCTTTGATTTTTTCGCCAAGTTTTTTGAACCAATTGCCAACTTTCTGCAAAACCGGTTTAATCTTATCCCAATTTTTGATGATAAGATATGCCGCCGCGGCAACCGCCGCAACAACCGCAAGAAAAATCAAAAGTTTCGGGTTCTTGCCGAATATGCCAAAAATTTTCAAAAATCCGCTCTTGAGTTTCGAAAGCGCACTGGGAATTTTCCCGATGAATTTTACGGCATTGCTTGCCGCCTTAAACCCTTTTCCGATTCCGGAAACAAGCTTCCCGATTCCAATCGTAACCGGGCCGATCGT
>DKDD01000062.1:0-8394 GCA_002451715.1 Ruminococcaceae bacterium UBA6857 | reverse complement strand
AACCGCCGCAAATCTGATAATCATGTCAAGCTGGCTGTCCGAAAGGCTGCAAAACCATTCCGTTGCTTTCTGAACAACGCTTGTAATTTTTTCAACATAAGGGCTTAACCTGTTTCCGATTGAAATCGCCGCCGATTCCGCCGTACTTTTGAGAATCGTCAATCGTCCGGTCAGGTTGTCGTTCGCTGTGTTATACATTTTCATTGCGCTTGAATTTTCGTCTATTGCGTTTGTTGTGCCGTTGATTGCGGCCGAAAATCTGTCAACGTCTTCCTGCGAAGCGTTCATGAGTGCAAGCATACCGCTCATTGCGTTCTTGCCCGCAATTGCGTTCGCAGAAGCAACCTTTTCCTGCTTGCTCATTCCGGCAAACTTTTCGCGCATTTCGCCGAGCAATTGCGAAAAAGGCTTCATCTTTCCGCTGCTGTCGGTCATGGTAATTCCGAGTCGGCTCATCTCTTCCGCCGCCGCTTTCGGCGGCGAAGCAAGGCGTGTGAACATGCTGCGCAAGCTTGTTCCCGCTTGGCTTGCCTTTATTCCGGCGTTACTCATAATGCCGATTGCCGTCGCCGTGTCTTCGGCGCTGTAACCGAGCGCACCCGCAACCGGCGCAACATATTTGAACGTTTCGCCCATCTTGTCAACGTCGGTCGCCGTTTTGTTCGCTGTTTCGGTCAGGATATTAACAAATTTGTTCGTCTTGTCCGTGCTCATGCCGAATGCAGTCATCGTGTTCGTAACAATTTCCGCCGTCCGCGCAAGGCCTTCGCCGCTCGCTCCGGCAAGATACATCGTTCCCTCAATGCCGTTCATCATGTCGTCGACTTCCCAACCGGCAGAAGCCATTTCCGCAAAAGCGTCGGAGCTTTCCCTCGCGGTGAACTTCGTCTTGCGCCCCATTTCAAGCGCCTTGTCTTTCAGTTCTTGAAGCTGTTTTCCCGTTGCGCCTGAAATTGCCGCAACGTTGCTCATTCCGGCTTCAAAGTCCGCCGCCGTTTTAACGGAAGCCGCCGCAATCCCCGCAATCGGTGCGGTGATTCCTTTTGTCAGCGTTTTTCCCGTTTTCTGGATTTTCTGCCCGGTTTTCTCAAATTTCTTGCCGTATTGTTCAAGCGTTTTCTGGCTTTCTTTGATTCTTGTAACGCTTTTGCCGATTCCTGCGCTCATCTCGTCTTTGAGCCGCAGAATAACGTCAATATATTTGTTTTTTGCCATTTTTTGTCCTCACCCTTTCATGCTCTCAATTTCTTCCGCAATGTCTTCCGCTTCAACCGCGGCAAGCGCCCGAATCACTTTTTTCTCCCTCGGGTCGCGGTTCCAATAATCAGCCGGAAGAATGTTGTGCTTTCTGAAAAGAAAATAAAGAACATTTCCCTCGGGTTCGGAGCGAATCAGTTTTTTATTTCTTCAAATTCTTCTTCGGCTTCTTCCTCGCTTTGCGAAAAACCGCAAAGCTCCGAAATTTTGTCAGAAATATCGTTAAGTTCCGCGCCGAAAAGCTTCTCCGCAAGGTCAGCCGGTGTCGCGCAGCCGAAGTGATTTCTAAGTTCCTCACTTTTGAGGTTCGGCTCCGCAATTCCCTCGGCGGCAAGGAGCGCTTTCGCCCTCATCGCCGCTGGAAAATCAAAATTGCCGTTTTTCTTGTCGAACTGCCTTGAAAGCAAGTCGTTGAATTTTTTGTATGGAATCTCTTTCAGCGTAATTTCAACCGGTTTCTTTGCTCCCGTGATTTTTTGAAGTTTTCTGCTTTTGAATTTTGCTGTCTGCGGTTTAAAAGCCGCTTCGTTGTCAACGCCGAGCAGTGTGTCAAGAAGGCTCATTTTTCTTTTCTCCTTTCTCAATTCTTAATAACGTCAAGCATTTCGCAGCCTGTGAATGTGAACGGAATGCTCTGCTCGCCGAGCTTATTCGCTTCCCAATCAACAAGCGTCGCTTCGTCGAAGGTAACTCCCGTCAGCTTCACTCTCTCCGCGCCGAATGCGTCCGGGTCGGCAAGGTTCGAAATAACGGTGTATTCCGGGAATTTCCTTGTTTTAATGCAATCGGTAAGAAGCTTGCTGAAATAGCTTGTAACCTTGTTCGCCTTAACCGTTCCGCTTCCGCTCGCTCCGGTAATTTTCGAACCCTTGAAAAATGTTCCGCATTGGTTAACATCCTGCTTTTCAAAAGCAACTTTTGCTTGAAGTCCGTTCACTTCCGCGCAATATTCGCTGTCAAGCCACATTTCGCCGAATGTGCCGTTGATAACTCTTTTCGGTGTGTAAGTTTTCATTTATTTTCGCGCCCCTTTCCTCAAATCGAAATTTCAATGTCAATGTCTTCAATTGCGTCAAGCAAATGAACTTTAACCGAAAGAAAAACACCCGAACCGAAGTCGTATGTTTTAATTTCGTCGTCAGTCATTTCCGAAAAATCAATTCCGGCTGTTCTCATCGCCTTTTTGATTGCCGGAATGTTGAATGCAACTTCCGGTTCGGAGACAACTCCCTCGGTTTCAAGCTCGTCAAAATAGTCCTGAACCGCGGCAAGAAGCAAGCAACGGTTTGAATAATTGTTTGCATATTTGCCGATGTAGCTGTCTTCGCAAAGAAGCCGAAGGTCCTTCTTGATAACGCAGATTGTGTCGATGATTTTAATTTTCTTGAACGCGCTTCCCTTGTCCGCCGTGGTGGTTGTCAGGCTGTTAACTCCTCTCGAAAGCTTGCATTTTTCCCCGTCGTTGAAAATGAAAAGCTTTCCCGCTTCTTCCGCCGCGTCCATTTCCGCTTTGGTCATTCGTGTGCAATCGTCAACTTCCGAAAGCCTTGCGAATGTAACGGAATGCGAAATGTCCGTTCCGCAAATAATTCCCGCAATTCTCGGTGTGAACTGCTCTGCGGTGTATGTGTTGTTACCAACTTTGATTGTATCCGAAACAAAATTTTCAATATATTCGCTGTCCGCCGCACAGTTTGAAAGAACTGCGCGAACTTCGTTTTTGTATTGCTTCTGTGCAATAACCCATGCTTTGATGGTTTCGCTTGTTTGGTCGGTTTCCGCTGTTGGCATTGCAATGTAATCAATGTTCTGCTTCGCCGCCCAAGCAAGTGCGTCGGTGATTGCCGCTTCTTCCGCAACAAAAAAAGCAAAAACCCTTTTCGGGCTGTATTCGTTGCCTTTGAGTGCCATTTCAATGTAATTTTTGTTGTCGGCAGAAATTCCGCTCGGAATTTCCGTGCTGTCGGTGATTGAAAGCGGGTTTTCGCTCGGAACCGTGTCGCGAAGAATCAGCATAACAATTCCTCTCGCGCTGCGTTCGGTAACTTCCGCTGCCGCCGTTTTGAATTTGATGTTTAATGAAGGCATGCTCATTTTTGTGTTTCAATCCTTTCTGTAATGTTGATTTCGGTAATCAATTCGCCCTCTTCGCCGCCGCTTTCTTCTTCGTCCGCGTCGTCGAAGTATTCCAAAACAAACTGAAAAACCGGAACGTCGTTGTTTTCTCCAACCCATGCAAATGAATTGTCGGTGATGTTCAAAAACCTGTCCTTAACGTGCAATTTAACCGAAAAAAGGCTCGAAAGCGCCGCCATAATCTCATAGGCTTCCGTTTCGTCTCTCACTCTTTTCGTCGCGTCTTTCGAAGCAAAGTATGAAATTTCAACCGCCGCTTCCGCTCTGACAATGTCTCGTCCCGCCGCCTGAATGCTTGTGATGTAGCTGGTAACAAAAAAACAAGGTGTAAAAAAACCTTCAACAACCTCGTTTCGATAAATTTTTGCTTTCGTTTTCGCTTTCAGCGCGGCCGCCGCCGCGTCGCGAATATCGTCCGGAGTAATCAATCTTCAAGCGCCCCTTTCCGCAATGCTTCGCGAAGTGCCTTTTGCGAATATTTCAGCATTTTGTCCTCGCTTTCCCAATTTGCCGCCGTTTTCTCCATTGTTTTGATGCCTTTGGTGAATCCGATCGCCCTTGTTCCCGCGCGGTTGAATTTCCTGTGCCCGTTTTCAACAAGATGATAGTGCTTCGCTTTCCCCGCTCCGCCGAAAATCTCGCTTCGGTATTCGCCGTAGCTTCTGCCGGAAAGCTTAACGGTTCTCCGGTAACCCTTGCAAAGGTTTCCCGTGCGTTCCTTAACGGCTTTTTTCGTGCTTGCAATAACATCTTTCTTGAAGTGTGTACCCGCAAGCCGAACCGCCCTCATAAGAATGTCCGGTGCGCTTCTCTGAACTTTCGAAAGCGAATTCGCAAGTTCTTTCGCGCCCATCATTTTAACCGTCATATAAACCGTTTGTGCCATGGTATGTCCCCTCCCGCAGAATTTTCACGCATGTAAATGCAAGGTCGGTGTTTTTTTCGCCGATGTTAACAATCGAACGAATTTCAAGCCTTTCGCCTTTATAAAGAATAATCAGCGTGTCGTCGCAAAGGTCTTTGAAAAATCTTGTCCGAACGTCATAAGGAACGGAATTTGAAAGCCTGTCCTGCATATAGTTCTCCGAACCTGCCGAAGCTTTAACAGCGGCAAAAACCGTTCTAATCGGTTCAAGCCGCTGTCCTGTCAGGTTGCTTTCGTCGCTTTCGTCGTCAATCTGTCGGCAAAACGTAATCTTGTGGCGATATTTTCCCGGGTTGTCCATAAAATACCCCCTATATAAGATTCACGCAGTGCATGTTCAAAATGGTTTCAACCGTTTTGTTCGGTTGCGAAACCGTGTTTTGAACATATCTTGCCCTGTTGTCGAACATGTCCTGAACAAGAACAAGCGCGGCAACGCTGATGTCTTCGCGCTCGTCAAGCTCCTCTGCCGAAAGTCCCGTGTAACTTTTGATATAGTCCTTTGCCGCGCCGATGAACGTTTCAATTTCTGTCTTTTCGCCTTCGTCAAGGCTTCCAAAGTCCAGCCGCAAAAAGTTGACTGCGTCAAGAATTTTAATCTCGCTCAGCTTCATTTTTTCGCTCCCTTTTTGGTCGCTTTCTTTTCGCTTTTTGCTTCCTTTTCCTCTTCCGCGCTTTCAACAAATCCGGCAGAAAGAAGGTCAAAAAGCGTTTCGCCCTCAATTTCAAAAAGTTCTCCCGGCCTTGCGTTGAATTTCGCCGTCGCAAACGGCTTCGTCGCTTTAACAAGCATTATTTAACGCTCCTTTCGTCCTGTCGGCTGTTTTTTTAGCCGCCTTCTCCCGGTGTCGGTGTTGCCGCCGCCTTCATTTTAAGAACCGCAAGCTTCTGCTTTTCAACAATTTTAGAGTCGCATTCAAACCAAATGTTCACGCCAATTGCGTGCTGTGTAATGTATTTTTCGCGAAGCACGTTAACGCTGTTATCCTCGCGAACGTTAACATAAAGGCCGCTCGGGTCGCCGTAAAAAATCGGCTTCGCTCCTGCCGCAATTTTCGGCATTCTGTCCGAAACTTTAACCTCGTGGCCGAGCATAACGTCTTTGAATCCTGTTGTCACGTCGTTATTGAGGATATATCTGCCGTCGCTGTCTTTGAGCTTGCGAAGCGCTGTTCTGGTCTCCGGGTGCATGATGAAGATCGCGTCTTTCTGATAGATGTCGATGATTTTACCCTGAAGGTCAATAAGGTCGTCAACCGAAATCGCGGTCGAGGAAGCGGTTTCAAAAACATTGTCGGTTGAAAGAACTCCGGTCATCTTGCCTTCCGTGCCGATAAGAAGCTCTTTTTCAATAACTTTCTTCTTTGCAAAAGCAAGGCGGTTGATGATGTAGCCGAGAACGTTGATATCCGCGTTGTTAACAAGCGAAAGCGAAATTTTTGCAAGTCCGCCGAAAAGGAATCCTTCAAGGTCAACGCTTGTGAATTTCGGTGTGTGGCTTTCAAGTTCGGTGAACTCTTCGGCATATGCGCAAACAACGTCGTCGTTGCTGTCGTCAACAACCGGGAACGAAACTTTGCCCTTGAAGTGATATTTTGTAGCCCTTTCATAAATCGGGCAAATGTTGATGAGTGTTTCGGTAATTTTCTTTGCAATGTGCTTCGGAACAACCGCGCCGTTGTCGGTCAGCGTAAGGTTGCTCGCTGCGCGAAGGTCATCGAGTGTTCTTTTGCCCTGAACAAATTCAACAAAAGCTCTTTCCTGTTCCTCGGTGTCTTCTTCCTCGTCTTCGTCGCCGTCGCTTTCGTCGTTGTTGTCTTCGCCGTCGCCGTTGTCTGCGCCCGCTTTTGTTGTGTTGCGGTGCTCGTCAAGGTCTTCAAGTCGCTGAATTTGTCCCGAAATTGCGCGAATTTCGTTGTTCCATTTGTTGTAATTCGCGCTTTCTTCTTCTGTGAACTCCGGAACGTCTCTTTCGTCAACGGTTTTGAGAAGTTCTTCCATTTTCGAAACGATTTCGTTTCTTTTTTCTCTTAATTCTTTGATGGTTCTCATTTTGTCGGTTCCTTTCTGAATAAAAAATATTTTGCAAAAGAAAAAGCCGGTCTTTCCCCGGCTTTTCTCTTTTTTCAAAGTGTTTTCAAAAACTCAAGCTTTTTCTTCCTGTGCTCTTGTTTTTTTCTCGCCTTTTCGGCTGTGCGGTCTTCCTCTTCTTCATAATCGAAGTCCTGCTCCGCCGTCCGAATTTCAACGCTTGTTGCCGGGTATGCCGGCGTTTTCCTGCTGTCGATGATTGAAACTTCGTGAAGTTCCATGTCGCTCACGGTTCTTTCATAATCGATTCCGACCCTTTCGCTCGGCTTGTCCGTCGGGTTTTTCGGCCTGAATCCAAAACTCCAACCGCGAAGCTCTCGGTTTCGCGCTTTCTGAATAATCTCCGGGTCGTCAAACTCGCCGTCGAAAAGCAGTCCGATGTTGTCTTCTTTCAGCGTTGCCCCGCTTTTTTTAATGCTTGTCAAAACCCTGTCGTGGTTCAGCTTAACAAAAACGTCGTCCGCTTTGTCAATCGCCCTTTGGAATGTCCCCGGTGTAATTTTTTCAATGAACGTCTTGCCGGAAATATCCGGCAGCGGAATCGAAAATCTGTCAACCGCATTCACATAGCCGTGAATGTGAACTTTCCCGTTTCTGATTTCAACTTTCATTCTCTTCTTTCACCACCTTTCCCTCTTTGTCTTCTTTCACTTTCGCGCCTTTTTTCAAAAGCTCGTCCATCTCGAGAATTTCTCCCGTGTTCGGAACAATTGCCTTGCCTGTTTCCGGGTTATACATAACCGAACCCAAGCCGAGGTTAATGAAGTTCTGCCCGATCGGCGGAAGATTTTCAACCTTTCTGCATTCATCAACGCACATAACGTTCGTTTTAATCGCAATTTGATATGCCTGAAATCTTTCAAGAAGCGAACCTTTTTGAATGTCTTTTGTGTCAAAGTCGAAAAATCGCTTTCCTTTCTCGCTTTCAAGAAGAAGGTCGCGGTTCAGCGCATTTGTAACTGTTTTGAAAAACGGCAACATGCAATAATCAAGAAATTTCTTTTTGTCGTCCTCGCTCGCCGCGCTCGTTCCCGTGCCGGAAAGCATGCCGAGCGGAATGTTGAAAAGTTTTGCAATTTCCGCCGCGTTTGTCTGCTTGCTTTCGTTCAGCTGCATTTCAACGCTTGTGTTGCTGCATTCTTTGAATGTCAGCCCGTCGTTCAAAATAACAATATTTTCGTCGCTCGAAGAGTAAAGCTTTTTCCATGCTTTTTTAAGTGCTTCAATCGCTTCTTTCGCAATGTGCTTTGTCGCCGTAATAAAACCTTTCTTGTTTCCGCCCGTGGAAACAAGGTTTTTTTCAAATTTCATCGTGTGGAACGCTGTGCTCAAAAGCATTTTGTTCTCGCGAACAACTCCGGTTCCCGTCGCCCCGTCTTTTGTGTCTCGCAAAATTTTCAAAAATTGATAAGGTTTGTATTTCTTGCTTTGAACAAGAATGTCGTAGCTTTTGAATATCGGATCATCATTCTGCAAAATAGAAATATTGAAGTTTTCCACAAAATGAATGCTTTCAATCTCGTTCCCGCGCCAGTTTATGTATGCGTACCCGCCGCCGGAAAGGAAGTAATCGTCAATCATTGCGTCCCAAAACTGCGTTGCCGAAAGTGTGTCACCCGGCTCGTCGTTCAAAAGGAACACTCTCCTGTCGCCCTCAATTTCGTTAATTCTTCCGTCTGCGCCTTTTTCATAAAGCTTGATCGGCGTTTCTCTTAACGCCCCTTTAATAAGTCCCAGCGCCGCCTTAACCGTCGGAATTTCAAGAACTGTGCTTCTCGTAACCGCAGTGCTTCCGATAACCGCCGTAAGCAGCGGACTTTCCGCCGTTTCAACAATAACTTCGCCCTCTTCTCCGCCCGGCTCTGCCCGGTTTTCAAAGCCGAAAAAGCTTCTCAGCGAATCAAAAAATCCCAAAAAATAAAACCCCTTTCCGTCAAAGAACCTGAACAACAAATCCGTCGTCAAAAATAATGTCCTGCTGTGCA
>DKDD01000224.1 GCA_002451715.1 Ruminococcaceae bacterium UBA6857 | reverse complement strand
GACTTTGAGCCATGTCAAGCGCCTGCTTTGCGGATTCGTTTGCTTCAAAAAGCGTTGCTTCTTTTCCGACACCGATTGAAAGTGTAACGTCGCAATTTTTTCCGTCATATGTCATTTGGCGAATTGTATCAAGAATTATAAACTTGTCGGCAATCATTTTTTGGAGTGAGCGTTCTTCAACAAAGATAAGCATCCTTGTTGTTGAATACTTTCTGCAAAGTCCGCCGTAAGAAGAAACCCAGTTGTCGATTTCCTGCTCAATGCGGCTGAAAATCGAAGCGCAGTCGCTTTCTTTGAATTGCTGATAGATTTCGTTTGAATTGTCAATTGTGCAAAGCATCAGTGACGGTCTTGAATCATAGTATTCCTTTTCGGTGATTCTGAGTTTGGTCTCGTCAAAGAAATAGAGCAGATAAAGTTCCTCATCGTCAATGGGTACTGCACTTGAGTATACAGCAAAATACTGTAAATTGACTTTAATTTTAAAACCTTTTCCATCAATTATGCGGTCAATTGATCCCTCTCGTTTGAGAATTGTTTTAATGTTGCAATGCGGCGTTTTTTCGTCGATTGAAAACGTGTTTTTAAAGCTTTCGTTGATCCAGACTATCTGTCCGTCTTTCTCGATAACGGCGCAGGCAACGCTGAGCTTTTTGAAAGCTTCTCCCCTTTCAAAGTCAAGTTCGTCGGCAACGGTTCTGACTTGATAGAGAAGTTTTTGCTTAACACGTTTTTCATATTGCCACTTGACAATAAACAAAACGGCAACCAAAACACATTCGCTCAAAGCGAGCCAAACATTCAAAAAGAATGTAGCAATAATGCAGACGCCTGCAACAATGAACGAAACGATTGAGGTATCAAATTTTTTCCACAGCTTTTTCATTTTTTAAATCTCCATAAGGATCGGTAATACCATGGGACTGCGCTTTGTGCGCTCATACATAAGTTTTGAAACGTCGTCGCGGATGCGACTTTTGATGGTTCCCCATTCACGGATGTTGCGCTCAAAGCAACGGTTAATTGTTGAAAACGCGGTTGCGCGTGCCTCTTCAATAAGTTCTTCCGCTTCTCTTACAAAAACAAAACCTCTTGAAACAACGTCCGGACCGGATATAAGAGTATGACTTGCGCTGTCGATTGCGGCAACAACAATAATTATTCCGTCTTCGGCAAGGTGTTTTCTGTCGCGGATAACAATGCTTCCGACATCACCGACGCCGAGGCCGTCAACAAAGACCTGACCCGCCGGAACGTTCGCAACCTTTTTGATTCCGCTTTTTGAAATTTCAAAGCTTGCACCGTTTTCTGCAATCATAATGTTCTTTTTGTCAAAACCCATTGAAGTTGCAAGGCTTGCATGCTTTTGAAGATGCTTTTGTTCGCCGTGAACCGGGATGAAGTATTTTGGCTTTACAATGCCAAGCATAAGCTTTAATTCTTCGCTGCAAGCGTGGCCGGAAACATGAACGTCATACATTTTTTCATAAACAACTTCCGCGCCGAGCTTCATAAGCTCGTTGACAACGCGGCTGACGGTTTTTTCGTTGCCAGGTATCGGCGTTGCGGAGATAATGACATAATCGTTCGGACTGATTGCAACTTTTCTGTGGTCGGAAAATGCCATTCTTGTCAGTGCGGACATCGGTTCGCCTTGACTTCCGGTTGTAATCAAAACAAGTTCGCTGTCACTGTATTTATTTATGAGATCAAGATCAATTAAAATTCCGTCCGGAACTTTGAGATATCCAAGCTCACGGCTGACGGCAACAACGTTTTCAAGACTTCTTCCGGAAAGAGCAACTTTTCTTCCGAGACTTTGCGCAACATCAATAATTTGCTGAACACGGTGAATGTTTGAAGCAAACGTTGCAACGATTATTCTTCTGTCGCCTGCTTTTCTGAAAAGCATTTCAAACGATTCGCCGACTTTGTGCTCGCTTTGAGTAAAGCCGGGACGTTCCGCGTTCGTTGAATCCGAAAACATGCAAAGAACACCTTCGTTTCCGAGCTGACCGAAACGCGCAAGGTCAATCATTCCCCCGTCAACAGGCGTACTGTCAATTTTAAAATCGCCGGTATGAACAATTGTTCCGCCGCCGCATTTGATTGCAAATCCAACCGCATCGGGAATTGAATGGTTAACATGAATAAATTCAACGTCAAATTTGCCGAGGCTTATGTGGTCACCCGGCGCTGCAACATTGAGTTTCGCTTTTTCAAGAAGGCCGTGTTCGCGAAGCTTTCCTTCGATAAGACCGTTTGTAAGTCTTGTGCTGTATACGGGTACATTGCAGCTTTTAAGAAGATAAGCAAGTGCACCGATATGGTCTTCGTGTCCGTGTGTGATAACAATGCCCTTGAGCCTGTCAATATTTGATGTTACATAGGTGAAATCGGGAATTACAAGGTCGATTCCGAGCATATCCTCATCAGGGAATGCAAGGCCACAGTCAACAATGATCATGTCGCCGTCATATTCAAAAACCGTCATGTTTTTTCCGACTTCATTGATTCCGCCGAGAAAAGAAACTTTAACGGGTTTTGGAGGTTCGGCTTTCTTCTTTTGCTGTGGTTTTTTCTTTTTATAGTAATAAAATGTTTGATTCTTCTTTGTTTTGCCAACAGATTTTGCCGCTTTTGCTGCGGCGATGTTTTTTTCACTCATATGTCTGTACATACACTCCTTTATAAATTTAATTATGTAAAAATCCGCAAATTAAGGCATGTTAATAATTACTGAATATTTTACTATTTTTTTACATCGGTGTCAAGGAAAGAGACGGATATTAACACAATGTTTAATTAATTATTGACAGATAAAATTTAAGATAGACAGCTATTGAATAAAGCTTTGTAATATGATATCATTGTCAAATCAATAAATTATGCGAGGTTGGTAATGAAAGAAGTAACAATTTATACCGACGGCGCGTGTTCCGGAAATCCCGGACCGGGCGGTTGGGGAACGATTCTTGATTACAAAGGCAAAAGAAAAGAACTTTCCGGTGGCGAAAAGAAGACAACAAACAACCGTATGGAACTTTCCGCCGTTATTGAGGGATTAAAAGCGCTCAAAGAAAAATGCAAAGTTACTGTTATAACCGATTCAAAATATGTCTCAGATGGGATAAATTTAGGTTGGGCAAAAGGCTGGAAAGCTAATAATTGGCGCAAAAAAGATAAAAAACCTGCGCTCAATCCGGAGTTGTGGGACGAGCTTCTTTTGCTGATTGATAAGCATGATGTTACAATCAAATGGATTAAAGGTCACGCCGGGCATCCGGAAAACGAACGTTGTGATCAACTTGCCGTAAACGAAAGCAAAAAATTTCAATAACACCAATGCAGGCTGCGGAAAACGCACAGCCTGCATTACTTTTTTATTCCCCGAAACCTTCAAACTGAATGTTATTCTTGAGCGCGGCATCCTCGGTGCTGAGAAGTGCGCCGGTTGAAGGCAGATTTTTGGATTTATAACGGTAAGCCTTAACAAACTCACCCTCTTTATAATCGCGTACAAGTGAAATTCTGTTGCTTTTTTTGAGCGTCATGCATCCGACACCCTGCGTGTCTTTCATCGCTTTTGGCGAGATGAGTGCAGTGTTGAACAAAAGATATCTTCCGGCAGTTGTTTCAATAACAAGGTCTTTGTCTTCGTCAAGTTTAAGAATTTGAACAAGCGGAGATTTGTCGCTGTATGCTTTGATAAGCTTTTTGCGGTTTGCCTTTGTTGCGTAGGAAGAAAGGTTGACTTTTGCAGCTTTTCCGTTTTCAAAGAAGAAGAGCATATAACCTTCGTATCCGTTGTTGAGAACGGCGGCAAAAATTGCGTTTTCGCCCTCTTCCATTGAAAGTTTGGACGGAACGTAGTCGCCGAGCACGCTTGCTTTTGTGTCGCCGAAATCTGCCATTTTAGCTTTATAGACCTGATGCCTGTCAGTGAAGAACAAAACTTCCTTTGCATTGCTTGTTTCTGTTTGAAGAATGATTTCGTCGCCTTCTTTGAGCTTTTGTTCGCCGCTCATTCGAAGCGACTGCGGCGTAATCTTTTTGAAGTATCCGTCACGAGTAAAGAAGACGTTTACCGGATAATCGGGAACTTCTTCTTCCTGTTCGGTTTCTTCAATTTCGGAAGCGTAGAGAATGTCGGTGCGTCTTTCAATTGCATACTTTTTGATTACTTCTTCAAGCTCTTTAATGATGACCTTTCTTATTTTAGCCTTGCTTGAAAGCGTGTCCTCCATGTCTGCAATCGAAGAATTGAGGTTATCAATATCTTTGAGGCGTTTCATGATGTATTCGCGGTTAAGGTGGCTGAGTTTGATTTCGGCTACATATTCTGCCTGTGTTTTATCAATGCCGAATTCAACCATCAAATTCGGAACAACTTCGCTTTCTTCTTCGGTGTTTCGAATTACCGCGATCGCTTTGTCGATATCAAGGAGTATTTTTTCAAGACCTTTGAGAAGATGCAACTTGTCCTTTGCCTTTTCAAGATCAAAACTGATACGTCTGAAAACACATTTTCCTCTGAATCTTATCCATTCGATGAGGATATCTCTGACCGAAAGTACTCTTGGGTAGCCGTTGATCAAAACATTGAAGTTGCAGGAAAAAGAATCTTCAAGCGGAGTCGATTTATAAAGCTTTTGCATAAGCTTATCGGCATCGACTCCCCTTTTGAGGTCAATTGTGATTTTAAGACCCTGTCTGTCGGTTTCATCGCGGATATCGCTGATTTCTTTAAACGTTCCGGATTTAATACGTTCGATAATTTTATCAATAATCGCTTCGGCTGTTGTTGTCGGCGGGATCTGATAAATATCAATGCAGTTGTAATCCTTGTCGTATTTATACTTTGCTCTGACTTTGATTGAGCCGCGACCAGTGTTGTAGACGTCTTCAATAGCCTTTTTATCATAGATAATTGTTCCGCCGCCGACAAAATCCGGGGCAATAAGCGTATCGCTGATGTTATGCTCCTGGTTTTTAATAAGCTCAATTGTTGTTTCGCAAAGCTCTTTGAGATTGAACGAGCAAATCGAGCTTGCCATACCTACAGCGATACCGAGACTGACATTTGCAAGAATAGACGGAAAAGTTACCGGCAGTAAAACCGGTTCTTTCGTTGTGCTGTCATAGTTATCGACGAAGTCAACCGTGTTTTTGTCGATATCGCGGAAAAGTTCGTTGCAGATCGGCTCAAGTTTTGCTTCAGTGTATCTTGCCGCGGCGTAGTGCATGTCGCGCGAATATGCCTTGCCGAAGTTACCTTTTGAATCAACAAGCGGACACAAAAGCGTTTCGTTTCCGCGTGCAAGACGAACCATCGTCTCATAAATCGAAGCGTCGCCGTGCGGATTAAGACGCATGGTCTGACCGACAATGTTTGCAGACTTCGTTCTCGTCGAGCCGAGAAGATTCATCTTATACATTGTGTAAAGAAGCTTCCTGTGAGACGGTTTGAGTCCGTCGATTTCCGGAATCGCACGCGAAAGGATAACACTCATCGCGTACGGCATATAGTTAATTTCAAGCGCGTCAACAATCGGCTGGTCAACAATATCGCCTGCCGATGAAATGTGAGCATGTTCAAGAAGTTCATTTATATCGCTTGTTTTTTTAGTCGTTTTTTTCTTTTTAGCCATTGGTTTACCTCAAATCAGCTTACGTCGGTCATATCAATATATAGATGACCGAAATTCGCGATGTAATCCTTTCTTCCGGCGAGGTTATCACCAAGAAGAAGGTCGAATTTTTCTGCCGTTGCTTCGGCTTCGGACGGTTCAATTTTAATAAGTCTGCGCGTTGCGGGGTTCATAGTTGTAAGGTTCATCATTTCCGCATCATTTTCACCAAGACCTTTTGAACGCTGAATGGTATACTTTTTGTTGCCGATTTCCGCAATAGCGTCTGTCTTTTCTTTTTCGGTGTATGCAAACCACGTCTGGTCGCCGCTTGTGATTTCATATAGCGGTGATTCGGCAATGAACACTTTTCCTGCGCTGATAAGCGATGGAGCAAGCCTGTAAAGCATGGTGAGAATAAGCGTTCTGATTTGATATCCGTCAACGTCGGCATCGGTGCATATTATGATTTTGCTCCAGCGAAGGTTGTCCATATTGAAAGTGACCATGTTTTTATCGGGAATATGCTTTGTTTTTACTTCAACACCGCAACCGAGAACACGGATAAGGTCAACAATAATCTCGCTTTTAAAAATTTTGTCGTACTCGGATTTGAGACAGTTAAGGATTTTACCTCTTACTGGAATAAGCGCCTGAAATTCCGAATCCCTTGCCTGTTTACATGCGCCGAGAGCCGAATCACCCTCCACGATAAACAGTTCGCGAACATTTACATCTCTGCTTCGGCAGTCAACAAATTTTTGAACGCGGTTAGTGAGATCGTTTGAAGCGGAAAGCGTCTTTTTGATACTGACTCTTGTTGCTTCGGCTTTAACACGGCTTCGCATGTTGACAAGAATCTGATCACAGATTTTTTCCGCCTCCATCTTGTTTTCGAGGAAGTAAACTTCAAGCTGATGGCGCAAAAATTCCGTCATTGCTTCTTGAATATACTTGTTGGTAATCGCTTTCTTTGTCTGGTTAAGATATGATGTTTCGGTTGAAAACGAAGACGAGACAAGAACAAGGCAGTCGGCTATATCCTGGAATTTGATTTTCGGGTCCGATTTGCTGTATTTTCCGTTTTGCTTGAGATAAGCATCAATTTGAGAAACAAACGCACTTGTAACCGCTTTTTCCGGTGAGCCGCCGAATTCGAGCCAGCTTGAATTGTGATAATATTCAATCATTTGGCGTTTGTTGCAGAATGTCAATGCAACATTAAGTTTGACTTTGTATTCGGGGAGATCAGCCCTGTCACGTCCGGCTCTGTCGGCAGACCAAAATTGAACGGATGAAATCGCGTCGCCACCGACAAATTCTTTGACGTAATCGGCAATTCCGTTTTCATAGTAATATTCAAAAGTTTCAAAGCCGCCTTTGATTTGATTCTTGAGTTCGAAATGAACGCGGCTGTTGACAATTGCCTGTCGTCTTATTACCTCCTGATAATATTCAAGCGGTATATCAATATCGGTAAAAACTTCAAGATCGGGCTTCCATTTTATGCGGCTTCCGGTGACACGTACGGTATAAGGTTCGCTTGAAAGTCCGCCGACGTTTTCGCCCTTTTCAAAATGAAGAGTATACTTTTGTCCGTCACGTTTAATTTCGGCGTCCATGTATTCACTTGCATACTGTGTTGCACAAAGACCAAGACCGTTGAGACCGAGTGAATACTCATAGCTTCCGCCGGAGTTGGTTTTATATTTTCCGCCTGCGTACATTTCACAAAAAACAAGCTCCCAGTTGAACTTTCCGTATTTTTCGTTAAATCCGACGGGGATTCCGCGTCCGAAATCCTGAACCTCAACCGAACCGTCAAGAAAACGCGTAACGATAATTTTATTGCCGTAGCCCTCTCTTGCTTCGTCAATCGAGTTTGAAAGAATTTCAAACATTGAATGTTCGCAGCCTTCGATTCCGTTTGAACCGAAAATTACGGCAGGGCGCTTTCGAACCTTGTCGGCACCCTCAAGGACTTCAATGTCCTGGTCGCTGTAGCCGCCTTTTTTTGCCATTATTTATTCAATCCCTTTCGTTCGGGCGGAAAGCACAAAATCCGCCAAAATTCTTAATTTATATAACTACATATAGTACAACAGATTTATTTTACACATTTTTCAAAAAAAATCAAGAGGCTCAAAAGAGCCTCAGGAAACTTCGGTGTCTTTGATTTTGAAAATGAGTTTTAAAATGCCGCGCAGCGCTTTCGGGCTTTTGATTACAACAACTTTCATGAAAAAACCTCCCACATTATTGAATCACCTTGAACATGATATAACGCCGAGAATGACAAGCATTATTGCAAGGATAAAAAGCATAATCTTTGTCGGAAAACAAAGCGCAAGCAAAAGACCGGCGCCGAAAGCTGCAAAGACCAAACCCTTACAGCTGTTTCTTTGATTATGCATATAATCATCCCCGAAATATTATTTGCCCGGCGATTTGCTCAAGCTCAATAATATTATACGAAGAATCGTTTTTATTGTGAAAGCGCCCATTCTTTTATATTTTTTGCTTCATTATATAAAAATACATAATTATCGTGGCGGCTTTTGCTGATAACCCCTTTTTCGGTCATTTCGCAAATTTTGCAGCCTTTTTCGCAAGTGTGGGAGCACGAAGTGAAACGACATTCGCCGAGATATTTTGAAAACTCCGGAAAATAATTAACCAGTTCGTCTTTTAAAATCGGATCGGTTGAAACAAGGTCGATTGAGGAAAAACCTGCCGTGTCAATAATCAAACCGCCGCCTACATGAAAAATTTCCGCCTGCCGGGTCGTGTGGCGACCTCTTTTAAGCTTGCTGCTAATTTCGCCTGTATCAAGCGAAAGTGAAGGACAAAGAGCGTTGATGAGTGTT
>DKDD01000042.1:46913-48860 GCA_002451715.1 Ruminococcaceae bacterium UBA6857 | reverse complement strand
GGGCGGTTATTTTTTATTATTTTTGTCGTTACCTTTTTCAAACGACTTATTGATTGCTATTATGTAGCCGGTAGCCAACACAAGAAACAAAACAACAGTTCCGATATCCATAGGTATCGCCCTCCTTCGTTTTTACTCGGAGGGTAATAATAAAATTTTCGACCCTCCGGAAAAATTAGATGTTTTTTCGGGAGGGCAACCGCCTACCGTTTCGGCAGAGCCTTTATTGCATTTTATCATATGCGTCATATTTTGTCAAATAAAACATAAACCGACAGAGTTGCTTTTTGATCTGTCGGTTTTGATTTTTTCATTTGTTTTTATACTCGTCAATTTCTGTAAGGATTTTGAAAAGGCGCTCCTGCTCGGCAGGGGTTTTTTCAAGCAAAAATTCATAGCAGCGAAGCGGTATGCTCATTTCTTCTTCGGGCGAAGGGAGCTTTTCAAAAAGCGTTGAAAGCTCAAGTCCCAATCCCGACGCAATGCGCTCAATGCTGACTATCGTTGCGTTCCTTTCGCCGCGTTCAACCTGTCCGATATATGTCGGATGGCACTCGGCAAGTTCTGCAAGCTTTTCCTGACTGAGTTTTTTCTTAATTCTATAACTACGGATGCGTTGTCCGACAATTTTCGTCAAATCATTCATACTTTGCCTCCTAAATATAGTCTATAAATGTTGAAAATAATATTCTACAGACTATTGATATTTTCGGTAAAGTGTGCTATACTATAATCATTGAAACGAGAGAAATGTCACTCATAGTATATGTTTGACTTGTTTTCTTCAACATAAACCTTCTAATCCGTAAAAGGATTGCTTTGCGGCGCTTTACGGACAAAACGGATTTTTCCTGCGGCATGGTGAAGGGTGCCGGGTGTGTCAAAAGATTTTCTTTTGCAAGGAGATTATTCCGTTTTGCCCGTAAAGCGCCGTAAAGTTTATCAAAACATTTATACAAAACAAAAACGAAGTTCGAGCAAAAACGCAAGGCTTCGTTTTTTATTTTCAAAAATATGAAAAGCAGCTGCAAATTGATTTATCCCGGCTTTAACTTTATAGCAATAATGTTATTGAAATGAACCGAATCAAGTGATATAATGAGGAACATATTAATAAAAATTACTGGAGTGGTATATATGAAAGAACAACGTTTTTTTGTTGTCGGCGGCGGAAGAAGCGGCGTTGCGGCGGCGAAAATGCTACTTGAACTCAAAAAAGACGTCGTCGTTTTTGACGGCAAAACCGATTTTGACACAGAATCGTTCTGCAAAAAAATCGGTGCAAAAATTCCGTTCGTCCTTGGCGAAGCAAAAAAAGAAGACCTTAAAAATTTTGATGTCTGTGTTGTCAGCCCCGGCGTTTCGCTTGAAACCGACGTTATGAAAGCTGTTGCCGCAGAAAATATTCCGATTTGGAGCGAGATTGAACTCGCCTATCGTTTTGACAAAGGTCAGGTTGTTGCAATCACCGGAACCAACGGAAAAACAACAACAACCTCGCTTGTTTATGAAATTGTCAAGGAATGGAACAAAAACACACTTCTTGTCGGCAATATTGAAATTCCGTATACAGGTCTTGCGCTTTCTTCTGTTCAGGGCGGCTTCACCGTTGCGGAAATCAGCTCGTTCCAGCTTGAAACAATGCGCACCGTAAAGCCGCGCGTTTCTGCCGTACTCAACATTACACCCGACCACCTTGACCGCCACAAAACAATGGAAAATTACTCCGCGCTCAAGATGTCGATTGCAAAAAATCAAGACAAAGACGATTACTGCGTACTGAATTTTGAAGACGACTATCTTCGCGAACACGCAAAGGATCTTTCCTGCAACGTGGTCTTTTTCAGCAGTAAGCGCAAAATTGAGAACGGAATATATCTTGACGGAAAAGACATTGTTCTTACCATTGGCGGAAAGAACGAGGTTGTTTGCAGAACAGACGAGGTA
>DKDD01000042.1:29878-46850 GCA_002451715.1 Ruminococcaceae bacterium UBA6857 | reverse complement strand
CAACTTTGAAAACATTATGGCGGCCGTTGCAATGACTTACTGTCTCGGCGTTCCGCTTGACATTATCAGAGCCGTTACCAAGCATTTTGTTGCCGTTGAACACAGAATCGAATATGTCTGTGAAAAGAACGGCGTCAAATATTACAACGACTCAAAAGGAACAAACACCGACGCGGCAATCAAAGCAATTGACGCAATGCCGGGAACAACACTTCTCATCGGCGGCGGATATGACAAAAAAAGCGACTATGCCGAATGGGTCAGCCGCTTTCCTGGCAAAGTCAGACTTCTTGTTCTGCTCGGTCAAACAAGAGAGAAAATCGCCGAAGCCTGCGAAAAAATCGGCTTCAAAGATTATGTCTTTGCCGAAAACATGGAAGAAGCCGTTAAACTTTGTGCCGAAAACGCAAAGAGCGGCGATTATGTTCTTCTTTCGCCCGCCTGCGCCTCATGGGGAATGTTCAAGTGCTATCAGGAGCGCGGCAACATTTTTAAAGAGCTTGTCAAAGCGCTTTGAACGGAGGTTAAAGCTTGAAAATTCTTGAATTTTTAAAGGTAATTTTTCTCGGCATAGTTGAGGGAATCACCGAATGGTTGCCGATCAGCAGTACCGGTCACATGCTTTTGGTTGACGAATTTTTACAGATCAACGCAAGCGACGAATTCAAAGACATGTTCTTTGTTGTCATTCAGCTCGGCGCGATTCTTGCCGTTGTTCTTTTGTTTTGGAAAAAGATGTGGCCGTTCAGACTCGGCGAAGACAGAAAAACAATTGTTGTTCGCAAAAAAGTTTTTTCGGTTTGGTTCAAGGTTGTTGTTGCGTGCATACCCGGCGCAATTGTGACGCTTCTTTTTGATAATTTTATCAGCGCACACCTTGAAACCCCATTTGTTATTGCCGCCGCCCTCATAATTTATGGCGTTGCATTCATCCTTGTTGAAAAATGGAACAAAACGCGCACCCCGTCAATCAGACGCCTTTCGGATATTGATTACAAGACCGCACTGCTTATCGGACTTTTTCAGGTTCTTTCAATCATTCCCGGAACGTCGCGTTCCGGCGCAACAATCATCGGTGCGCTAATCATCGGCGTTTCAAGAACCGCGGCGGCGGAATTCACGTTCTTCCTTGCCGTTCCCGTAATGTTCGGTCTTAGCTTCATAAAACTCATACAATTCGGCTTTGCTTTCACAGGAAGCGAACTTGCAATTTTGCTTGTCGGTTCGGTAACGGCTTTTGTTGTTTCGCTTTTCGTAATCAAGTTCCTCATGAGCTACATCAAAAAACACGACTTCAAAGTTTTCGGCTGGTACCGCATTGCGCTCGGCGTAATCGTGATGATTTACTTTGCGTTTGCAAAATAAAAAAACAACATATTAATATATCCGCCGCAATCGGTTTTTCCCTTTTGCGGCGGTTTTTTTTTGTAATTGCGGGAAAAACTGCGGCATAAACTTTAAGGTAAAAGATTATGGCAAGGAGTTGGCAAAGCTTATGATAATCAGACTCCGGCGCAAAAAACTTGCCGTTTTTCTTTTCTGCTTTTCGGCAGCGGTTGTTATTTTCGCGATTGTTTTTTTCGCCGGTGCGGAAAAGGAAAACGAAACAAAAAAAGCATATATCAAATGGGCAGAACTCAATGTTTCCCTCTCCGCTCTTGAGGACACCATGGCACTCGATATCGAAACACACGACAAACTTTATCACATCAGCTGGATTGATTCGCTTTCATATCTTGCCTGCAAAAACGGCAACAACTGGAGCGGATACAAGAAAAAGGACATTCAAAAAATGCTTGACACTCTCAAAGACAGCTACACAATCGAAGACCTCATGGGTGAAAACAAATATTTTTCATACTATCGCGAAGCGTTTTCGGCGGCACTCGGCGGCCTTCTCGGCGAATATGAACGGCAGGTTCCTGAAAAAGACGGAGGAATTTTGGTCAAAAGCGGCTACGGCCTTGTTGCATACAGCCCGATTGCCGAAGGCTTTTCATACAGCCATTACGATGACTTCGGTTCTTCGCGCTCCTACGGCTACCGCAGAAGCCACCTTGGGAACGACCTTTTGGGCAACGTCGGAACGCCGATTGTTGCGGTTGAGGGAGGAACGGTTGAATGTATCGGCTGGAACCAATACGGCGGTTGGCGGCTCGGAATCCGTTCGTTCGATAACAAACGTTCCTATTACTATGCCCACTTGAGAAAAGACCACCCGTATCACGCAAACATAAAACAAGGCTCGCTTGTCAAAGCAGGTCAGGTGATCGGATATATGGGAATGACCGGCTATTCGACAAAAGAAAACGTCAACGGAATGACCGTTCCTCATCTTCATTTCGGCATGCAGCTTGTTTTTGACGAAAGCCAAAAAGAGGGCACAAACCAAATCTGGCTCGATGTTTATAACCTTGTGAAACTTCTTTCAAAAAACCGCGCAACCGTTGTTAAAGACGAAAAAAGCAAAGATTACTTCAGAAAATATGATATTATTGACAAGCGTTGGCCGCAGGAGCTTCAAAAACTTTCGCCGTGCGGCGAAACTGCCTGAATCATACTTTCTTATAAAAAAGTGTTGTTGCAAAAAACGCAACAACACTTTTGTTTTTGGGTTTGGTTTATTACGCAAAATGATACTTTTTCCTCTTGGTAAAGAAGAAAATGACCGTAACAATCGTTGAAAGCACATCGGCCGAAAGCATTGAAAGCCAAATTCCGTTAACACCGAAAATCAGCGGAAGAATCATAACTGAACCGATTTGGAAAACAAGGGTTCGCAAAAACGAAATTGCCGCCGAAATTCCGCCGTTTCCGAGCGCAGTGAAAAGCGACGAACCGAAAATTCCGAAGCCCGAGAAAAGAAACGAAAGCGAAAAAAGATAAAACGCTTTTGTTGTCATTTCGCAAAGTGCTTCGTCATAGCCGACAAAGAGTTTTGAAACCGCGGGCGCAAGAACAATTGCAAGCACAGTCATCAATACGCCGAAAGCGCCCATAAGAATAAGGCTTTTTTTGAAAACATTTTTGAGTTCCTTGTGGTTTTGCGCGCCGTAATTGTAGCCGATAATCGGTGCGGTTCCGATTGAATAGCCGATGAAAATCGCAATGTAGATAAAGCAGACATACATCATTACGCCGTATGCCGAAACGCCGTCTTCGCCGGCAAAACGCATGAGCTGCGCGTTGAAAACCATTCCGACAACCGAGCCGGAAATGTTGCTGACAAATTCCGAAGAGCCGTTAGTACAGGTTTTCAAAAGCATTTTGCCGTAAAATGAGCATTTAGTAAGCCGCAGAAGACTCTTGTTTTTCCGCGCAAAATAAACAATGGGAATCACCGAGCCGACAAGCTGGCTCACGGCGGTTGCGATGGCCGCGCCGGCAACGCCCCATTTCAAAACACCGACCGCAACGGCGTCAAGCACCATGTTGGTACAGCCGGCAATGAACGTAACAATAAAACCGAGCTTTGGCTTTTCCGCCGTTGTGAAGAACGCCTGAAAAAGGTTTTGAAGCATGAACGCCGGAACGGCAAGCATGATTATACGCGCATAAAGAACGCAGATGTCAAACATATCGTCGCTCGCTTTGAGCAAGCGTGTAACACCCGGAATTACAAGTTCGCCGACAATTGCAATCACAACGCCGCTTATTGCGGTAAAATAAACGAGGAAAGAGAAATATCTGTTTGCTTTTTCTTCATCGCCCTCACCGAGCGTTTGCGAAACAATTGCCGTTCCGCCGGTACCGATCATGAAACCGACCGCGCCGAGAATCATCAAAAACGGCATAATAAAATTGACCGCGGCAAAAGCGGTCTTTCCGACAAAGTTCGAAATAAAAAGTCCGTCAACAACGCCGTAAATCGAAGTGAAAATCATCATAAGAATAGTCGGAAAAACAAAACGAAGAAGATTTTTGTAAGCAAAATGATCCGAGAGTCGAATTCTCATTGGAAAAACCGTCCTTTCTTTAAAAATACCAAATATATGTAAAAGTGATTACAGCCGCGAATACACAGTCTATCAGAAAGAATTTTAATTGTCAAGAATTGATTTTAAAATCTTTTAAATCGCGCACAAAAAAAGAACGCCACCCTAAGGCGGCGATATGATTTAAAGCGGATAATAATTGATAATCATGAATTTTACAGTTTTGTTTTGAATGTTTGAATAGACATGTTCCGAAGAAGAGGCAAAGGTCAACGCGTCGCGTTCGGTCACAGTGAAACTTTTTCCGCCGACTTCAATTGTGAGTTCGCCGCTTATGACATAGATAAACTCCTGCGACTTGGGCGAATGACCGATTGAAACGTTTGAGCTTTTTCCGTCAAGCTCGGCATAAAAAATTTCAAAGTTGCGTGTGTGATCGGTTTTAAAATAGCAGTATATTCGATAATGCTTTGTCTCCTCAGACTGCATTATAGCGTCGTTTTTGCGAACAAGCGTTGTATTGCTTTCAATTTCTTCCATAAGGCTTGTGTACGGAATATTCAGTCCGTTCGCAATTTTCAAAATAGTATTAATTGTCGGGTTGCTGTTCCCCTTTTCAATTTCGGCAAGCATGGCTTTGCTGATTCCCGAAACAGACGAAAGCTGACCCAAAGTCAGGTTTCTTTCGGTTCGGAATTTTTTCAGGTTCCATGCAATGACTTTTCCAATCTCCGTCATATTTTTCTCCCCTGCTCTTGACAAGCATATTTTACAATTGTATAATCTATCGGACAGTCACACGGTTATTAAAATATATTATACATGTATAAGTCAAAAACGTCAATACGAAAGGACTGAAAAAATGAAACGCAAAGCTTTGAAAGCCGCTTTTCCATACACTATTCCGATCATGGTCGGGTTTATGTTCATGGGATTTTCTTTCGGTATTCTGATGAAAGGCGAAGGACTTTCGGTTTTATACACGTTTTTCATGAGTGTGTTCGTTTTTTCGGGTTCAATGCAATTTGTTGCCGTCGGCGTTATGGTTGCGGCATTCGACCCGCTTCATGCGTTTTTGCTGACGCTTACTGTTAATGCAAGATATCTTTTTTACGGAATCCCGATGCTTGAAAAATACGGCAATACCGGTTTAAAAAAACCGTATTTGATTTTCGGAATGTGCGACGAAACTTTCACAATCAACTGTTCTGTTACACCGAAAGAAGACGTTGACAAAGGCTGGTTCATGTTTTTTGTAACACTTCTCAATCACATATACTGGGTCACGGGTTCAACGCTCGGCGCAATTGCGGGTTCGTTTTTGAAATTCAACACAAAGGGCATTGACTTCATCATGACCGCGCTTTTCACCGTTATGCTTGTGAACCAATGGGAAGAGCAAAAAGACCATGTTCCCGCGCTTATCGGAATTTTGGGTGCGTTCCTTTGCATTTTTGTTTTCGGCGCAGATTCGTTCATGATTCCCGCAATGATACTCATTATCGTTTCGCTCACTGCTCTTGACACAGCGCGCGAACACAAGCTAAAAAAAGCTTGTGACCAAGGAAAGGACGGCGAAAATCAATGACAGACACCCAAAGAATAATCACCGTTGCAGTCATCGCGCTCGGAACAATGTTCACACGCTTTTTCCCGTTCATCATTTTTCCCGAAGGACGAAAAGTTCCGCAATTTGTCATAAGGCTCGGAAAGATTCTTCCCTATGCAATTATCGGACTTTTGGTTGTTTATTGCATTAAGGATGCGCTTTTCACTTCGCTCCACGGCCTTCCGGAGCTTATCTCGATTGCCTGCGTAATAATTTTGCAAAAGTGGAGAAAAAACATGTATCTGAGCATGATTGTCGGAACCGTTCTTTACATGGTTCTTGTTCAGGTTGTTTTTAAATAAAAAAATCCTGCTTAATTCAAACGCGTTTGAATTAAGCAGACAAAAAGACGGGCTGTCTGCGAAATGCCGCGGCAGCCCGTTTTGGTTTTTATTTTGCAAGGAAACGTGAAAGAAATTCGCGGGTCTTTGCATTTTGCGGATTTTCAAAGATGTCCTTGGGTGCACCCTCTTCGCAGATTACGCCGTCTGCCATGAAAACAACGTTTGAAGAAACGTCTCTTGCAAACGCCATTTCGTGGGTAACAACAATCATTGTAAGTCCCTCTTTTGCAAGCTTTCTCATAACTTCAAGAACCTCGCCGACCATCTGCGGGTCAAGCGCACTTGTCGGTTCGTCGAAAAGAAGAACTTCGGGTTCCATTGCAAGCGCACGGGCAATTGCAACGCGCTGCTTTTGTCCGCCGGAAAGTTGCGAAGGTTTTGCTTCGATATACGGAGCCATTCCGACCTTTTCAAGATATTTCATTGCAATTTCTTTTGCTTCTTTTCTGCTTCTTTTAAGAACCGAAACCTGACCGGTAATGCAGTTTTCAAGAGCGGTCATGTTATTGAAAAGGTTGAACGACTGAAAAACCATTCCGACCTTTGCGCGGTATTCCGAAAGCTTGATGTCGCCGGCAATGATGTCTTTGCCGTGATAAAGAACCTGACCTTTTGTCGGTGTTTCAAGAAGGTTAATGCAGCGAAGCATTGTGCTTTTGCCCGAACCGGAAGCGCCGATAATACTGAGTACTTCGCCCTTTTCAACGCTGAGGTTGATTCCTTTAAGAACGCTGTGTTCGCCGAACTGCTTTTCAAGTCCGATGAGTTCAATTACTTTATCAGCCATGGTTACGCCTCCTTTGTAACATGAATTTCGGCTTTCGGGTCGGTTTGCGAGCCGAAAACGGTATAGTTTTCTTTTCCGTCAAGTTTCTTTTCCGCAAAGCGAAGAAGTCTTGTTATCGTGAATGTCAGAATGAAATAAAGAACACAGATAATAAGATAGGTCTGGAATGTTTCAAACGTCTGTCTCTTGATGATTCCGGCAAAGTAGTAAAGCTCCGTAACGCCGATAACATTAAGAACCGAGGTATCCTTAATGTTGATGACGAACTCGTTGCTGACCGAAGGAAGAATGTTACGCATAACCTGCGGAATGATGACCTTGAACATTGTTTGCGAATGTGTCATGCCGATTGACATTGCGCCTTCAAACTGACCTTTGTCGATTGAAATGATTCCGCCGCGGACAATTTCCGCCATGTAAGCACCGGTGTTGATTGAAACAATGAGGATGCCCGAAGGAATAAGCGAAAGCGTTTTTCCGCCCGTTGCAAAAGCATAGCCCCAAAAGATAACCATTGACTGAACCATCATCGGCGTTCCGCGGAAAATTTCAACATAGACTGCAATGATTGCGTTGAGAATCTTATGAAGAACACGCAAAACCGGGTTTTTCGACATCGGCGCAGTGCGGATAACACCGGTAAGAAGTCCGATAACAAGACCTACAACCGTGCCGACCAAGGCAAGGAGCATTGTGTTTCCGACGCCCTTTAAAAGCTGTGGATAATATTTAACTACGATATTAAGAACATCCTGAAAAAAACTCATATCAATTCCGCCAAACTTCAGTTATTTTTGTTTCGGCAAGCGGTATAAAACTCACCGCTTGCCGAAAAGTTTTTTTGCTTTTATAAGCTGATTATTTCTTGAAGATTACAACAAGGTTTGATTCATAGTAAGTATCTGTGAAGTCAATCTGTTCCTTGCGTTCCGCTGTCGGGCTCATACCTGCAACGATTGCGTCAACCGCGCCGGAGTTAAGTGCCGGAATAAGCGAATCCCAATCATAGGAATAAACTTCAAGCTTGAGACCGAGCTTGTTTGCAACATACTGTGCAACCTGAACGTCGTAACCGTTTGCGTACTGACCTTCCTTGCCTTCGCCGCTGATTGCAACAGCGCCGAGTGTACGGGTATCGGAAGAAGTTTCGGTCCAGTTGTACGGCTCATAAGCACATTCCATTGCAACCTTGAGTGTTCCGGTCGGGTTTGCGGGTTCTTCGCTTTCAAGAGCAAACTTTTCAACGGTGTCACCGGCCTTAACTGCGATGATCTGTTCCATAAGCTGTTCTTTCTGCTCTTCGGTGATACCCTTGATGACTTCGTTCATCTTGTCAAGAAGATCGGAACCTTTCTTGAGTCCGATTGCGATTCCGACGTCTGCTGCGGTTGCGGTGAAGCCGGTATCATTATTCTTAAGGTGGAGATAATCAAGGTCGCTGTTCATTCTGCAAGCCGAAATTGCGGTCGGCTCTTCTGCAATGTAACCGTCGATTGTTCCGCTTTTAACAGCCGAAAGGAGTTCGGTGAAGTCGGGAAGCGTGCTTGACTGAACGCCTTCAATCTGGTTGAGTGCGTCTGCGTGGAAAGTACCGGTCTGTGCGGCAATCTTCATACCCTTGAGGTCTGCGATTGATTTTGCGGCTGCAATGCCGGTTACTTCGGTGTTTGCACCGGACGATGCGGTTGTGTCGTCATTGCCTCCGTTACCGCAAGCTGTGAAGCAAGCCGCGCAAAGGACAACGGCCAAAACTACTGCTAAAACTCTTCTTACGTTTCTCATAATAAACACTCCTGTTCTGAAAATATAAAATTAAGCCTGTGCACCTTTTTGAGGTATCACAGGCTTTAAAATCGTTATATAAAAATAGCGAAAATATATCCGATGATAGCTCTCCATATAGAAACTATATGACAGTGCTGCGTCTGTTAAACGCAGTCCCAGCGACCGACCGGCGGCAACCGAACGGCAACTTCGGCGGAATCACCTTTTGCTCAAAACCGCTTGCCGGCGTTATTCTGAGTTACTCTTTTCATCCGCGTCCTCTATCAGGTGCTGTCTTAAATTTGACTTGATTATAACCCTCAATTTTTGATTTGTCAACGGTTTTTTTGAAAAACGGCATTTCAAATAAAAAGCTGCCCGAAAAAGGACAGCTTTTTGTCAGTTTGAACGGTTATTTTTTCCTTAAGCCGCAGTAAACTCCAATTTTTGAAGCTTTGAAGTTTTTGAAAATGCGCTTAGGGCATAAACGGAAACTGTATATTTTTTTCCGCTCTCGAGTTTTCCGAGGTTAACTTCATAGGTATCGTCTTCAAAAAGGTACATATATTTTCCGGAGAAGTTGTCTTCGGAAATAATTTTTGCGCCACTGCTTAAAGTAACCTTATAGCTTTCGGTAACAAAGGTTGCCTTTGCGCCGTCAAAAGTAAGAATACTTTCACCGTCATTGTTAACGGTAACTTTCATGTTTCCGCCGTTTTCAAAAACAGGAGCAGTGTCATACTGTCTGAGGTTTTGATATGAATACGGATAGTTCTTTTCGGCAAGACCCGTAAAATAATATTCAAAATCAAAGAACTGATTGGTAATGAGGTCATATGCCTTAACCCTTACGTTTCCGTCCTTGTCCGCTTCAACAATGTAATACTGAGCGGCTTGCTTATACTCATACGGATAGTTGCCGGCAATTGTGTCAAGCTCGGTTTCATAGTAAGCAAGTGTTCCGCAACCGAGAGCGGTAAATGTGCCCTGCCAAACAGAACGCGGGTCGTTAATGGGATAATGAGAATGGCCGGAGAAATCAACAACCTGCGGATATTCGCTGAGAATTGCGGGAATTACGGGGTCGCCCCATTTTGTTGCGCCGTAGATCGTGAGGAGCGGAGCCGGGTGTTGAAAAACAAAAATCGGCTTGTCACCCGTGTCGGCAACGGCTTTGTCAAGCTCTTTTTTGAGCCATGCACCGGCTTTGAGATAGGTTTCAACCTTTTCATCATATGAAATCGAAATGAAATGATAGCCGTTGATTACATAGTGCTTATTGAGATCGCCCTCATATTTTTCAAAAACGCGCGAACCTTCGGTTCTGTCTTCGTCACGATACATATAGTACTCATGGTTGCCGGAGCAAACGATTTTTTGCGTTCCGGTTTTAACGTTTTCTTCAAAGGTTTTGTTGAACGCTTCGTACTGTTCGGGTGCGCCTTTGTTTGTGAAGTCGCCGACAACCGCAAAAGCGTCAAGACCTTTGTAGCCGTCGTAGTTTTCGGCATATTCATATGCGGTTTTGAATGCAGCGGAAAGCCTTTGCGGCGGAACGTTAACCTCTTCGAGGTATTCTTCGTACTCCTCGCCTGCCTCTTCGCCCTTTGCTTCAAGTTCGTTGTTGTTTTTGAAGTGGACATCGCTGCACGCAACAAAACGCATGACGGGTTCAAAATCCGTTGGTGTTACGGGAAGATCCTGCTTTGCGTTTCCTACGCTGACAAACGAAAGAACAACATAAAAAACAGCCGCAATGAGCGAAAGAAGTGTTCTTCCGAAGTTTTTAAATGAAATCATAAAAATCACCTTTCTATAAATCTTTTCCTCAATTTATAAAGGGCAACGAACTCTCCCGCTGTTCCGAATACCCTTTGCTAACTTAAATATACCTAAAAAAAAGACAGATGTCAAACGTTCCGAGGAACATTTAACATCTGTTAATAAATTATTCAATTAATGTTCGAAATTAATTTCTTAATTAGTTTTCAGCCGGAATTGTTTCAATTCCGAGTTCGGCAAGCTGTTCGTTGTCAACAAGAGCCGGACATTCGGTCATCGGTTCGCTTGCATTTTGAACTTTCGGATATGCAACAACATCGCGAAGAGTGTCAAGGCGAAGCATCTGCATGCAAAGTCTGTCAAGACCGATTCCGATTCCGCCGTGCGGCGGTGCGCCATACTTGAACGCGTCGGTGAGGAAACCGAACTTTTCATAAGCTTCTTCGTCCGAAAGGCCGAGAAGTTCAAAAATTCTCTTTTGAAGTTCGGGGTCGGTGATTCTGATTGAACCGCTTGCAAGCTCAATTCCGTTGAGAACAAGGTCATATGCCGTTGCTCTGACGTTGGCTTTGTCGCTTTCAAGATACGGCAGACATTCTTCGAGCGGAGCGGTGAACGGGTGGTGCATTGCAACAAACTGACCGAGTTCGTCGTCCCAATCGAAGAACGGGAACTCAACGATCCAAAGCAGGTTATACTTATCCTGCGGGATGATGTCAAGCTTCTTTGCAATGTTCTGGCGAAGTGCGCCGAGAACGGGAAGCGTGATGCGCTCCTTGTCGGCAATGATAAGAACAACGTCTCCGTTTTCCGCGCCGGCTTTCTTTTTGATTGCCGCCATTTCGTCTTCGGTCATGAATTTTGCAAACGAAGAGGCAACCGTTCCGTCTTCTGCATATCTGATCCATGCGATACCCTTTGCACCGATACCTTTTACAAATTCAACCAGCTTGTCGATTTCTTTTCTTGTGAGGACGCCGTATGCATTCTTTGCGGTAATTCCGCAAACTCTTGAACCGTTTTCAACCGCACCGGAGAATACGCCGAAGCCACAATCCTTGACTTCGTCCGCAAGGTCAAAAATTTCCATCGCATAGCGTGTGTCGGGCTTGTCGGAACCGTAACGCTCCATGGCTTCTTTATAAGTGAGACGCGGAAGTTTTTCCGGAACGTCAACGCCGATTGCTTCTTTGAAAAGCTTTTTCATAAAGCCTTCAATCATTGCAAGAACGTCTTCCATTTCAACAAAGCTCATTTCAACGTCGATTTGGGTAAATTCGGGCTGGCGATCTGCACGAAGGTCTTCGTCGCGGAAACAGCGTGCAATCTGCATATAGCGGTCAAAGCCGGCAACCATTGAAAGTTGCTTATAAAGCTGCGGCGACTGGGGAAGAGCGTAAAAGCTGCCCTTATGGATTCTTGAGGGAACAAGGAAGTCGCGCGCGCCTTCGGGCGTTGACTTAATAAGCATCGGGGTTTCGATTTCAATAAAACCGTTTTCGTCAAAGTAATCGCGTGTAATTTTTGCGATTCTGTGACGCATAAGAATATTCTTTTGAAGATCCGGACGGCGAAGGTCAAGATAGCGGTATTTAAGTCTTGTGAGTTCGCTCGTCGGGCAGTTTTCGATAATTTCAAACGGCGGGGTTTCGCTTTCGCCAAGAATGCGAAGATCTGAAACGTCGATTTCGATTTCGCCTGTGGGAATGTCAAGATTCTTTGAAGAACGCTCACGGACAACGCCCTTTGCCATGAGTACATACTCACTGCGGACGGTGAACGCCTTTTCAAATACGCTCTTGTCGGTATGATCGTCAAAAGCAAGCTGAACTATACCCGTTCTGTCACGAAGGTCGATGAAAATGAGCGAACCGAGGTCGCGCTGTTTTTGTACCCAACCGCAGACGACGGCTTCTTCGCCGATATTTTTTGCACTGAAAGAGCCGCAATAGCCGGTTCTTTTAAGTCCTGTCATGGTATCCATTTTTATTTACACCTCTCAAAATAAATTGTTATTCATAAGTGCGTCGAGGTCGATGTTTGTTTCAACACCGAGATCTTCAAGTCCTTTAAGACTTTCGCTTAATGAAGCGCGCATAAACGCGTTTTCAAAATCGGAAAGCGCAACTTCGGTTTCTTCGCCGCTTTCCATATTTTTGAGCTTTACAATGCCGCTTTCAAGTTCGCTGTCGCCAAGAACAACGGTGAATGCCGTGCCGAGCTTATTTGCATACTTCATCTGTGCTTTTACCGAACGGCCAACAACGTCAAACTGAACTTCAACGCCCTCTCTTCTGAGTGCCGAAGCAATTTTTGCCGCTTCAAAGGACGCTTTTTCGCCCATTGTTGCAATATAAAGGGCGCATTTTTCTCTTTCCGGGAACGGAAGGTTCTGCTTTTCCATGAGGAGCATAAGCCTTTCAATGCCCATTCCGAAACCGAGCGCCGGAGTGTGTGTGCCGCCGATTTCTTCAACAAGTCCGTCGTAACGTCCACCGCCGCAAACAGTACCCTGTGCGCCGATTTCGGTTGAGACAAATTCAAAAACGGTTCTTGTGTAATAATCAAGACCCCTTACGATTGTCGGATTAACCGTGAACGGAATTTCCATTGCTTTAAGGTAGCTTTGAACGGCTTCAAAGTGAGCCTTGCAGTCGTCGCAAAGGAAATCGGTAACCTTCGGCGCGCCCTTCGCAATTTCGGAGCAGATCGGACTTTTGCAATCGAGGATTCTCATCGGGTTGCGCTCAAGCCTGTCCCGGCACGTGTTGCAAAGTTCATCTTTTCTTGCCTCAAAATAATCGTGAAGCGCTTTGTGGTATTCTTTTCTGCATTCGGGACAGCCGATTGAGTTGATTTCAAGCTGAAGACCGCGAACGCCGAGGAACGAGAAAATATCGTTTGCAACGCTGATTACTTCCGCGTCTGCGGCAGGTGAAGCCGTTCCGAGACATTCAAGACCAAACTGATGAAATTCACGAAGTCTGCCTGCCTGCGGCTTTTCATAGCGGTAGCAGGAAACAAGATAGCAAAGTTTTTGCGGCATAGGTTCATTATAAAGGCCGCGTTCAAGATACGAACGGACAACGCCGGCCGTACCCTCCGGGCGAAGTGTTATTGAGCGTTCGCCCTTATCGAGAAAAGTGTACATTTCCTTTTGAACAACGTCGGTTGTGTCGCCGACTCCGCGCTGAAAAAGCTCGGTGTGTTCAAAAACGGGAACACGGATTTCGCGAAAGCCGCAATTTCCGGCAATTTCAAGAGCCGTTTGTTCAACAAAACGAACCTTGTAACTTTCAGACGGCAGAATGTCCTGGGTTCCTTTAATTGATTTTGTGATAAGCGCCATATTTATGACCAATCCTTTCTAAGTAAAAAGATTCATGAATTTATAAAACAAAAAGCATTGCTTCTTCCCGAATAAAAAGGGATGAAGCAATGCTCCACGGTACCACCCAAATTGAGCGCAAAAACGCGCCCCGCTTAAAAGCCTTAACGCGGCAAACGGGCAAAAGCCGGCTCGTGAATGTCTTCGTTTGAAAGTTTTTTTGCGCAAAGCGCTTTCAGCAAAACGCGCTTCTCTCTGTGCGGCTCTTTCAAACTACTCTTTTCAGTCATAGCCTTTAAACATATAAAATTATAAATCAACAAGAAATTATTTCGGGTTGACGATATCGCGCCAGTCAAGGTCGCCGCGTTCAAGCGAATGAATGAGCGCTTCCGCGGTTGCGATATTCGTTGCAACGGGAATATTGTGAACGTCGCAAAGTCTTAAAAGGTTTGCTTCGTTCGGTTCGCCGGGTTTGGGATTGAGAGGATCGCGAAAGATGAGAAGAACGTCAATCTCATTACAGGCGATTCTTGCGGCAATCTGTTCTTCGCCGCCCTGATATCCGGCAAGGAACTTCACAATGTCAAGTCCCGTAGCTTCGGAAACGAGCTTTCCGGTTGTCCCGGTTGCACAAAGGTTATGCTTACTGAGAGTTCCGCAGTAAGCGATGCAAAACTGAGTCATAAGCTCTTTTTTCGCGTCGTGTGCAATGAGTGCAATATTCATTTCTTCATCTTCTCCCTTTCTGTACACTCTCCGGCTGCGTTCAAATTGCAGCCTCTCTTTTGTATATTCTAACAAAACCGTGTCGAAATTTCAAGGCATATATAAAAATAATTGACAAAAAACCTCAAATTTTATCATTAATATTTCAAGAGAAACTCAAGACAGCGCTTGAACCGCTGATTCTTTTTGCAATATTTTTAAGCGCTTGATATGAAACCTGACCTTTTTTATAAACCGAAACGCCCATTGCTCCAAAGCGGAGAAACTGGTCTTCCGGAACAACGCCGATAAGCTGAACGGCGGTTGAATCAATCACCGAATCAATGTTGAGCATTTTGTTCTTTTTGATATCTTTTCTGACCGCACGGTTAATTATGAGCCTTATGTCTTCAATTCCGTTTTCAATCATTTCGTCCGAAGCGGTGAAAGCCCCTCTTACGCAAACATAATCCGGTGTTGCAACCAAAATTCCTTTGTCTGCCGCGGCAACTGCAAGGTGCATTCCGCGCCCGATTCCCGCCGGAGCGTCGCAAAGAATATAATCAAACTTTTTATCAAGCGTTCTGATAAGTTCGCCAACGTTTTTGGGCGTAGCTTCGCCGTATTTTCTCGGGCAGGACATAATGCTCAGTCCGTCGGCTTTATAAATCGCTTCTTCCGTTGTGCAGCGCCCCAAAAGAACGTCGCCCCAATCATAGACAACAGCCTGCGCCGCGCCGACAAGAAGATCAATGCTGCGAAGATTGTCAAAATCAACCAAAAGAACGCTGTTGCCCATTTCGCAAAGCGCTTTTCCGATTCCGACGGTCAGAGTGGTTTTTCCGACTCCGCCTTTTCCGGAAGCAAAAACGATTTTTTTTGCCATTCTCTTTCTCTCCTTATCTGAAAAAACTCACTTGAGCAAAACACCTTCGGTCTGTGCTTCTTTTTCTTTTTGCGTTTTTGCAAAAAACTGTTCCATAATCGCCGCGGCGACCGGTGCGGTTGAACCACCGCTTGTTGCACCTTCAACAACAACTGCAACGGCAATCTGCGGATCGTCCGCCGGAGCAATTGCAATGATAAGACCATTGTTGAGCTCTTCGCTTGAACCGTTGACGGCTTTTTTAACGGTTGTTGTTCCGGTTTTTGCGGCAACTGTTACGGGGACGGACGAAAAATCGGCATAGCTTTTTGTTCCGACAAGAATCATTCCGTCATAAACAAGATCCCAGTTTTTATCGCTGAAATCGGCTTTTGAAAGAACCTGCGGTTCTGAAGAATAAAGTGTTTCGCTGTAATCGGGCGACATGATTGATTTGACAAAATGCGCCTTATAGCGTACTCCCCTGTTTGCAATAACTGAAGCATAAGCGCAAAGCTGAACGGGAGTGAACTGGTTGTCGCCGTGACCGATACCGGCCTGAATCGTAAGACCCGGAGTCCAAAGTTCGCCCTTTTCCGTTCTGAGCGCAACGGTATCGACGGTACCTTTCGATTCACCGATTTCAACACCCGTTTCTTCGCCGAGACCGAACATTGTGAAATAATCGTTGAGCTTTTCGATTCCGAGAAGACGCGACGTTTCATAAAAGAAAATGTTGCAGCTGTTATAAAGCGCATAAACAACATTCAAGCTTCCGTGAACGCCTGTGCAGGTCGGGCGGTAGTCATCGTAATGGGTATAGATTCCGGTGCAGGTTACAAAAAAGTCTTTGTCAATAATTTTTTCTTCAAGACCCGCCATTGCAACTGCGGGTTTGATTGTTGAACCCGGCGTATAGGTGCTCATGAGTGCGCGGTTCCAAAGCGGCTTTGCCGAATCCTTGTTGAGTTTTGACGCATTTTTTGAATATGTTGAAAGATTATACGACGGATAGTTTGCACAGGCAAGAATGTCGTTGTTTTTTATATCCATCGCAACAACCGCACCTGCCGTTACATTCGGATTGTCCGCCTGAAAATCAAGTATTAGATTTTTAAGCGAATCTTGCGCCGCTTTTTGAAGATCTTTTCGAATTGTCAAAACAACAGAGTTTCCGTTTTTGGGCGGTGTGATATATTTTTCGGTTGTGTTGCCGTCGGAATCTGTAGTGATTAGTTTTTTTCCCGCAGTTCCTCGTAGTTCGGATTCATAGGTATATTCGATTCCGTTTTTTCCGATTGTGTCGTTGAGCGCATAGCCTTCGTCCTTTTTCGCCGCGTATTCTTCGGAGCTTATTGCGCCGACAAGACCGAGAACGTGCGGTGCAATTGTTCCGTCGGGATATTCGCGAACCGACTTTACCTGAACGTCAATGCCCGTAAAAACGTCGCTTTTTTCCTTGATATCGGAAGCAAGCGCCGCCGAAACATCTTCTGCAAAAACATAAGGCGTTGTTGAATTGAAACCGTCTTTGACCATTGAGTAATAAACGGACGCAATGTTTCTTGCGTCGGCAAGAGCGTAATTTTCAAGCGAATATTTGCTCACAAGCGCATCGAAACAATTCTGAACGGTGGCATAAGGATTAAGGTCGAGAAACGCGGAAGAGCGAAGATAATCCGCTTCGTTCTCCTTGCCTTTGGCAAAATAAAGTTTTCCGCTGCGGCTGACTTTTATCGGAAGTTCGTCAACCCATTCGGCACCGTTTCGGTTGAAAAGCGAAATAAGCTCAAGAATAATTTCGTTGCGCTTTTCGCTTTCACTGCTGCCGGGGAACGAGTAATAGTTAA
>DKDD01000042.1:18239-29861 GCA_002451715.1 Ruminococcaceae bacterium UBA6857 | reverse complement strand
AATTGTTCGAACCTGTTTGCTTGTTGCAAGAGTGTTTCCGTCGCGGTCAAGAATTTCGCCGCGAATCGGTTCAACGGAAACCTCTGTTCCTTTAACGGCAGCCTGTTTTGCTTCACCGGCCGAAACAACCTGAAGATCCCAAAGTTTGACAAGGAATGCGGCAAAAACAAGCGTAATGAGGAAAACGACAACAACGTTCCTTTTTTTGCTTACTTTTCTTTTCATAACAAACGTTACCGTCCTTTCCTCAAAAAATAAATCAATGTAAAAATTTATGACACAAGCGTTTTCGGCGGGTCAAGCGCACGCTTTACTCCGCGGATAAGATAATAATAAATCGGCGTAAAAACAAGGGTATAAAAACATGAGGGAAGATAATACCTCAAAAAAAGTCCGGCCGACTCTTCATAACCTTTGAGATAGACAAAGCCGAACCAATAGGCGGCAAGGCAAACAAAAAGTGAAACAAACGAAACCGTCAGCGCGGAAAAAATGTTGTTTCGAAGCAAGAAGCTTGACGCAAGACCACACAAAAAGCCGACAAGGCAAAGCATTATTGCAAAAAATCCGTCGCCTGTTGCCGAAGCGAAATCCCAAAGTACACCGGCAAAAAGTCCAAAAAGAAGTCCGGCAAAACTGCGTTCAAAAAGCGCAACAACAGCAACAAGCGCAACCAAAGGCATTGCCCGAACGCCGCCGATAACCGGTAAAGCTCCACGCGTATGCTGAAAAAGAGCGGTCAGAATGATGAGAAAAACGATGAGCGCTCTTCTTATGTAAAGGCTTTTTTTATACTTCAAAAGCGCGTCGTTCAAATTTCTCAGTCCTCCAGTTCAATTTGTTCAATGCCCTGACCTTTAAATTCGGTGATTACAAAAACGTCTTCAAGCTCGCTGAGCTTTGCGCCCGGATTGATTACGGCATAGCTTGTGAGATCATAGTCGCTGTCAAGAACCTGAGTAACCGTTCCGACAATGAATCCTTTCGGATAAATTCCGCCTATTCCCGAAGTCATAACGATTCCGCCGGGTGAAATATCGGTTGTTCTTTCAAGTCCGGCAAGGATACACTTGCCCTGAAGCGACTGTTCGGTTGCGGCGGTAACATAAGCCGTCTCGCGCGTTTCGCTTTCAATTGCGCTGATGTTGACCGACGGGTTGAGGATCGACTCAACAACGCTGTATGTCGGGTTAACTTTTTTGACGATTCCGACAACGTAATTTCCGCTGACAACCGGGTCGTTGACCGCAACGTCATCGCTGCTGCCCTTGTCAAGAATAAGCGAAGAAAACAAATCGGCGCTGTCCGTTCCGATAATTTCGGCGCGGCAAAGCTTCATTTCCGGGTTGTTTTCTTTAACTTCAAGCATATTTTCATATGACGAAATTTTATGTTTCATCTCGTCATAATCGGCAAGCTTCTTTTCGTATTCCGCAATTTTTTCGCGAAGCTGTTCGTTTTCCGTCTTGTATGTTCCGGCGCTTGCAAAAGAGGAGTTGAACCAATCGAACTTTTCGGCAATTTTTTCAGCCGCCTTTTGAAGCGGAGAAAAAACAACCGAAATTGCGCTTGTGAACGGCGAAGAAGAGCTTGACGAAACCGAAGCAAGAATTGCTCCGACCAAAAGAGCGCAGATTACGAGCGAAAAAGCTTTAAACTGAGTACTTTTGAAAAACTTTTTCATCTTTTATGCACATACCCTTGCCGCCTTTGCGGCAAAAGTACAGTCCTTTCTCAAAGTCTTTTTCCGATCTTTCCGAGAACGTCGGATTCAAGATAAATTCCTGCGCCGTCAACAACGCAGTCAAGGGGATTATCGGCAATGTTAACCGGCATTCCCGTTTCGTCGGCAATAAGTTTGTCAAGTCCGCGAAGAAGTGCGCCGCCGCCCGTGAGCATAATTCCGTGGTCAATGATGTCTGCGGAAAGTTCGGGCGGAGTTTTTTCAAGCGTTTCTTTAACCGCTTCAACAATCTGACCAACGCAATCCGAAAGCGATTCGCGGATTTCCTCGCTTGTTACGGTAACATTTTTCGGAAGTCCGTCAACAAGGTTTCTGCCCTTGACTTCCATTTTTCCCTCACCCTCATACGCAGTGGCGGAGCCTATCTTGATTTTGATGTCTTCCGCCGTGCGTTCACCGATGAGAAGATTATATTTTTTCTTAACATACTGAATAATTGCGCTGTCAAAGCTGTCGCCTGCGGTTCTTACAGAACGCGAAGTAACGATATCACCGAGCGAAATTACGGCAACTTCCGCCGTGCCTCCGCCGATATCGACAACCATGCTGCCGATTGCTTCCGAAACGGGAAGACCCGCACCGATTGCAGCAGCCATCGGTTCTTCAATAAGGCTGACATATTTTGCACCCGCTTCGATTGCAACGTCATGAACGTTTCTTCTTTCAACTTCGGTAACGCCGGAGGGAATGCAGATTACAACCCTTGCTTTTGCAAAAAACGAGTTGCCCATTGCTTTTTGAATAAACTTGCGAAGCATTTCGGTGGTAACGTCAAAATCGGCAATAACGCCGTCTTTAAGCGGACGCATGGCGGTGATTGAACCCGGAGTGCGGCCGATCATTTCTTTTGCCTTGTTGCCGACCGCAACAACCTTTCCCGGTCTTGCGCTGACATTAACGGCAACAACGGACGGCTCTCTGATAACAATACCCTTTCCTTTGACAAAAACAAGAGTATTCGCCGTTCCGAGGTCGATTCCAATATCTTGTGAAAACAGCATAGTGCTTCCCCTTCCAGAAAATAATGTATAATTAAGAAGATAAAATTTGAATTTGCGTTAAATATACACAGCTGTGCAAAATAACGGATATATCATTATATACCAAAACCGTTCCATACTCAAGTAAGTTTCGGAAAAATATTTCCTTATTATACGAAAATTAAGATTTTGGTTGCAGCACCGACAGTATTTGACAATTTATAATATATATGATATCATGATTTCGGTGTCGCATAATAACGGCAGGCGGGTTCTCCTCAAAAGAGGAGGTGATAATATGACGGACTTGGCTTTAATCAGCTTGGTTGTGGCGATTCTTTCGCTACTTGTCGATGTTATCTCTCTCTGTTACACAATTATAAGTAACAAGAAATAAACTTACATAAAAAGTAAGAAACACCGCCCTACTCCAACTTGGCGGTGCTTCTTCAATAAAACACAATCAAGAGGGAAACCGCTTTATTGCGGCACCCTTCTTATATTCATATTATACTCGGTCGTCAAAAAAAGTCAAGCGACCGTTTTAATATTATATGCGCCAATAATTTTAAAAGTATTTTTATATTTCGGTCTAACGATTCAATAAAGTTGACAAAATGCTCCGTATGGGGTAAAATAAATTGTTGTTAAACAGTTTATAACACAGTAAAATTAAATCAAACTAATTTTTGAGGTGAAAAAATGATATACGCAGTAATCGCCGCCGGTGGAATCGGCAGCAGAATGGGCAACCTTGAAAAACCGAAGCAGTACCTTACACTCAAGAACAAGCCCATCATCGTTCACACCGTTGAAAAGTTTTATGTCAACAGTGCATTCAAAAAAATCATTATTCTTTGCCCCGATCAGTGGGTAAGCTACACCAAGAACATTCTTGCAAAGCATCTTCCCGAAAACGACCGCGTTCTTGTTCTCAAAGGCGGTTCAACAAGAAATGAAACCATCATGAATGCCGTTCGTTACATTGAAGAAACCGACGGTCTTGATGACGACACCGTAATTGTTACCCACGACGCGGTTCGTCCGTTTGTTTCGGCAAGAATCATCGACGAAAACATCGACGCCGCAATCGAATTCGGCGCAACGGACACCGTTGTTCCCGCAACGGACACAATTGTTGAAAGTCAGGACAAAAAAATTATCTCTTCCATTCCCGACAGAAGCAAGCTTTATCAGGGTCAAACCCCGCAATCGTTCAAAGCAAAAAAGCTTAAAGAACTTTATGAAAGCCTTACCGAAGAAGAAAAGGATATTCTTACCGACTCCTGCAAAATTTTCAGCATGAAAGGCTGCCCGGTTCACCTTATTCAAGGTGAAGTTCACAACATCAAGATTACCTATCCGTATGATCTTCGTGTTGCAAAAGCACTTCTTGACGAGGAGATCGCCGACTAAAGCGGCAACGAAAGGAAAGAAACCATGCTTAATACAGTTTACAGATTAACTCAGCCGAGAAAAATTGAAATTGCGTTCAACGAGATTGACATTTTCTCTTCTGATATTATTGTTAAGCCGACCTATCTTTCAATCTGCAATGCAGACCAAAGATATTTCCAAGGTACGCGCGACGCAAAGGTTCTTGCAAAAAAACTTCCGATGGCTCTTATTCATGAGGGAATCGGTGAAGTTGTTTATGCACCGGACGGTTCTTTCAAACCCGGAGACAGGGTTGTTATGGTTCCGAACACACCGACCGAAAAGGACGACGTTATTGCGGAAAACTACCTTCGCTCAAGCAAGTTCCGCGCAAGCGGCTTTGATGGCTTTATGCAGGAATACGTTCAAATTCCGGCTGACCGCCTTGTTCCTCTTCCGGAAGGTATTCCGAACGAGATTGCCGCTTTCACCGAAATGGTATCGGTCGGCGTACACGCAATTTCACGCTTTGACAAAATTGCACACCAAAGAAGAAATGTCATCGGCGTTTGGGGCGACGGAAACCTCAGCTACATGACATGTATCTTCCTCAAAAAGTTTTTTCCGAACACAAAGGTCTATGTTTTCGGTGTTGTTCCGAAAAAGCTTGCCGACTTCACCTTTGTTGACGAAACCTTCCTCACAACGGAAATTCCCGAAGATATGCACATTGACCATGCGTTCGAATGTGTCGGCGGAAACGGTTCTCAGGTTGCGATTGGTCAAATCATCGACTGCATCAACCCCGAGGGTACAATTTCAATCCTCGGCGTTTCGGAGTATCCCGTTCCGATCAACACAAGAATGATTCTTGAAAAAGGTCTTCGCATGTTCGGAAGCAGCCGCAGCGGACGTGTTGATTTTGTCAAAACCGTTGAAATGTATGACGAATATCCCGACATTATTGAAAACCTTTCTCACATGGTCGGAATTGTTAAAACGGTTCGCAGCATCAAAGACATGACCGAAGCGTTTGAACTTGACACGAAGAAAGCTTTCGGAAAAACCATTATGAAGTGGGAAAAATAAATCCACAGACAACAACACCGCAAAAGAAATGCTCTTTCTTTTGCGGTGTCTTTTTATTCGCTGACTTTCTTTTCAAGTAAAACAAGTTTCACGTTCGGAATGCCGTTGAAAACACACAGCACTATCCCGGACTCGCGGTAACCGAGCTTTTTATAAAATGAACGCGCAACGGAATTGATTTCGTTTGTATCCATCCGAAGCACCGTACAGCCGTTTTCAAAAGCATAGTGTTCATAAAATTCAACAAACTTTCTTCCGATCCCCCTCTTGCCCTCGTCCGGCGAAACCGTAAGAGTATGAAGAACCATAATTTTCTCGTCGGGTGCTTCAAAAGCCCAATCGCCGTCTGCATAAACATCAACCTGCGCCTTATTGATTATTGCGGAGGCAAGAACTTTTCCGTCCTCTTCAAAAACAAAAAGGTCGCCGCGTTCAAGCGACGCAAGCGCCGTTTTTTCCGTCGGATAGACGCCGCGAATCCACCCGATTGAAGCCGAATGTTTCTCTTCTTTATCATGTATTTTTTCATAGATATCCGAAACTGCAGGGATATCGCCGAGTACAGCTTTTCTAATCATAAATATTACCTGCTTTCAACATTCAATATAAAAACAAAAGCCGCCTTTTTAAGACGGCTTAATTTTTTTAACTTCAGCTCAACTTATCCTGTACGTCTTCCTTTGCGCCGAAAATAGCCTTCAAAAGACCCATAATGGCATTGAGAATTTCGAGGATAGTAGCAATATCAAAGTTCATGACAACCGCTCCTTAATCAATTTTTCATCGTGTTACACAATATAGCATTGACACTATGCAAAATTATGAACTGATTCAAAACAAATTATGAAAATACGTCGATTTATACACAAAACCAAAAAGTTTGTCGAGGCCGTTGCGAAGGCAACGACCTCGATTTTTTCAATTAGTTGGGACCGTAAACAAGCTTGTCGCCGTGAACAATAAACATATCATAGCAGCAAACCTGCTTAATCTTAAACACTCTGTAAAGGAGGTTCAAAATTGTGATCCAAAGTCCGCCGATGAATGAATGGCAGATACAGTTGCAGGTTTCGCTCGGCTTGTCGTCGCTGTTGGTGTAATCTATAAGCGTTACGTTATAGTTACGATATAAGTTGCCGGTAAAATCATAAGTCAGACGAATGTTAACATTTGCCTGTGAATCAAGAGACATTGTGCCTTCAAGTGCATAGTTACCTCTTGAAATCTTAACGGTATAAACCGTGCTGTAATTCAAGCTGAGATATGCATAGCCGTCGGTATCGGTTGTGGTTGAAGCAACAAGCTGTCCCTTGCTGTCAAGAACCTGAACCGTTGCGCCGCCGCAAGTCATACCGTACGGATCCCAAACCTGAAGATTAACCTTGTAAACTTTCAGACGCTGTGAATGCTTTGCATAGATGTGAACTTCGTCACCGTCTTTTGCATCAGCGGAAATTTGGGTAAAGTTACTGAGATTTACGGTTTCTCCGTTAGAGAGTGACCAAGTGCCGAGGAACTTATAAACATAAGTGCTGTCTTCCTCTCTTTCGGCCGGTGTCGGGATATTCTGTGCAGCTCCGCCGTAAGCAACTCTTTCTCTTCCGAGTTCGGCACCGTTCCAATCGTGATATACAATCTGATATGTTTTCATTGACGAATCATATTCCGCAACAATGTTAACATCATCATAGATTTTTGTATAATCATAACTCCAACCCGTAAATTTATATGTGCGATAAATGTTTTCGGAAAGGGTCGGTTCTCCGTATTCGGCGGGCCATGTGGCCGGATGTCCGTGAAGAATATACTGCACAATTGTGAGCGGTGTGCTCTGAAGACTTCCTTCGCTGACTTTCGGATTCCAGAACTGAACTCTGTAATATACGTCCTTGCATCTGAACAAAGCATAAACATCCATATTTGATGTAATCTTTGAAAGATCAACCGTGTTTGCAGGTTCAACATTTGCATCCTTGTTAAGCGATTCGGTCTTTGCGCGGTCAGTCCATCCTTCGAATGTATATCCGCCCCAATTTACATCCTTTTCGCGAACCGGATTCAGCTTATTCGGATAAACAGCCGCCTGTCCTTTGAGAACATAGATGGAAGAAAGACATTCGGTCTTATAGGTTTTTGCAAGCTTTGTATAAACTATAGTCGGATTTGTATTAATTTTGTTGTTTTCAAGAATATCATAAGTATCGGTTACCCATTCGTTATAATAGTTAACCTGATAATAGATGTTTACGCCGTCTTCGGCAACGCTTTCGCTGCCCTTTTCGCCTGTTTCATATTCGGTGTAAGTGCAGCCCTTGTTCATGCACTGGCGCCATTTTGCATATGCATCCTTAACGCTCGGATGATCGACAAACTTCCATTCCGAGAAGCTGTGACCTGTTGCTGGTTTGTTGGGATCTTCTTCGATTTCAACATAATCGCACTTATGTTCAATTCCTCTTTCGTCAACCCAAGTTCTGTGGCAGGAACGCTGTCTTCCACCGGCAGTTGTGCAGGTTGCTTCAAAGTAAACCCAGTCATCTCTCATGTCATGACCGAGAGCAGGCTTAAAGAAGTCTCTGTATGCAAGACCGCAAGCAGCGCAAGCAAAGATTGTGTAACCTTCTTGAGTACATGTTGGATCAACAACGGTTCCTCTGAAGTCATGGCTTTCAAGTTTCGGAATGGATTCTTCTTCCTTGTCGCCGCAGATTTCGCAAACTCTTACTCTCAAGCCTTCGCCACCGTCCTTGCAGGTCGGTGCTTTAACAACTGTCCATTCGCTCCAGCTGTGGGTTCTCTTGTTAATTGTTGCCTGATAGAGAACTTCGTTGCAAACGCGGCATTTTGTTACGATTGAGCCTTCTTTATGGCATGTTGCACTTACTACATCCGTTACATATGAGTGTGCAAGTTTGCTGCTTGCAACTGTAATTGTTACACCACAATTTTCATGAGTAACGCAGTCATAGCGAATTTCGCCTTCTTCTTTGCAGGTTGCTTCTTTAACAACGGTTCCTTTTGCACCGACAAAGCTGTGTCCGCCGGCAGGAATTGTTGCCGTTTCTGTTGCGCCGCATCCTTCAACCGAACATACGCGCTGCATTGTTCCGGCTTCGGTATTTGTTGATTCTTTTGTAACTGTCCATGCGCCCCAAGTATGACCCTTAGCGGCAGTTCCGTCATATCTGTTATAAGTATGCGTTGCATCATTTGCACAAACCATTACGGTGTAACCACCCATTGTGCAAGTCGGAGCAACTGTCTCTTTTTCCTGATAGGTATGACCGAGTTTCGGAATAACCTGAACTTCGGTTTCGTCGCAACGCGAACACTTAAAGGTCTTTGAACCGTCAACTTCGCAGGTTGCCGGGACAGTAGACTGTTCTACCGAGAAATCGTGGCCGAGGGCCTTGCTCTCTTCGCCTGTAGCAAGTTCAATTCTGTAATAATCACAATTATTGCAATCGTATCTTGTATATTTTCCGTTTACACAAGTCTGTTCATAAACAACGCCTTCGCCAAGCTCATGGCCTTTCGGCTGAATAACCGTTGTCTTTTCATAGTCACAGCCGACGCGCTGACATTTTTCAACGATTGTGCCTGCTTCTATACATGTTGCAGGTGTTTCCGTTGTTTTAATGTCATGTTCGAGAGCGTCAATAGTGCGAACTTCGTATGCACCGCAAGCGCATGTGCGTTTTTCAACGCCCTGTGCTCCGCACTTTGCCGGAACCATTACTTCCCACGCACCGTATGTATGGGCTTTTTTGTCAAGAAGTTCTGCTTTTTCGGCACCGCAGGTTACGCACTTTGTATACTTGATGCCGTTCTTTTCGCAGGTTGCTTCTTCAATTCTTACAGCACCGCTGTAATCATGGTCTTTTGCGGGAATGTCTGCAATTTCTTCGCCGCAATTAACGCACTTGATTTTTCCGCCGGAAGTGCAGTCAACAACAACTTCACTTGTCTTGTGTCCGGTTGCCGGAATAGCTTCCGTTTTGCTGTAATTACATCTTGTGCAGGTAATTGTTTTTACGCCGTCCTTTGTGCAGGTTGCGGGCGTAGTAACTTTTTCAACATAGTCGTGACCGAGCTTTGCGATTGTTTTAACGGTTACTTCGTCACGATGTTTGCAAACCGTGCAGACATTGATGATTTTTCCGTCTGCCGTGCAAGTTGCCGGGGTAACTTCGGTCTCATATTTATGAGGAATCTTATCCTTACCGATAACAACGGTGAAAGTATCATCGCCGGCAGTGACGGTAACAACGCCGTCTTCTTTGCAGGTCGGTTCGGTAGTTACCTTTGCCGAAACAAATTTTTCAAGGTTTGCACCGATGTCAACGGTTTTTACCGTTCCGCAAACAGAGCAAGTTAATGTGAGAACACCTGTTGCTTTATCATAGCTTTCAGTCCATGTGTGTTCGTTTGAAGCTGCGCCGATGTACTTTTTGTATGTGTCACCGCAAACTGAACATTCCATAACGTCATAGCTGCTGTGGTCACAGGTTGCATCCTCATGGCTTTTAACAACGTAGTTATGCTGGATTTTCGGAATTGATTCTGTTTCAACAATGCCGCATCTTGTGCAGGTAAGAGTTCTTTCGCCTTCCTTTGCACAGGTTGCAGGTGTTTTTTCTTCAATCTTATAGCTATGTCCGAGAGCGGGAATTGCGATGTCGTTTTCAACCTTTTCGCCGCAAACGGTGCATTCTTTGTGTCCCTTACCCTCTTCGGTACATGTGGGAGCAACGTCCTGGATAAGACCTGTCAAAGTATGGTCGCCGCGGGTTGAACTTGTTTCTTCAACCTTTTTATATCCGCAAACCGTGCAGGTATATTCTTTTCCGGCTCCGTGCTGGCAATTTGCCGCAACGTCAACGCCTGCGTCAAATGTATGCGTTGCCTCGTTATAAACAGCGTTGACGATCATGTTTGAGGAAACTTTACTGATATCCTGATCCCATTTTTGGAATGTGAAATGCTTGTCGGAAGTCGGATATTTTTCTTTATTGATTTCCTCTTTTGCGGTCTTGTCGTTCACTTCCTTGCCGTAGCCGACATACTGAATGTCAACGCACTTGCCGTTTTTATCAAGGAAAACAACAACATAGGTGTTTTCGTCCCAGTGTGCATAATATGTTTTTGAAGCTTTTACGGCATCTTCGGGATTCATCGGGTTTCCGGCTGTTTTGTCATCAAAAAGGCCGAGCCAGCTATGACCTGCATATGTTCCGCCGGTGGGATAGTTTGAAGTTTTGTCAAGCTTTGCCTGTGAAGCAAGCGATTCACCGTAGTAAACTTCTGTTGACGCGGGCGCAAGAGTATTTCCGCCGTTTGCGTCAAAGAAAACTGTATACTTCGGGTCATAGATTGTAAATACTTTGCTTTCGGAAATACCTGTTCCGGGAACCGAAACATTAACGGTTACCTCATAAGAGTTAATGCCCTTTTCCTCGCTTTTCAAAGCAGGTTTTGCGAAAACGGTTGCCGTGTAATTGTCGCTGGTATTTGTGTAAGCATAATAAAGATCTTTTGCAGTGCCTGTTGAAATCGTTCCGTCTTCAAAATTTGTTGCCGTTACGCTGACGGTCGGCTCTGCGTTTGCCGCTTTAAGATTCTTAGTGCTCATAACAACGCCGTATTGGTCAAGAATATTGAACTTGAACTGTCTGTTTACGGTGTCTGAACCTTTTGAGATTGTGAGGTTGGCTTCCGAGGCATCGACCCAGTCAATTTTTGAAGGAACGGGAGAAACCCATTTGCTTTCAAAACCGGTGTTGGTGTCGGTTTCCCATGAACCGGTCCAGCCACCCTTGACTTTAGACATCTTAGTTTTTCCGTCAGAACCGACATAAAGATATCCCACATATGCGCTTGTCTTTGAGTCAACACCAAAATTACCAGACCAAAGTGTCTTAGCTCCGACCATATCCGGGTTATCCGCAATTTCAACCTTTTGAATGTGCCATTCACTGACAACAAATGAAACACCATCCGATTCACAGCAGTAATACTGAATCTTTGTTGGGAAACCTTCACACGCATTTACAAAAGCCTTTGCTTTACCTTTATTAGCCTTATAAATAAAACTTTCAATGTCTTGAACAACATATTTTTCGTTTCCGTTTGCATCATTATAGAAAATGGTGAAACCGCCGCCGGAATTATAGCTTGTTCTTCCGTTTGAGTTTTTAGCTTTATCATAATCACCATTAACGGAATATCCGCCGTTTTTATCCTGCCACGGTGCAGTATAACTACCCTTAGCATTCTTATCGTTGTCATTAAAGCAAGTAACTGAAACATAATACTTGCCGGTATCAACGGCGCTTGCCTTTTGCGGTGCAACAAAAACCATTGCGGTGAACGCCATCAAAACCGCCATAAAGACGGAAAGGGCTTTTTTGCCTGTGCGTAAACATTTTTTCA
>DKDD01000042.1:0-18200 GCA_002451715.1 Ruminococcaceae bacterium UBA6857 | reverse complement strand
GCCTCCTTTAAAAAGTGAGTAATTCCCTCGCACTCGGGAATTTAAGAATCTATATCAACGGACTTTTTTTCCGATAAACCGGGTTATCTGCCGCCGTACCTGACCAATACCAAGCAGAAAATGAATATAAAAATTCACATTATAATCCTATCCTATGATACATAGTTATAATAAGCGATTTTTCGTCAAAAGTCAATGAATTTCAATGAAATTGTGACGTAAAAATTAACAAATGTTTTCTGTTGATTTTGACAAATCATCTTCCCGTGAACGAAAAAAGCCCGAACGGATAGCCGTTCGGACGGGTTATTATTATTTTGGAGAAAGGCTTGACAAAATCGTAAACCGTGAGTTGAGTATAATATAAAGTACAAAAAAGCGCCGCAGTAATTTTTGATATTTAACTGTTATTAACAAAAACCGAAGCCGGCGTTTTCACGTCGGCTTCGTTCGTTTTACGTCTTTGGGCAAAACCAAAGGCATTTTTTTAATCAATAGTGCTTAACGCCGCAGACACAAGTCTGATTGATTTTGAAAATCTTCCAAATCAATTTAATGAACATGTTATAAACGATTGCCATAAAGCCTGTTCTGTGGCAGAAGCAGGTGTCGGTACCGTCGGAACCTGTCATAAGTTTTCCGCAGGTGTCGCACTTTCCGTCGCCGCCAAGGTCATAGTGCTCTTTCATCGGCGTTTCTTTCTGTGCAACGAAAACATATCCGCAAACCGAGCAATGGCTGCCGGCGGTGAGACCGGTGCTTGTGCAGGTTGCTTCAACGGCATAGTCCGCAACGCGGGTATGACCGCCCTTTGCAATTACTGCAACATCAACATGGTTGCAGCGGTCGCAGGTTCTCTGCTTTTCGCCTTCGGTGATGCAATTTGCTTCCTTGGTAACAGTCCACTCACCGTAGTTGTGACCAATCTTAGCGATTGCAACGGTTTCGGTGTGTCCTTCGTATCCCTCCGGGCAACCCTCATTCTGACATGTGCGCGTCTTGAGTCCGTTATTTTCGCAATCCGGCTCTGTAACAATTGTCCATTCGCCGTAATTATGCTCAAGTCTCGGAATATCGTGGTAATAGTGGGTTTCGTCGGGGTCAACTTTCTTGCAGTAGATACAAATCTGTGCTCTTGAACCGGTTGAATGGCAAGTCGGCTCAATTACCGTTACGAATTCGCCGGAATACTTATGTCCGGTCTTCGGAGTATAGTCGGCTTTATAGGTATTTCCGCAGTGCTTACACTTATAGATTGTATATCCGTCGTGTTCGCAGGTTGCTTCAACCGTCTGATAAACTTCGTAAACGTGGTCGCCCTTTCCGGCCTGTCTTGTTTCCTTAGCGCCGCAGACGGAGCAGGTACGTTCTTCTTCGCCGTCCATTTCGCATGTGCCGCCCTTGGTTCTTACCCATGCGCTCCAAGTGTGGCCGGTCGGATTAATAACGGCAACGTCAATGATCTTTCCGCAGACGGAACATTTTGTTGTGATGCTTCCGGCCTTGTCGCAGGTTGCGTCAACAGTAATTGTTACAATTGTGTGCGGAAGTTTTTCAAGTTTTTCTTCGCTGATAATCTTTCCGCAGTCATCGCAGGTGACGCGCTTGTAACCTTCTGATTCGCAGGTTGCGTCAACGGTTTCGGAAGTCTGGTTGCGGTGGTTAAGTTTATCGGTTGTTTTAACAAACTTTTCGGCGTCGCAGTGCGAACATTTGTAAACAGCATAGCCGTCGGTTGTGCAGGTTACGGCAACTTCAAGATACGGCGTTCCGGGGAAGCTGTGGGCGGTTGCATCCATTTCAAGTTCGGTAACTTTTTCGTGTCCGCAAACGGAGCATTTTTCGGTAACTTTACCCTTTGAAGCGCAGGTTGCTCTTTCAACCTTAACAACCTCATACTTATGAGCGGCCGGGATTACAATTTGTTTAATGACATAGTCGCAAACAGAGCATTTGACTGTGATTGAACCGTCAGCCGAAGTTCCGTCATTGCTGCATTTTGCTTCAACAACCACAACGCTGTCTGCCGTTGCGGAATGTTCGGCAAGCGGAAGGTCTTCGGTAAAGTTCTTTGCGCAGTTCTTATGATTCTGGCAAACATAAGAAATTGTTCCTTTTTCTTTGCAGGTTGAAACCTTTGTGATTGTTCCGATGAATGAATGGACTGTTCCGTCTTCATCGGCAATTGTCTTCTGCGTTGTGATTGTCTTGTCGCAACGCGAACACTTCATAACGTTGTTGCCGAGATCAATCGAATAATCATGTCCGAGCGGATCAATTGACTTAACGCTGTCTTTCTTAATTGAATCGCAGTCGGCGCATTTAACGTAGCTGTAGCCTGCGGTTTCGCAAGTAGGCTTAACCGTTACGGTTTCGGTATACTTGTGTTTGCCTGTTGCAGGTACTTCATAATCATAGCCTTCGGCATCACAGCCGACTCTTGAACACTTGAAGTACTTATGTCCGACGGTTGCGCAACCGGGAGCTACATAGCGAGCAGTGTCTTCAACATAGTTGTGACCGAGTGCGGACTTGCTTACAACATTATAACTTGAATCGCAGTTTTCGTTCTGACAGGTATAAATGTCATATCCGCTGTTGAGACAATCGGGTTCAACAGAACCTGTTTTCTTATAGTTATGCGGTGTTTTGCTGATTATTGTTACAAGTGTTGCCGTGCAGCCTTCTGTTGTGCAGGTATAGGTTACACTGCCGTTATTCCGGCAATCGGCTTCAACAACAGTCTTGTTGCTGTCGTTGAACGTATGCGGAAGTTTTGCGATTGTTACATTGTTGAGTTCTTCGCCGCAGTCTTCTCTTGTACATTTTACAACTGCGCTACCCGCTGCAAGGCAGGTGGCTTCTGTAACAATTACATCCCCTGCTTTGTGACCGAGTGCAGGAATTGCTTCGGTGTAATCCGCTTCGCATTTTTCGTGAGCCGTGCAGGTATAAGCTCTTACACCATCCTTTGTGCAGGTCGGTTCGGTTGTAACTTCCGATGTAAACTCATGACCGGAAGCCGGAACAACAAGTGTGATTGTTTCGCCACATTCGCACTTATATTTAACATATCCGTTTTCGGTTGCGGTTGCAGCTTTTTGGTCAATGATTTCACTGTAATTATGCTTAATGATATCTTCACTCTTGAAGTTTCTCATCTTGCCGCAATTTTCACACTGTTCATAGCTGTATCCGCTCTTTGTGTGGTCTGCTTTTACTGTAACGGTCTTCCAGTTGTGGAGATTTTCGTTCGCCGGAATTTCTCTTGTATCCATTACAGCGCCGCAATCCTTACAGGTACGAACTTCATAACCGATACTGCTGCAGGTTGCAGCTTTCTTAACAGTCCATTCGTCTTTTGCGGTATGGTTAACGGGATCGGATGTCCATTCTTTATAAGTATGGTCGCAGTCTTGATTTTCGCACTTATATGCCTTGTAACCGGCTTCGGTGCAGGTTGCTTTCTTTGAATTAGCGGCGTCTTCAACCATATGGTGTGCATCGGGGTTGACGGGGATAGTGATGGTCGTAATCTCGCTGCAGCCGGAATTGGAGCAAGCGTATGTCATCGAGCCGTCTTCCTGACATGTAGCCGGAACATAGGTACCCTGAAGATAGGTATTGAAGCTGTGTCCGGTTGCCGAAAGAGTTTCATTGACAAACTCTTTTCCGCAAAGAGTACATCTTGCAACATACTTGCCGTCCTTTGTGCAGGTCGGTGCCGTGTAATCAACAACAACGTTGTGCTGAAGCGGAACACCGATGGACTTCACATAAGTCTTGTAGCCGTTTTCTTCGTTGCAAAGGTCGCAGCCTGTGCACTGATAGGTTTCTGTTGCGGCTTCTGTGCAGGTTGCATCGGTTGTTTCAATCGGAGTCTCGCTCCAGTTGTGGATACTTGCCGGAATCGGTGCGGTTTCGGTTTCGCCGCAGCCACGGGTGCAGGAACGTTCCTGTTCGCCGTTTTCGGTTTCGGTCGGTTCCTTAGTAACTTTCCAATCATCGCCGAAGCTGTGACCGAGCGGAGACTTCGTGATTTCCGTCTTTTCATACGGACAGTCTTTGGTTGCACAGGTATACTTTGTCATTTCGGGAAGAGTACAGGTCTGTGCCTGTATTACTTCGCCTTTGATTTCATGGTTTCCTGTTGCGGCAACATCATATTCATATGATGCATTGCAGTTTTTACACTTATAGATGTAATGTCCGTCCTGATAGCAGTTCGGTTCAATACTTGTATCCTGCTTTTCATATACATGCGAAGCAGGAGCTTCGAGAATTTCTTTGAACTCATTGCCGCAGTATTCGCACTTATAAAGCTGATATCCGCTTGAGGTGCAGGTTGCGGGGGTGGAATCGCCGAAAGGAAGATAGTTGTGGTTCTTTGTGCCAATGTTCTTGGTGATGGTGTGACCGGTCTGAGCGTCGGTGCAGCCTTCTCTTGTGCAGGTGAAGGTTACATAGCCGTCATTCACGCAGTCGCCCGCGGTAAGAACACCTTCGCCATAGGTATGACCTACGGCAGGAACTTCAACTTCAGCATTAATATTTTCGCAATTCTTGCAGGTGATAACAAGCTTACCCGCTGTTGTGCAGGTTGCTGCGGTTTCGGTGGTTACTACATATACATGATTGCCGTTTTCGGTAATGTTCAGTGACTCTGCTTTAATTACACCGCAGACCGAGCACTTTTCATAAGTAACCTTTGAGCCGTCACATTCTTTCGGAAGTTCATCGGTTACCGATTTCCAAGTATGCTCTGACGGGCCGAGAACTTCAACGCTCATAAGCTGACCGCAGGAGCAGTATTTTGAAACGAAGCCGGCAGTTGTGCAAGTTGCGGGAACGGTTATGGTTTTGCTTTCGTCAATCGTGTGTCCGTTTGCTTCACCAGCCTTGACGAGTTTTTCTTCTCCGCAGTACTTACAATTATACTTCTCATACTTCGGTGAAGTGCAGGTTGCGTCAACAAATTCGCCTGTTGCCTCATAAGCGTGAGGAACAACGGGAATTTCTTCTGTCGGTTTTGTTGTTGTACCACAGACTGCGCAGGTATAAACCTTTGAACCCGGAGTTGTGCAGGTCGGATCGATGATTGTTACTTTTTCAGCATGTTCTTTCTTATCAAGTGTCTTTTCGTCAAGAGTTGTGTGGCAGATTTCGCAAACAGCCTTTACATATCCGGCTTCGGTGCAGGTTGCTTCTTTAACTTCAACCTTTGCGGTGTGGCCGGTTGCGGGGATAGTTTCGGTATAGGTTGCCTTGCTGTCCTCTGTGCAGGCGCAGTTTCCGTCAGCGACGCAGGTGTAGGTCTTTGTGCCCTCGGTGGTGCAGGTTGCCTTTGTTGTGATAACGCCTTCGTCCCAATTATGATTGCCTGTGGGTGCGGTGTACTCATACTCATAAAGTTTACATACCGAGCACTGTTTAACTTTGATTCCGGGGTGGGTTTCGTCAGCTGTCTGAACAACTTTCAATTCGCCCCAGCTGTGGTCGCCAAGAGTGCTTGAATATGTTGTCTCTGTTTCGTCACAGCGTGAGCACTTCTTTGTAACGTAGCCGACAGTGTTGCAGGTTGAAGCAACGTTATCGGTTTCTTTGCTGAAATCGTGGCCGAGAGCCGGTGTTATGATTTCAACATTGTTGTTTGTATCGTGGCAAACCGAACATTCCATAACAACCTTTCCTGCGGTTGTGCAGGTTGCATTTTCGCTGTATTTAAGTACATAGCTGTGCTGAGCGAAATCGGTTTCAACAGTAATTGAAACGCCGCAATCTTTATGCGTGGTGCAAGTATAAGTTCTGCTGCCCTTTTTGGTGCAGGTCGCTTTTACTTCTTCGTATTTTGTTGTGTCAAACGTATGGTTACCGGCAGGAATTTCGACGGTTTCGGTTTCATCGCAGTTTTTACAGATGCGTGTTGCACTGCCTGCTTCATCGTTCGTCGGGTTAACGATTGTCCAATCATTCCAAGCATGGCCGTTAGCCTTTGCACCGGCAGGAACAACATCCTTTGTCGTATGGCAGGTTGAACACTCATAGGTTGTGTATCCGCCGTGGGTGCAATCAGCATTATGGATTGTTCCGCTATTCCATGTATGACCGAGCTTCGGAATTGCAATTTCAATTGTATCATCGCAACGTGTACACTTAACGGTTTTAACACCGTCCGCTTCGCAGGTGGCCGCAGTTATAATATTTTCTTCCCCACCGACATAATTGTGGCCGAGTGCGGCAATTTTAACGGTTTCACCGATTGTTTTTTTGCAAAGTTCACAATAGCTGTATGCTGTGCCCTCAACTGTGCAGGTTGCAGCGGTGACAATTGTTTTAATTTTGTGTGCGTTCGGGTTAGCCGGAAGAGTTGCAGAAACAGACGAAGTACAGCTTGAATTATGCTGCTTGTTGCAAGCAATTTTAATTGTTCCTTCGGCAGAGCAAGTCGGCTGAGTTGTAACCTCAACATTGGTATAAGCATGACCTTCGGCCACTTCGACAGTTTGGCTGTGCGTTGTGTGGCAAATTGTGCATTCACAAGTGACTGTCAAAGTTGTTCCAGTCTGTGAGGTTGAGAAAGTCCAATTGTGAGCGGCGGTATCAGCCGTTCCGGTAAAGCTTTTATATGTTTTTCCGCAACCGTATGCACAGGTGTATTCATCGTATGCCGGAGTTGAGCAGGTTGCGTTATGATGAGCGGGATTTTCAAACTTATGTGCATCCGAATTGACATCAAGCTCAACCGTCTTTTTCTCTGTGCAATTTGCACACTTAAACGTAATATGACCCTTGGTCTGACAGGTCGAAGCAACATATTCGGTCTGTTCGGTGAACGAGTGACCCTTTGCCGGAATTTCGGTTGTTGCAAGAGTTTTTCCGCAATCGCTGCAAGTTGAGACAACCTTGCCATTTGAAGTGCATGAAGCTTCTGTCAAGGTATTCGTCACAGACTTGTGAGCATTTTCATTTTTCGCAAGCGTAACAGTGAAAGTCTCGTTGCAGTTTGCGTCGGCACAGGAAAGAACAAGCGAACCGACCTCTTTGCAGGTTGCAGGAGTTTGAGACTTAATGTTTTTGAAATCGTGAGCACTGTTTACTGTTTCTGAGAACGTTGCACCGCAAGTAAGGCAAGTTCCGGTTACGGTTGTTTTTCCGTGAGAAACAGTAGAGGTGATGTTCCAATTGTGATTTTTGCTTGCACCGCCGTTGATTACATCATAACCGGCAACGCCGCAGTTTCTTGAACAGGTGTACGGAATGTATCCGCTGCTTGCACATGTTGCTTCAACCGGAGTTCCGGCAACAAAATTGTGTCCGAGAGCTTCTGAAATTATTGTTGTTTTTTCATAATCACAGCGTGAGCATTTTTCAATCTTTTTGCTGCCCACGGTGCAGGTTGCGGTGGTTGTGGTTGTGGTGAGGGCATGACCGAGAGCCGGGAGTACGGTAACATCCTTAACCTCATTGCAGCGTGAGCAATGGGTTGACTGCTGTCCGGCACTGATACAAGTTGCCGCATAATCAACCTGCGGTGCTTTCCAATCGTGTCCGAGCTTTGCAATAGTTTCAGTCTTAGTGTGTCCGCAGCCGGCAACCGTACACTGATATGCTTTTACACCGTTCTGTGTGCAGGTTGCGGAAGCAAGAACTTCACCGCTGTCATAGCTGTGGCCTTTTGCAGGAATTTCTTCAATTGTGTCTGTGCTGATTACACCGCAAACCGAGCAGTGTATTGATTTTTGACCCTTTGTTGTGCATGTAGGTTCAATATCAATCGTTTGTTCCTTGTTCCAGCTATGACCTGCGGCAGGAATAATGTCATACTTTTTAAGTCCGCAAACCGAGCAGTATGAAACGTCATATCCAACGCCTACGCATGAAGGAGCAACACACTCACTGGCTTTTTTAACATAGTTATGGGCAATCGGGTCGGTGAACGAACCGATAAGTGTTTTTCCGCAAACTTCGCAGGTTGAGGTTGTGTAACCCTTTGAAGTACAGGTCGGTGCTGTGACCGTATCTTTCATCTTGTGACCGATTGGGTCGGTTGTAATATAATCATTGTATCCGCAACGGGTACATTCTCTGATGCTTACACCGATAGTATCACATGAAACAGGAACAATGACCTCCGGCTCAACTCCGGTGTAATCATGTCCGAGTGCCGGAATAGCCGTTTCATCTTTTCTCGCTGTACAAAGTGTACAGTGGTGCGACTTTGAACCGGGCTGTGTGCAGGTTGCAGGGTTATCAATCGTCCATTCGGTTGACCAAACATGGTCTCCATAGGTTCCGGAATAGGTTGTGTAGCTATATCCGCAGGTGGCGCAGGTATATTTTGTTCCACCTTGCTTTACGCAGGTTGAATCAATGTGTTCCTCGGTAAAACTGTGTGCGGCTTTGTTGAATCTTGCAACAATGGTAATATTCTTTTCAACGGTTGAAAGGTTCGTTTCTTGAGCTGTACCTTCCCATTTGTTAAAGGTATAGTGATAGTTTTTGTCATAACTCATTGACGGATTTGCAGGGTACTGAATTGTATCACCGAAAACGTTCGGATAGCTGAACTTGATAATAGAATTATCTCTTCCGTCCATGAAAACAACAGAATACTTCTGTCCTTCAAGAGCTTCAATTGCGTCTTTAATGCGCTGTTCATAGCCGTCAACAACGTCCTGCTGTGTACGTCCCTTTCCGGTAACAACTGCGTCAAGGGCAGCCTGCAAGCTATTACGGCTTGACACAGTATAGATTGCCTCATAGTTCGGGTTACTCTTAATTCTTGCGGCTTCGTTTTGCTGCGCTGTAACGCCGGAATAATCAGCCTGAACAAAAGTTCCGTTATACTGTGCCTTATATCTTGCGCCGGCAGTTGTCATAATCGGAAGAGTACTTGCGGTATAAACATTACCGGAGCTGTTTTTCCAATTACCGTTGAACTTATAATGATAATCACCATCGTCATACTCTTCAACGTTTGTCGGTGCAACAGGTTTTGAATCGAAATCAGTTGCAACATTTGCAATTAAGTATTCCTGAACAGCTGCCGGATATGTTGCCCTGTTTCCTTTAAATTCTGCATTATACTTAATCGGAGTCCAATGTGCATATGCTGTTGAATTTTTTGTAACCTTAGTGTCGGCAGAGTACTGTGTTCCGCCTGAAGCAGCCGACCAAATTCCGTTAAATTTGTAGCCTTCTCTACTTCCGTTCGTGGGGAACTTTTCGGCTGTGAGACCGGCAACATTATTACTTGTTGCTGTAGAAGTATCAGCACTGACCTTCTGATTAAGATAGGCATAAGTATAATTTGTTCCAAGAGTTCCGCCGTTTCCGCTATAAGTAACTTTATAACGGGGATTATACACTTTAAAAGTATATGTGCTGTCACCGTGCTGACTGGTATTTGAACTGTTGCTGTTCTTCCAGTCAAGCTTAACCGTTGCAGTCTGGTATGTAGCAGATGAACTAGCCGTTGTTGATTCGTTAGCGGTAGCCGTATAAGCATTACCGATACTTCCGGTCGTTGAAAGACCGGTCACTCCCGAAAAAGTATAGGATGTCGGCTCATAACGAACGCCATACTGGTCGGTAGTGTAGTACTGCATTGTTGTTGTTGATGCGGATACATCTTTATTGTCACCAAGCGGCGGAATACCGATGTTGGATGCTGCTGTTGCGGTGGAAATGCTTTTTGAAGTTGCAACGTAGGGGTATCTGGAACCGTCATCCCATGAGAAATTACCTTTAACTTCGCTATTGCCCCAACCGCCGCTTTTAATAGCTTTATTCGGTGAGTTGACTAATGTTCCGCCGTTTGTTTTTGATGATGATACATATATCTCACAGAGCGTATAATGTACCTTGTCATCCCATGTGGCATCGTGATAATAACTCATCTTTGTAGGAAAACCCGGAACACTGACATGCATGTATTGGTTATTGCTTTCATTACTCAAAACAGCATATTCGTTTTCCCTAAGGTCATATTTCATGGTCAGTTCATCGCCTCGACCATTATTGGGTCTGTAAGTTATATTCCAATAGCTGTCTTGAATATGATCCTTTTCATCAGCCTTATTAGTAACATTGACTTTTACGTTAAGCCAATAACTGCCGTTAGCCGCTTCTGCCTTCTCCGGTGCAACAAACACCCAAGCCGTCATGACCATGAGGGCGGCAAGGAAAACAGAAAGCACTTTTTTCCCCGTTCGTGTGAATTTTTTCATTATTTTTCCACCTTTCATAATAATGAATTTTTATTTATGTCAACGGTCTTTCGTTACCGATTGTTAGGGGTTTGCGGGCAAGTCCGCTCGTAGGGGCGTCTCGCGAGGCGCCCACGGGAGCTTTGCCGTTTGCTCTGCGTGAATTTGTAATAGATGAACCTTTCAATTCCGCCGCATGGTTCGTAAACAATTTTTCGTGGCGGAAACGGTTGGGCTCCATGGGTCGGCTCGGGTCCGACCCCTACGAGAATGTAAACAAAAAGGAATAATGTTTTCCATCGGAAAACATTCAAGGGGTGACCCCTTGAACGGAAATATCTGCATAAAGATACAGATTGATTATAAACTTTTACGCAATAAAAAGTCAACCTTTTCTTCATGATTTGTTCACAGAAAATACGACAAGAAATTTGTTAAAAATGACGAATCCGCGCAGCAGATTTACCAAATATATGCAAAATGTCGATTTCCTCATGTAAAGTATCCGGCTTTACATACCACGACCGTGCGTAAAGTGAGAAAGCTTTACGTGTTGAAAACTTCGATTTTGCGTGGAAAACAAAAACGACCGCTTGACAAATCGCAAGCGGCTGTGTATAATATAGCTAAAGAGGTGCCGCAGTAAGCGGTTTGCTCCGAATGGTAGTATTTGAAGAAACACCGCCAAAGGGAAAGTGGGCGGTGTTTCTTATTTTATGCTAAGAAATCTTACTTCTGATTGTTGCCGAAAATTAAGTAACAAACAGTGATGACGTCAACAAGTAACGTAAGAACTGCAATCAGCTCCATGAGAGTTATTGTCATTAGCCATCACCTCCTTGCGGAGGAAGAACCGCCTACCGTTTCGCACGGCACCAAAAGCATTTTACCATGCGTGTCATATTTTGTCAACAAAAAAATAACCGCCCGACAATTTGCCGAGCGGTTTACTTTTTTTACTTATTCGGTTAATCAATAAGTCATTGTGTAGGTGTCGTCAAGGTCACCCTTAAGACCTACTGAAAGTGACATACCCTTAAGGTTGCCTGTTCCGCTTCCTTCAAGAGGAAGATTAAGGTGCATGCTTACAAGGTTTCCTGAACCGTCAACAGTAGCTTCAATTGTTGCGCCGGGATAAGTCATGCTTGCTTCGGTAATCTGAGCGCCCATCGGAAGCTCAAGAGTTGCAAGGTTAAGCGGATCCATTGCAGTCTTGTGGCTTGTCGGTTCTGTTCCGCTTCCGTTTGCAAAAGTTGCCTGCTCGCTCTTGAATTTAAGAGTCATCTTATAGCCCGAACCGTCGGCTGCTGCTGTTGCAGAAGCAAGGTCGTTTTCGGTAACGGCCGATTCTCTTCCGCCCGGAGTGATGAAGTCGTTGATCCAAACTTCGCTTCCGTCAGACTTGCTGCCCTTGCCGCTGGTGAACTGAACTTTTTCATCGGAGCCCTTCATGAATCCTTCAAGGATTGTGTTAACAACACCTTTAAGAATAGAAACAGAGCAGTCTGTGCATTCGATGTTAACTGCGCTTACCTTATGAACGGTAACGTTCTCCTGCTTTTTAAGAGCGTTGAGAACTTCGTTGTACTTTGCAGCGATTTCCTTCGGAGTTGAAGGAATAGCGGACGGTGTGCCGCCGTTGTCAGCCGGCTTTGAGTCGGGAGTTGCCGGTGCGGTGCTTTCCGGAGTTGCCGGGGTTTCCGGAGCGGCCGGAGCGGTCGTTGCCGGAGCAGCAGGAGCAGTTGTTGCCGGAGCAGCCGGTGTTACAGCCGATGAATTTGCCGAATTTGCGCCGTCAACTTTGATGTCGATTTGGATGCCCTTTGATGTACCAAGACCGAAACCGGCAAGGAATACAATAATTCCCGCAAGAACGACAGCGATAACTTTGAGTTCTTTCTTCATTGTTGGATTACTCCTTTCAAAATTTACCGCACAATTGTCGTTTCCGTGCGGTGATATTCTCTCTTGTTTTTTGAAGAGAAGCTTACTAAGTAAAAATACAATAATTCGCAAAAAAAGTCAAGTCTTTTTGAATAAACTTATACATTTTTACCGTAAATATTTTTTGAACTCGGCTTTTTTCACAAAATCGGCGACATTTTTCTTCAAAATTTCTGTCAGTTGAATGCTCTTTCAACTTGCAATTCCTACCAAGTTGGTATATAATTGATTTCAGTAAGCCGCTCAAGCCGAAAAGAGTCGGCGCAATGCGGTTTTTCGGTTTAAAACGGTCATGATATATAATTAAGAAGGTGGTTTAATTGAAAACACAGTTTGACGTGACGGGAATGACCTGTGCTTCGTGCAGCGCACGCGTTCAAAAAAGTGTTGAATCGCTTTCCGGCGTAAAGGACGTTCAGGTGAATCTTTTAACAAATTCCATGAGCGTCGAATACGACGAAAATGCGATTACTGCGTCCGATATTATTATGAAAGTAAAATCCGTCGGATATGGGTGCGAAATTAAGGGCAAAACAAACACCAACGCCGCCGCGGAAAAAGCCGAAAAAAAGGCGAAATTCCGTTTGCTTCTTTCGGTTGTGCTCCTTGTTCCGCTGATGTATGTTTCAATGGGACACATGTTTCACTTTCCTCAACCGGCATTTCTTACGGGTCACGAAAACGCACTGAATTTTGCAATCTATCAGCTTGTTTTTACGCTTGTGATTTTGGGTATCAATTATAAGTACTTCGCAATAGGTTTCAAAAGCCTTTTCAAGCTTTCGCCGAATATGGATTCGCTCATTGCAATCGGTGCCGCCGCCTCATTCATATACGGTATTGTCGGCACGGTTCAAATTGCGTCCGGTCTTTCCGCCGGAGACATGGAGCTTGTTGCAAAATGGCACTCCAATCTTTACTTTGAATCCGCCGCAATGATTGTTACCCTCGTTGACATCGGCAAATTCCTTGAAGAGCGTTCAAAGGGCAAAACAAAGGCCGTCCTTGACATGCTTACCTCGCTTGCACCGGAAACCGCAACGGTTATCCGCAACGGCAGGGAAAGCGTAATTTCCGCCGAAGACGTTGTGCTCGGCGACGAGATCGTTGTGCGCCCCGGAACGAAAATTCCAACAGACGGCATTGTCTTAAGCGGCAACGGCTTTGTTGACCAAAGCGCCCTCACCGGAGAAAGTATGCCCGTTCAAAAGGATGTCGGCGACAACGTTCTTTGCGCTTCAATCAACACCTCCGGCGCATTCACAATGAAAGCGACGAAAGTCGGAAGCAGTACGACCCTCGCTCAGATGATTGCCCTTTCGCTTGAAGCGGCAGGAAGCAAAGCGCCGATCTCCCGCCTTGCGGACAAGGTCAGCCGCATTTTTGTTCCGACGGTTATTTCAATCGCAATCGTTTGCGGAATCGTTTGGTATTTAATTGAAAAAGATTTCAGTCTTGCGCTGAACTTTGCAATTTCTGTTCTTGTAATTTCCTGCCCGTGCGCACTTGGACTTGCAACTCCGGTTGCAATCATGGTCGGCACCGGCCAGGGTGCAAAAAACGGTCTTCTTTTCAAAAGTGCGGCGGCGATGGAACGCCTTTCGCAAATTGATACCGCCGTCTTTGACAAAACGGGAACGCTCACAAAAGGCGAACCGTCCGTCACCGACATTGTGTCATTGACAGATTTGACGGAAAGTGATATGCTTACGATTGCGGCGGCGATGGAGAAAAACTCCGAGCATCCCCTCGCCCGCGCCATACTTGAAAAAGCAAAAGGACTGCCCGAAAAAACAGCCGAAGAATTTTCTTCATTCTCCGGCGGCGGAATCAGTGCAAAAATTGACGGCAAAACGTACTTTGCCGGAAATGCACGTCTGCTTTCCGAAAACGGCATTGACTGCTCTTCGATATCGAATCGGCTTGATTCATTTGCCGCAGAAGGCAAGACTCCGCTGATTTTTGCAAGCGAAGGAAAAATTATCGGTCTTGTTGCCGTTGCGGACAAGGAAAAGGAAAATGCCGCGTCCGCAATCAAAGCACTTGAAAAAATGAAAATTTCTTCCGTAATGCTCACCGGCGACAACAAACTGACGGCAAAAGCGGTCGGAAAACGTCTCGGCGTTCACAAAATCATTGCCGAAGTTCTTCCTCAAAACAAGGAAAGCGAAGTCCGCGCACTTCAGGAAAGCGGAAAGGTTGTTGCAATGGTCGGAGACGGAATTAACGACGCACCTGCCCTTTCGCGTGCCGATGTCGGAATCGCAATCGGCGACGGAACGGACATTGCGGTTGAAAGTGCAGACCTTGTTTTGATGAACAAGGATATTTACAGCGTTGTCAACGCTGTAAGGCTTTCCAAAAAAGTTCTCGGCAACATCAAGATGAACCTTTTCTGGGCATTCTTTTATAACGCACTTTCAATTCCCCTTGCGGCAGGTGCGTTTTACTCGCTCGGCGTTAAGCTTTCGCCGATGATCGCCGCGGGAGCGATGAGTCTCAGCTCGGTCTGCGTTGTTCTCAATGCACTGCGTTTGAGATTCTTTAAAGCGGAAAAAGCGGCTTCGGCCGATGAAAATACAGCAAACACAAAACAAATTAATTCAGCCGACCAAGAGGAGGACGGAGAAATGAAAAAAGTTATTGAAATTGAAGGTATGCACTGCTCACACTGCGCAAAGGCCGTTGAAGACGAGCTTCTTGCCGTAAGCGGCGTTAAAAAAGCAAAAGCCGATGCGGAAAAGAAAAACGCCGTTGTTTCACTTTCCGAAGACGTTTCGGACGAAGCACTTTTTAAAGCCGTTGAAAAAGCAGGCTTTAAACCGATCAAGGCAGAGGTCAAAAAAGGTCTTTTTGACTGATTAAAAAGCACAAACAACCCGGCACCATGCAGTCAAGCGATTGCACGGTGCCGGGTTTTTATATATTTATTTTGATTTCACATCATCGGACAGTCCGAGAATATAATCGGACGTTGTTCATGGCTTTTAATCTTATGTTTTTACTTCTGCTTCGAATACTTAACTCTGTAAATCACGTTCATGAGAACGCAGTCAAGCTTTCCGAGTGCCTTAACCTTGTCAAACATCTGACCGGCAACAAAAGTTTTGCAGTTCTTTGCGGTAACCATTTCAGAAGCTTCGGCTTCGTCGGGAGAAACTCCGCAGCAAATTGCGCCGTTGTCTTTGATGAGTGCAGCGGTTCTGTGCTTTCCGAGCGCCTTGACAACCTTTTTCGAGGTGCGAAGCGTATCGTTCGGGTTGAACTCAACACATTTTACGGTTGTTCCGGCAATTTGTGCAAAGTCATCAAGAAGCGGACGAAGAACCTTTGTAACCTTTGAAGCGGCAACAACTTCTTCCTTGTCGGAATGAATGATGCAGTTGATGTCGTCGCGCTTTTTATAAACGGCAAGGTGCATGTCGGCTTCCGACGGGAAGTCGCCGCCGAGAATGACCTTTTCCTGCTTGAGAGCAAGAGTATACTTTTCGTTGCCGTCCTTGTCTTTCATAACAACAACGTTGCCCTCTCTTGTGCTGTCATAGGGAACAACGTGCGGCGACGGAGCTTCCGCGCGTTTTTTGACATCGGCAACATAGTCGCAGATATCCTTGAAGCTTTCGGCGGTTTTACCCGAAACGGCTTCATATTTTTCAAAAAGATATCTCTGACAGACTTTTTCAACTTCCGAAGCGATTTTGAAAGCTTCGTCATAGTCACCGCCGAGACAAACAGCACCGTGGTGCTTCATGATTGCCGCCTTTGAATCGGAGCGAAGGAGAGCACCCACAACACCCTTGCGAAGTTTGCCCGTTCCGGGAAGTCCGTAAGCGGCAACGGGAATGTTGTCGCCGATGATCGCACAGCTTTCGCCGGTGATGTTATTTATGTCACAACCGAGTGCACTGACGATTGAAGCGTTGACCTGGTGGGTATGAATGACAAAGTTGCATTCCGGGCGAAGAAGATAGCACTGGGCGTGAATACCTTTTTCGCTTGAGGGTTTAATGTCGCCCTCATATGAAAGGTCGGCAAGTTTTACAAGAACGATATCGTCCGGTGTAAGTGTTTCATAAGCTCTTCCGCTCGGAGTGATAACAAAGCTTTCATCGTCAACACGGCAGCTTACGTTGCCCCATGTTCTTGCAATAAGACCGCTTGAAACAAGCTTTTTGCCGGCTTCAACAACAATCTCTTTTGCTTTTGAAAGTTCCATATTCATAAGTTTTTACCTCTAAAATTAAAGATGAAAAAGGGGCAGAGGTTTTCTGTCCCTTTTTTCTGTTATCAGTCTTTCTTCATTGCAACGTGTGAGAAAACTCTGTCGAAGCGGGTAAGAGCGTCGTCAATCATTTCCTCTGTGTATGCAGCGGAGGTGTAAAGTCTTGAACCTGCAAGGGTAACAAGACCTTCTGCCATATATGCAGCGCCCATGTGGGTCATTTCTTTCTTGCGGATGTCGGTTTCCTTGAGGACTGCGGGAATTGTCCACGGCTTGCTCCAATCAATTGAGAAGTGCATTGTTCCAACGGTTTCCATGTGGCAAATTGAGCCTTGGTTGAATGCAACGAACGGAAGATTATACTTATCAATGATTGTGTTGAGACCCTTGGTGATTCTGTCGCCCATTACGCCGGCTTTGTAGCAAGCGTTCTGCTTGTCAATTTCTTCAAGAGTGTAGTAACCTGCGCAGCATGAAATCGGAGTTGCAGCCATTGTACCGCCGCAGAAAGCCTTTTTAATTTTCTGTGCACCGTCAAGACCTGCACCCATATACTTCATGTATTCTCTCTTGCCGCCGATTCCGCCTGCGCCCGGATAGCCGCCTGCGATAACCTTGCCGAAGATTGTGAGGTCGGGTTCAACGCCGAAGTAGCCCTGTGCGCCGGCCATGCCGATTCTGAATCCGGTAACAACTTCATCGAAAATAAGGAGTGCGCCGTACTTGCGGCAAAGTCTTTCAACACCCTTGTTAAATTCTTTTGAAAGGGGTCTTGTTCCGCTTTCGGGGCCGACCGGCTCAATGAATACGGCTGCGGTGCCGCCGCAAAGCTGGTTTCTGCGAAGCTTTCTTTCAAGGTCGTTAAGGTCGTTCGGGAAAAATTCCTGTGTATCTCTCATAAGACGAATGGGTACACCGTGAGCCTGGGTGAACTTTGTTCCCGGAATACGGATTCCGTAACCGAGCTGATCCGACCAGCCGTGATATGCACCGCCCATTTTGAGGATGTACTTTTTCTTTGTTGCAAGTCTTGCAACGCGGCATGCAACCATGCAGGCCTCTGTTCCCGAACCGAGCATACGGAACATATCAACCGTGGGAACGGAATCGGAAATCTTCTTTGCAAGTTTATATTCAAATTCATGGAAAAGTCCGGTTGACGGGCCGCAGGTGTTGAGAAGTTCAATAACCTGATCTCTTACAACTTTCGGGTTTGAGCCGAGGACGGTCGGACCGCCGGCCTGAAGGAAGTCATAATATTCGTTTCCGTCGATGTCATAAAGCTTTGCGCCGTCTGCCTTTGTGAAAACAAGGGGGAACGGATAGTTGAAAGCAAGATTATGCTGAACGCCGCCGGGAATGATCTGTCTTGCTTCTTCGATCATAGCCTTTGACTTTTGGCATTTCTTTTCAAAGTAGTTCTCTTCATAATCTTTGAGAGCTTCGGGTTTGATTGTGTAGATCGGCTGACGGATAAGGTTATCGAGTTTTTCGGTAACGGCTTTTGCGTCAACATAATCGGTGATTGCGAATCTTGTGTCCATGATGTTGAGCCTCCTGAAAATATTTGAATTTTGTTATTAACAAGCACATAAGTGAGCAATCGCTCACTGTTAACCCATATTATACATTATTTATCAACTTATGTCAATTAAAATAATTATCAATTCCTCTGTTTATTTTGCACAAAAAGCGGACTTTTCGGTTTTCTAATTTCAACTTGCGTTATTTTATAAATCGTGATAAAATAAGATTTTGTTAAACACAGGTAATGTAAAAGAAAATTTGAAAAAATAAAGGTGAAATTATGGACGTCAGACAGGATG
>DKDD01000151.1:9341-23587 GCA_002451715.1 Ruminococcaceae bacterium UBA6857 | reverse complement strand
CAACGGCGGAACTCTTACTCTTGAAGCCTTTATTCTTGCCGACGAAAAAGACGAGAACGGAAACGACGTTGTTACAAAAATTGATTCGCTCACGCTCAAAAAAGAAACAGGAAAGAATATTCCGACTTTTGACGGTAACAACAAAACCGACATTGCCGATTATGCATTCGGCGTTGTTCCGTCGTTCCTTTCGCTTGCAAAATATGCGTTCGGCGAATGGCTTTTCACGTTTTTGAGAATGCTTCCGAAACTTTTGAAAGTATATATAAGCGAAGGCACATTCTGATATTATTTTCGGCTTATAAAATAAAAACTGCCGCAGCGGTATTGACTATCCGACTGCGGCAGCTTTTTTATGCAATTTAATTGTTGTTTACAGGCAATTTTTTCACATGTTTTTTAATTGCTTCAAAAGATTCGTCGCTGATAACATGTTCCATTTTGCAAGCATCTTCAAGAGCAACCTCTTTACTGACGCCGAGACGAACAAGAACGTCGGTTAAAACCGTATGGCGTTCATAGATTTTTTCCGCAATAAAGCGTCCGTCATCGGTAAGCGTGATATATCCGTTGCCGTCAACTACAATATATCCGCCGCTTTTAAGAAGTCCGACAGCACGGCTGACACTCGGTTTTGAAAATCCCATGTAATCCGCAACATCAAGCGAACGAACCCTTGTCTGCTCCTTTGAAAGAACGAGGATTGTTTCAAGATACATTTCGCCCGATTCCTGCAAGTGCATTCCGACCGCTCCTTTCGTTAAAATTATTATCTTTTATTTTATCACTGCGGCGAAAAAAAATCAAGCTTTGTTTTGTTTCGTTTCCGTTCGGGATAAAATCATTGCCGTTCGGAGCAAAATTACGGGTTTTCAAACCGATATCTTCTTTTGCCGACACTCTTTTTTCCATACTCAATCGCTTCGGTCGGACAATAACAAATGCACGCCATGCAGTGTGTGCAGTTTTTGCCCCAAACGGGCTTTTTGTTTTCAAGTTTGATGTTGCCGAGCGGACAAAGCTTTTCGCACTTGCCGCAACCGACACATCTTTCGTCGGCTGTGAAAGCGTCTGCTTTCACAAAAAGCGAATAAAACAAAGTGTTGACGGGTCCGCTCATGAAACGGTCGTAAAGATTATTCCTCGGCTTTGAAAACTTTTTGCCGTCTTTTATTGTTTTTGCCGCACTTTCAATCAACGGCACGGCTTTTGCAACAATCTCTCTTGCTTCTTCTTTGCTCGGAACGGAAAACATCGCAACATAGTTTTCCGGCATAACAACAGGAAAAACGCCCATATAATCAAAGCCTTTTTCGCCGCAAAGCGAAACAAGATACTTTTCGGCGTTACCGATTTCTCCGCCGCAGTCCATGACAAACCAAAACTTTTTGCTGCCGGAAAAAGCGGTCTTTTTGAGAAAGTTTTCAACAATACGCGGAATCCGCCAAGCATAAGTGGGAACAACAATAACAAATCGTTTTTCATCGTGAATTTCGCCGAAGTTGTTTTCTTTGATTCTTTCGCCGATATTCAAAAGCCCGTCGCCGAGAAAGTCTGCAATTTTTTCCGCAACAAATCTGCTGTTGCCCGTTCCCGTAAAATACAAAACCATTTTTTCACCTCATTAAAACGAAAGATTTATTTTCCGGTTGAGCCGAAGCCGCCCGTTCCCCTTTCGGTATCGGAAAGTTCATCGCAAAGAACAAAATTTGCCGAAACATACGGCATTATAAGAAGCTGTGCAATTCTTTCGCCGTGTTCAATTGTTCTGCTTTGCTTTCCGTGGTTATGAAGAGCAACCATGATTTCGCCGCGGTAATCGCTGTCAACAACACCGACTTTGTTTGCCGGAGCAAGGTCTTTTTTGCTTGCAAGTCCGCTTCTTGCAAAAACAAGGCCGGCATAACCTTCGGGAAGTTCGGCGCAAAGGCCGGTGTGAACAAAAGCGGTTTCTCCCGGCTTGATTTCAAGCGGAAAATCAAGGCAGGCATAAAGGTCCGCTCCGGCGGCAAATGCCGAACCGTATGTCGGAACAATTGCGTTTTTCGAAAGTTTTTTTATTTTAACGTCAAAAATCATTCAAAGGACTCCTTCATCTAATATTTGTTTAGCTTATCACATTCGTTTTGCCAAGTCAAGAAAACCGCCGCAAACAGAATCGTTGAATCGAAAAAAGTATTCTTGCATATCATATAATAACTGCATTTGGATATACACAATTCAAATTTAAGCGACGGAGGTTTTTCTATGTGGAACAAAATTAAATATTACGTATACTCAATTATCGTGACCCTTGCGGTCGGAGGGCTTTCGGCCTTTTTCACCTCCGGCAACAGAGATGTGTATGAAAGCACCGCAACACCGCCGCTTTCGCCGCCGTCGTGGGTGTTTCCCGTTGTTTGGACAATACTTTATGTTTTGATGGCGATAAGTTTTGCACGCGTTTTTGTAAAACGAAAGCACGAGCCGAGAATGCGGCGCAACGCGGTAAACATCTATGCACTGAACCTTTTTTTCAACTTTTTTTGGAGCATAATCTTTTTTGATTTCAACGCCTATCTTCTTGCTTTCATCTGGCTGCTTCTTTTGTGGCTTATCATTTTTGTTATGCTTTTGAATTTTTATCGAACAGACAAAATTTCAGGCTTACTTTTGGTGCCGTACCTCGTTTGGGTAACGTTTGCGGGATATTTGAATCTCGGAGTTTTTGTTCTGAACCAATAAACGCAAAACAGTTTCTTGATTTTTTCTCAATTGCGGCGTAATATAAAAAGACAGCAAGAAATATCAAGCATACCGAAAGCTTTTACGGTATAATGACCGCAGAGCGATTAAAAAAACGGAGGAAAAAATCATGTACGAATGGCGAAAACAGATTCAGCTTATCGTTGACGAAATTGACAAATGCATCAAGGACCACAACGACGAAGCTCTTGCGCTTGAGTCGCTTTCAAAAAAGCTCGGCTATTCGGAATTTTACACAACGCGAAAATTCCGCGAAATATCAGGTCTTCAGTTCCGCGACTATCTTCAAAAAAGAAAGCTTGCCTTTGCCCTCAAAGAAGTTCGCGACAGCAAGAAAACGCTTCTTTCCGTTGCAGTTGATTACGGGTTTTCTTCGCATGAAGCCTTTTCAAGGGCGTTTAAAAAGACCTATGGCATTACACCGAGTGAATTTCGAAAAGACCCGAAGCCCGTTGTTCTTCGAACAAAAATTCATCCGTTTGATCGCTACTTTTTAGGATTGGGAGAGATCGGCATGATCAAATCACAAGACAACGTTAAAACCTATTTTGTAACAATTCCGGCGCACAAATTTCTTCACATTGAAAACCGCGAAAGCAACGGTTACTGGGACTTTTGGCAAAAGCAATCAAAGATTCCCGGTCAAGATTGCGAAACCGTTTGCGGACTTCTTGCAAGCATAAAAGGAAAACTTGACGACGTCGGCGGCGATGACGACAACTGCTCCGCAGGTCAGATTATGGCTTATATCAACGACCCGACAGGCAGACTTTGCGATTGGGGATTTCTCAGAACCGAATGCTACGGCGTAAGGCTTCCTTTTGATTACAGCGGCGAAGTTCCGAATGGCATGATTCTTTCAGATATACCCGAGGGTGAATATGTTGTTTTTGAACACGGTCCGTTTGATTACGAGCAGGAATGCAGAACGGTTGAAGAAAAAATTGAAACCGCAATGAAAGAATTCGATTACGCCGAAAAAGGCTGTGAGCTTGACCTCACACCGGGAAGAATAATGTATTTTTACTACGACCCCGGAAAATTTTTCAAGTACATCAGACCGATTAAAAAAATCACAAAATAACAGCAAAAACACCGTCCTTGCCGATATTTCGGTTCGGACGGTGTTTTTTCAGTCGAACAAGGTTTTCCAGTTTTCGCTTTCGTTTGCTTCAAAGCACATGAGCACCTGTTTTTTTGTGTTCTTTTCGTTTGCAAAGTTTTCGGGCAGTTCGTCTTTTGAAAAGAAGCGGCTTTCGGTCGTTTCAATGTTTTCTTTGAACGCACCGGAAAGATAGGTGCAAAGAACAAAAATTTTAACAACGCCGTAAGCGTAAGGCGGAATGTTGTGCTTGTTTCTGTCCTGAACGGCAATGAGCGTTTCGGGTCTTACGTTGATTCCGGCTTCTTCAAGCGTTTCTTTTGCTGTGTTTTCGCCAACGGAGCGGTCAACGTCGCACCAGCCGCCGGGCAGCGACCATTTTCCGTTGTTTTCGTGAACAAGAAGAATTTTTCCGTTTTTGAAAACTGCCGCTCTCGTGTCAACTTTCGGAGTCTGATAGCCGGTTTCGCCACAAAAAAGCTCTTTGACTTTTTCAAGCGAAAGACCCGTTTTTTCTTCCATCATTTCGGCGGAAATTTCTCTGATTCTTTCATATCTTTCAAGGTCAAACTTATCTTTTCCGTAAGTCAGACCCGCCTGTGCAAGGCTTTGAAGTTCAATTGCCCATTTCACAAACTTGTCTTCCATATATCCTCCAAAACTTATATAATGCTTTTAAAGGCTTTCGAATATTTCAGACGAAAATTCAAACTTTTGCCGTAATGTTGTTTTTTATGCGTTTTTTAGCCGGCATTATGAAGTTCATTACAAAAAGCATAATTTGAAAAAAAGCATTCGGAATCATTTCCATCATTGCGCTTTTTCCGATTGTAAGCAGCCATATGGGAATTACAGCAACAATCAACAAAGTCAAAATTGAAAGCACACCAAAGCCCTCATATGTCTTTCTGTTGCGCATCAAAAAGATGAAAACCGAAAGCGCAACACATGCAATGTAAAGTCCCGTTGCAATCCAATGAACAACGCGCTTTAAATTCCAAGTGTGAACATCATGCTTTAAAGAAAGTGCTATTGCGCAACATGCAAAAAAAGTTATAATACTCAAAACACGAAGGAATTTGCTGCCGTCTTTATATTTTAAATAAGCAAAATTTGTGTTCAAAAAATATGCGCCGCCAATAAGCAGCACCCATATCCAAAAAAATACTTTTCTGTCCTCGCAAAGTATGCTGAGCGTTCCGTATTCATCAAAAGGATTGTTTCCCCAACACCACGGAAGAACAAGACCGTAGATAAAGCCCACAATCAAAAAGAACATACAAAAAGGTTTGCCAAACAAAATTTTTTTAACTTTTTCCATTGTCATTTTCCTTGTCATTAATTGTCAGTTAATTTTATCACCTGAAACTTTTGCCGTCAACAGCAAAGCAACTTCTTCCACAATACAATATAAAAGTGTTGATAAATAAGCAAAAACAATAAATCGTTTTTTTGCAATCAAAGCAATCGTCTGCCGCAAAACACGACAGACGACCGTTGCAGTATAATTCTATTTTTCGAATAAACGATCACGTCATTTCAAACGCACCGGTATAAAGCTGATAGTACTTTTTGCCAAGGGCAATAAGTTCTTCATGATTTCCGCTTTCAATAATTTCTCCGTTTTCAAGAACGATGATATTTTCCGAATTTCGAACGGTTGAAAGGCGGTGTGCAATAACAAGAACGGTTTTGTCCGCCATGAGCTTATCCATGCCTTTTTCAATAAGGCGTTCGGTTCGTGTGTCGATTGAACTTGTCGCTTCGTCAAGAACCAAAAGCGGTTTATTTGCAATTGCTGTTCTTGCAATGTTGAGAAGCTGCGACTGTCCCATACTGATGTTGACTCCGTCGGCGGAAAGTTCGGTATCATATCCGTCCGGAAGTTTTTCAATGAATGAATGGGCATTTGCAAGCTTTGCCGCGGCAACAATTTCTTCGTCGGTTGCATCGAGTTTTCCGTAACGAATATTATCCTTGATTGTTCCTGCAAACATTCTTGAATCCTGAAGAACAAACGCCATTGAAGAACGAAGCGAATCCTTTTTGATATCTTTGATTGAAATTCCGTCAATCGTAATTTCGCCGTCTTCAATCTCATAGAAGCGGTTGATGAGGTTTGTTATTGTTGTTTTGCCCGCACCGGTTGAGCCGACAAACGCAAGCTTTTCGCCGCTGTTTGCGTGGGCTGAAACATTCTTGAGAACCTGCTTATCTTCAACATAAGAGAAGGTGACATTTTTGATATCAACGTCGCATTTAACGGGAACATAAGAAAACCTTCCGCCGAATTTCGGAATTTTCCATGCGTAGCTTCCGTTTTCACTTTCCGGAGTAACTTCAATCTCCTCACCCATTCTGTCTTTAACAAGCTTGACGAGGGTAACCTTGCCCTCATCGGTTTCAACCTCGGTGTCAAGAACTTCAAAAATTCTTTCCGCACCGGCCAAAGCCGCAACAAACGAGTTATAGCTTGAGGCAATTGAAGCAACCGGCGAGCCGTGGCTTTGAGCGTAACTCAAATATGTGATAAGCGAGGGAAGCTGCATTTGACCTTTGAGAACAAGCCAAACGCCGAACGAAAGCGCAAGCGCGTAGTTGATTCTCATAATCATTGAAAGAAGCGGACTCATAAGGCCGCCGATGATGTTTGATTTTACACCGGTTTTTCTGAGGTTTTCGTTAAGAATGCGAAACTGTTCCTTGCTTCTTTCTTCATAGCAGAAAATTTTAACGGCTTTGATTCCGCGAACGTATTCTTCAACATATCCGTTACATTCGGCGGTTGCCTGCTGCGCTTTTTTGAAAAGCGGAGAACACTTTGCCGTGATAAACATTACAACACCAACCATGACGATAATCGCAGCAGTCATCGTAAGCGTGATTTTCCAGCTCATGATTATCATAATTGTAAGCGTCATAACGGCAGAGATCGTTGAAGAGATAATGCTTGGAAAATCACTGCTGACAAGGTCGCTGATTCTTGAAACGTCGCTGATGAAATGGCTCATGATTTCGCCGGTCTTGCGCTTGTCGAAATAGCTGAGCGGAAGATATTCAAGGTGGTTGAACAAATCGCGGCGAAGGTTCGCAACAACTTTGAGCGACGTTGTGAGAAGTATTCTTGTATAAAGAAAACTGAATACTGCCGAAATAAGATATGCAACCGCCATGATGGTTATCCATTTTATGATTCCGCCCATGGCACTGCCTTCGGTGATTCCTGTTTTGGTTTTGATAACGTCTTCCAAAATCTTATATACCGGCTGCATTGCAAGCGTTGAAACAACACCGATGACCGCAGTGAGCATTACAAGAATCGCAACAACGACAAGCCACTTCTTTTCGCCGGCAAGATATTTAAGAAGACGTCTTGCGGCCTTTTTGGAATCTTTCGGCTTGTTCTTCTTTTTCTCTTCTTCTTTTTTCTTTTCCTCTTCGGTCATTTCCTTGGGGTCTTTTTTTGCTTTTTTTGTTTTCTTTGATTTTTTCTTTTTGCCTTTTTCTTCGGAAGGTGCTTCGGCTTCGCCGGTTTCGGGCGAAAGAGCGGTTTCTTCTTTAATTTCTTCCTCGGTCTTAACCTCGGTTACGGGAGTTTTTTCACTCATTGCGCCAACACTCCTTCCTGCTGAGACACAAAGATCTCGTTATAAATTTCGTTGTTTTTGACAAGTTCTTCGTGCGTTCCGATTCCGCAGATTTTTCCGTTTTCAAGAACAACAATTCTGTCTGCGTTCATGATTGACGTGATACGCTGACCGATGATGATTTTGGTGATGTTTTTGAACTTTTCGCCCTTGAGCGCTTCTCTGATTTTTGCGTCTGTTGCAGTGTCGACAGCGCTTGTTGAATCGTCAAGAATCAAAATTTTCGGTTTTCTCAAAAGTGCTCTTGCAATGCAAAGGCGCTGACGTTGTCCGCCGGAAACAGTGTTTCCGCCCTGACCGACTTCCGTATCATAGCCTTTTTCTTTTTCCATGATGAAGTCATGTGCCTGAGCCGCTTTTGCCGCTTCAATAACTTCTTCGTCGCTTGCCGAAAGGTCGCCCCAAAGAAGGTTATCCTTAATCGTTCCGGAGAAAAGGAAGTGTTGCTGCGGAACGATTGAAACTTCTTTTCTGAGGTTTTGGAACTTATACTCTTTAACATTGTGTCCGCCGACAAAAACTTCACCGTCGCTTGCATCGTAAAGGCGCGGAATGAGCTGAACAAGCGTTGATTTTGCGGAACCTGTTGAACCGATAATTCCGAGCGTTTCGCCGCTGTTTATCTTGAGGTTTATGTTTTCGAGAACATTCTTTTCGGCATCTTTTTCATATTTGAAAGAAACGTTTTTGAACTCTACGCTTCCGTCTTCAAGCGAAAGTTTTTCATCGCCCTCATCATCCGTAACAACAGGAACCTGGTCAAAAACTTCGCCAAGTCTTTCAACGGAAGCTTTTGCCGTTGCCATGGTTACGAAAACCATGAGAATCGTCATGAGCGAAGAAAGAACCTGTGAAATATATGAAGTGAACGTTGTGATTTGACCGACTTCAAGACCGCCGCTGATTCCAGCAAGAGTGTCGCTGATTACAATTTTACTTCCGAGATAAAGCGAAGCCACCATACAGCCGCAAATAACAAGCATGAGAAGCGGAGCAATGTAAAGAACGATTTTCTGCGCTCTAATGCTTGTTTGAACAAGAGCGTCGTTGACTTTTTCAAACTTTTCTTTTTCATAATCTTCGCGGACGAAAGATTTTACAACGCGGATTCCGTTGATGTTTGAACGAAGCGTTCCGTTGAACTCGTCGGTAACTTTAAGAAGTCTTCTGAAAAGCGGAACCGCGGCGCAGCCGAGAATGATGAGCAAAACAACAATCGCAGGCACGCAGAAAATGAAAATTTTTGAAAGGTCTTTGCTGATTTTAAGCGAATATTTGAGCGCAAGAATAAGCAAAAACGGTCCTCTGACGAAAGTTACGATCATGTTGCTGAACACGCTTGAAATTCTTGAAGTGTCGCTCGTCATTCTTGTGATGAGCGAAGAAACTTTGAGCTTGTCGATGTTTTCGAACGAAAAATCCTGAATCTTGTTGAACAGTGCCGAGCGCATGTTCGCCGAAAAGCCCATGCTTGCAAGCGCGGAACACCTTGAAGCGATGTATCCGACAAGAAGAGTCAGCGCACAAAGACCGAGCATTTCAAGAAGTTTTTGGTTAAGAATGCCGTGGGCAAAATCCGGGTCTTCCGTTGAATAAAGCAGCGTGATGAGGTCACCCATGATTTTCGGGATCTGAAGCTCGATCACAACGTCAAGAAAAACCATGATGGGCGTCATTATCGTCAAAATACGATAGCCCTTGAGAAACGACAGGAATCTTTTAAACAAAGTGTATTTCCTCCTTTTAAATTCCTTTTGTGATAAATACCGAGGTAAGTGCAAAATATATCAGAAGCGAAACTGCGTCAACAACGGTACTCATCACCGGACCCGTCATAAGCGCCGGATCAAGCTTCAAAAGCTTTGCAATGATCGGAAGAGTACAGCCCATCATTTTCGCAACAATAACAACGCAAAGAAGCGAAAGACAAACAACCAAAATAACGCTGTTGCTTGTGTCGCCGCCCGTAACGGCGCGAAGAATGAGCATTCGCGCCCAGTTTGCAAGGGCAAGCACCGCGCCGCAGATTACCGAAACGCGAATCTCTTTCCAAAGAACGCGAAAGTAATCTTTGATTTTGATTTCACCCAAGGCAAGACCGCGGATAATGAGGGTTGAAGCCTGCGAACCGGAGTTACCGCCGGTACCCATGAGCATAGGTATGCAGGCCGTAAGTCCAGCAATCGCCGCAAGCTGGTTTTCAAACCCTTCGATTATTTGACCGGTAAAGGTTGAAGAAATCATAAGTATCAAAAGCCACGGCATACGGTTCTTTGCAAGAGTGAGAACGTTCGTTTTAAGATATTCGTCCTCCGACGGACGAAGAGACGCCATTTTTTCAAAGTCTTCCGTTGCCTCGTCGTCGATGATGTCAACGATATCGTCGATCGTGATAATTCCGACAAGGCGGTTTTCCTTGTCCACAACAGGAACACTCAAAAGGTCATATTTTTTTGCAATCGAAGCAACTTCTTCCTGGTCATCGAGTGTGCGGACAAAAATGAGCTGTTCGTCGTCCGACATGATTTCGGTAAGCGGCACATCCTCATCGTTAAGAATAAGGCGGCGAAGCGGAATCGTTCCGACAAGGTGACGCTTGTCGTCAATAACATAGCAGGTATAAATTGTCTCTTTGTCAACGCCTGTCCGGCGAATATTTTTGATTGCCTCGCCGACAGTCAGCCTGTCGTGAAGTTCAACCATTTCGATTGTCATAACGCTTCCGGCGGAGTTATCCGGATATTCAAGAAGACGGTTGATAATTTCTCTTGTCTCCTTGTCTGTGTTTTCAAGAATACGTTTTACAACCGAAGCCGGAACTTCTTCAAGCAAATCAACGGCGTCGTCAACAAAAAGGTCGTCCATAAGCCGCTCAATTTCGCGGTCGGTAAAAAGTTCGATGATTTCGGCCTGACGGTCGGTATCAAGATAAGCAAAAACATCGGCGGAACTGTCTTTCGGCAAAATTCTGAAAACCGTGACCGAAGTCTGCGGTTCGTCAATGCTCATAATAAATTCCGCAATGTCGGCATACGCCATATCAACAAGCTCGTCGCGAAGTGCTTTATACTGCCTTGTTTCGACAAGAGTGCGCAGACTTTCAAAAACGGATTCGTCCATAATATGCACCATCTTTCAGCGGCGCAAAGAACCGATAAAGGTCTGCGCCGAGATAATTTTAATTTGTAATCGCCCTTTGGGGTTACCGTCCGTATCCATGCAGACCCATCTCCTTTTTCGAAAAAATTTATAAAAATACGCATAAGCGCATAATTAACGATTTTAAGGTTACTTGTTATTTTACTATATTTTTTTGCCGGATGTCAATACAAACTTGAAACTATAATATAAAGTAATATTTGAATTTTATCATTTCTGCGTACAGAAAGTATAGATTTTTTAAAAAATATGTGGTATTATGTTGTAGTATGGGTTTATGTAATCAATTTTTAAATCGTTCATAGGCTTATCAATTTAAACTGACGGCGAAAAAGCCGTTAAAGGAGGATAAAATCCAATGCTCAAAAAAATCAGCAAAATTCCTTTTTCGGGAACCAAGGAGCAGGAAGAAAAGCTGAGACGGGAGATTTCCGAATGTGCGGGCGACAACAGCCAACTTATGCATGTTATGCAGGTTGCACAGGAAATTTACGGCTATCTTCCCTTTGAAGTTCAGCAGATGATTGCCGACGGCATGGGCGTTCCGCTTGAAAAAGTATACGGCGTTGCAACGTTTTATGCTCAGTTTGCCCTTTCACCGAAAGGCGAATATGCAATTTCTGTCTGCCTCGGAACCGCTTGCTATGTTAAAGGTTCGCAGAAAATTCTTGATGAACTTTGCGCACAGCTCGGAATCGGCGCAGAAGAATGTACTCCGGACGGAAGATTTTCGCTCACCGCCTGCCGCTGCATCGGCGCCTGCGGTCTTGCTCCCGTTATTACGGTTAACGATGACGTTTACGGAAAAATTACCGCAGCCGACGTTAAAGGCATTCTTGAAAAATATCAGTAATGCGCGAGCTTTCTTTAAATGTTCTTGACATTGCCCAAAACTCGGTTTCGGCAAATTCGAGCCTTGTTGAAATCGACGTTTTTGAAAACGCCCGAATGCATGAGCTGACTTTGGGCGTTACCGACAACGGAAAAGGCATGACAAAAGAACAGCTTGATTCCGTCCGCGACCCGTTTTTCACAACGCGGACAACAAGAAAAGTCGGTCTCGGCGTTCCGCTTTTCAAAATGGCGGCAGAGATGACCGGCGGAAGCTTTTCAATTGAAAGCGAAGTCGGAAAAGGAACAAAAGTCAAAGCGTTTTTCAAAACGGACAGCATTGACTTCACCCCGCTCGGAGACATAACTTCGACAATTGTTCTTCTCATCACGATAAACACGGACATTGACTTTGTCTATCGTTTCCAAAAAGATGAAAAAAGCTTTCTGCTTGACACAAGACAGCTCAAAAAAATACTCGGCGGCGTTCCCCTTTCGGAGCCGAGCATTGCAAATTGGCTCACCGAGTACATCAACGAAAACACACAGTAATTCATTTAATGCATTTAACGGAGGTGCACTAAACATTATGAAAACCATCGAAGAACTCATTGCGCTTCGTGACGCCGCAAAGGCAAAAATGACCGCAAGAGACGATTCAACCGAAGTTACGAGAGTCGTTGTCGGAATGGCAACCTGCGGAATTGCCGCCGGCGCAAGACCCGTTATGAACAAATTCACAGAGGAAATTGAAAAAAGAAATCTTTCTCATGTCACCGTTTCTCAAACCGGCTGCATCGGCATGTGCCAATATGAACCGATTGTTGAAGTTCTTGAACCCGGAAAAGAAAAGGTAACTTATGTCAATATGACACCGGAAAAGGCGGCAAAAGTTGTTCTTGAACACATTGTTAACGGCAAGCCCGTTGCCGAATACACTGTCGGCGCCGTCGCAAAATAAGGAGGTAACAAAATGTATCGTTCACACGTGCTTGTTTGCGGCGGTACCGGTTGTACCTCTTCAAACTCACCGGCAATTATCGAAGCCCTTGAAAGAGAAATCAAGGCAAAAGGACTTGAAGACGAAGTCAAAGTAATTCGCACGGGTTGCTTCGGTCTTTGCGCTCTCGGTCCGATTATGATTGTTTATCCCGAAGGCTGCTTCTATTCGGAAGTTAAAGTTGAAGATGTTCCCGAAATTGTTGAAGAACACCTTCTCAAAGGTCGTATGGTCAAGCGCCTTCTTTATGATGAGACCGTTCACGATCAGGAGGTTAAGCCGCTCAAAGAAACTCAGTTCTATAAAAAGCAGCACAGAATTGCGCTTCGCAACTGTGGCGTAATCAATCCCGAAGACATCAACGAATATATCGCATATGACGGATATCAGGCTCTTGCAAAGTGCCTTACCGAGCTCACTCCGGAACAGGTTATCCAAATCGTTAAGGATTCCGGCCTTCGCGGAAGAGGCGGCGGCGGATTCCCGACCGGACTCAAGTGGAGCTTTACCGCAGCGAACAAAGCCGATCAAAAGTACGTTGTTTGCAACGCCGACGAAGGTGACCCCGGCGCATTCATGGACCGAAGCGTTCTTGAAGGCGACCCGCACTGCATTGTTGAAGCAATGACGATCTGCGGCTATGCAACCGGAGCTACCGAAGGCTATATCTATGTCCGTGCAGAGTATCCCATCGCCGTTAAGCGCCTTAAAATTGCCATCAAACAAGCAAGAGAAATGGGACTTTTGGGCAAGGACATTTTCGGCTCCGGCTTTGATTTTGACCTTCACGTCAAGCTCGGCGCAGGCGCATTTGTCTGCGGAGAAGAAACCGCGCTCATGACTTCGATCGAAGGCAACCGCGGCGAACCGAGACCCCGTCCCCCCTATCCCGCAGTTAAGGGACTTTTTGCAAAGCCGACAACCGAAAACAACGTTGAAACCTTTGCAAACATTCCGACAATTATCCGCGAAGGCGCAGAATTCTTCGCCTCAATGGGTACCGAAAAATCAAAAGGAACAAAAGTTTTCGCCCTCGGCGGAAAAATCGCCAACACCGGTCTTGTTGAAATTCCGATGGGCACGACTCTTCGCGAAATTATCGAAGAAATCGGCGGCGGAATCCCGAACGGCAAAAAGTTCAAAGCAGCCCAAACCGGCGGACCTTCCGGCGGCTGTATTCCGGCTTCGCTCATCGACACCCCGATTGACTATGATAACCTTACCGCAATCGGCTGCATGATGGGTTCCGGAGGACTTATCGTTATGGACGAAGACAACTGCATGGTTGACATTGCAAAATTCTTCCTCCATTTCACCGTTGACGAAAGCTGCGGAAAATGCACCCCCTGCCGCGTCGGTACAAGAAGACTTCTTGAAATGCTTGACAAAATCACCTCCGGCAAAGGTACGCTTGAAGACCTTGACAAGCTTGAAGAACTTTGCTATTACATCAAAGAAAACTCGCTTTGCGGTCTCGGTCAAACCGCTCCCAACCCCGTTCTTGCAACGCTCAAGTTCTTCCGCGACGAATACATTGCACACGTTGTTGACAAAAAGTGCCCGGCAGGCGTCTGCAAAGACCTTCTTACATATAAGGTTATCAAAGACAAGTGTTTCGGTTGCGGAATGTGCGCAAAGCAGTGCCCGGCATCGGCAATTTCAAGAACCGATTACGTTGCACCCGGAAAGAAACTTGCCGCTTTTGAAATTGACACCGATAAGTGTGTCAAGTGCGGCGCCTGCGAAGGCGTTTGCCGTTTCA
>DKDD01000151.1:4380-9319 GCA_002451715.1 Ruminococcaceae bacterium UBA6857 | reverse complement strand
AAAGCAATTGTTAAGGATTAAGGAGGTACGGGATAATGGAAAATATGCTTAACATAAAAATCAACGGAATGTCCTGTACCGTTCCCTACGGTACGACCATTCTTGAAGCAGCTCATCAGGTTGGAATCGAAATTCCGACTCTCTGCTTCCTTAAAGATATCAACGAAATCGGCGCTTGCCGTTTCTGCGTTGTTGAAGTTAAAGGTGCGCGTTCGCTTGTTGCCGCGTGCGTATATCCGATTGAAAGAGACGGAACCGAAATTTTCACCAACACCAAAAAGGTTCGTGAATCAAGAAAAAGAACGCTTGAACTCATTCTTTCAACCCACGAAAGAAAGTGCCTTTCCTGCGTTCGCAACCAAAAGTGCGAACTTCAAAAGCTTTGCCTTGAATACGGAATCGACGATGAAAGTGTTCTTGACGGCTTCAAACCCGTTTATAAACTTGACACTTCCGCCGCCCATATGGTTCGCGACAACAACAAGTGCATTCTTTGCCGCCGCTGCGTTGCCGCCTGCAACGAACAGGGAATCAGCGTAATCGGCGCAAACGCAAGAGGTATTGACACCCACATCGGTTCGGCTTTTGAACTTGACCTTGCACAAACTTCCTGCATTTCCTGCGGACAATGCATCGTAAGCTGCCCGACCGGCGCACTTTATGAAAAGGACGACACCCAAAAAGTTTGGAACGCAATCAACGACCCGACAAAACACGTTGTTGTTCAGGCCGCTCCGGCCGTCAGAGCAACGCTCGGCGAATGCTTTGACCTACCAATCGGAACCGACGTTACCGGAAAACTTTTTGCCGCTCTTCGCCGTCTTGGTTTTGACAAGGTATTTGACACAAACTTCGGCGCAGACCTCACAATTATGGAAGAAGCAACGGAACTTCTCTCCCGAGTCAAGAACGGCGGCGTTCTTCCGATGATCACCTCCTGCTCACCGGGCTGGATCAAGTATTGCGAACATTACTATCCGACAGAGCTTGACCACCTTTCAACCTGCAAATCTCCGCAGCAAATGCAGGGCGCAATCATCAAAACATATTATGCCGAAAAGAACGGCATTGACCCGAAGAACATTGTTTCCGTTTCGGTAATGCCCTGCACCGCAAAGAAATTTGAATGCGGCAGAGACGACGAAAGCGCAAGCGGCTATTCCGACGTTGACATCGTTCTCACCACAAGAGAACTCGGAAGAATGATTAAAGGCGCAGGAATCAAGTTTACTTCGCTTCCGGATGAAGAACCCGACGCACCGCTCGCAAGAGGTACCGGCGCGGCCGTAATTTTCGGCGCAACCGGCGGCGTTATGGAAGCCGCTCTTCGTACCGCGGCGGAAGTCATCACCGGAAAAGAACTTGAAAACGTTGAGTTCACCGATGTCAGAGGTATGGAAGGCATTAAGGAAGCTTCATATAAACTCGGCGACATGGACGTTAAGGTTGCCGTTGCAAGCGGAACAAAGAACGCAAAGGTTCTTATGGATAAGATCAAGGACGGAGCCGCGGATTACACCTTCGTTGAAATCATGGGCTGCCCCGGCGGCTGCATCAACGGCGGCGGTCAACCCGTTCAGCCCGCGGCCGTTCGCAACTTTGTCGATTACAAAACGCTTCGTGCAAACGCCCTTTATGAAAACGACAAGAACCGTCCGCTTCGAAAGAGCCACGAAAGCGAGGACGTTAAGGAAGTTTACAAAGAATTCCTCGGCGAACCGAACAGCCACAAGGCTCACGAAATTCTTCACACTTCCTATGTTGCAAGACCGATGTTCAGTAAATAAAAACCGACTTATAAATTAAAATAATCACGGCTGTGAAACACGAAAAAGCAAAATTGCCGAACGTGTTTCACAGCCGTTTTTTAAAACACAAGATTCACCAAAAGGCAGGAAACAATTCCGTATACCGTTGGAAGAAAGAACGCAAGAAGCGTCCATTTAATACTTTTTGTCTCTTTATAAATTGTCAGCATTGTTGTTGAACAAGGAAAATGCATCAGCGAAAAAAGAATGAAGCAAACGCCGGTTACCGCAGTCCAGCCGTTACCCGAAAGCACCGCAAAAACCGAAGCCGTGTCAGCCGCGCTCAAAAGCACACCCTGCGAAGTATAACACATCAGCGCAACGGGAAGAACTATTTCGTTTGCCGGAAAGCCGAGAATAAACGCAAGAAGAATCACACCGTCAAGACCCAGCAGTTTTCCCGGTATGTCAAGAAAAGATGAAAGATACGTCACAATCGCCGCGTCGCCGATTTTTACATTCGCAAGAACCCAAATTAAAAGACCCATCGGTGCGGAAACGCAAACCGCCCTTGAAAGCACGAACAGCGTTCGGTCAAAAACGGAGCGCACGAGCACCGAACCGATTTTCGGAACACGATACGGCGGCATTTCAAGCGTGAATGCGGAACTTTCGCCATTGAGAACTGTTTTTGAAAGCAGATACGAAGCCGAAAAAGTTGCAAGCACACCTAAAAGAATCACGAGAGTAAGAATTACGGCGGCAAGAAACGGCTTTACCGCTTTTGAAAGCGAGGCGGAAAAGAACATTGAAATGATTGCGATAATCGTGGGAAATCTGCCGTTGCAAGGCATGAACGAATTTGTCAAAATCGCAATGAGCCGTTCGCGCTTTGAATCAATAATACGGCAGCCGACAACCCCTGCGGCATTGCAGCCGAGTCCCATGCACATGCAAAGGCTCTGCTTTCCGCAGGCATTGCATTTTTTGAAGCAGTGGTCAAGATTGAACGCCACGCGCGGAAGATAGCCGAAGTCTTCAAGCAGCGTGAACAGCGGAAAGAAAATTGCCATTGGCGGAAGCATAACAGAAACAACCCATGCCATTGTTTTATATACCCCGTCAACAAGCGGTTCGGTAATCCACCATTTTACGTTCAAAGCGTTAAGAAGCGTTCTGAGTTTTTCGCCGAGAGTGAACAAAAAGCGCGAAAGCAGTTCGCTCGGATAATTTGCCGCATAAATTGTGATGAAAAGCACAAGCGCAAGCAAAAGAAGCATAACCGGTATGCCCGTTTTTGCCCCGGTAAAAACGTTGTCAAGTTTTCGGTCAAGAGTGTCGCTTCGTTTTGCCGAATCGACGCACTTCAAAGCGGTGTTTTTGGCTTTTGAAAGGAGCGAAAAAGTCATGCTGTCGCGAAGCAGAACGGCCGTCGGATATCGCTTTGAAAGAAGTGCTCTTGCTTCTTCAAGGCTTTCAAAAAGCTCGGCGTTTTCTTCGATTTTTCCTTTTTGCGTTTCATAAGCCTCTTTGAAACTTTCGCTTTCAAAAAGCAGCTGTGCTTTTAAAAACCGTTCGCTTTCGGCGCCCGCAACGCTTTTAATTGCCGTTTCAACCGCGGTGTCATAAGAAAACGGTGCGCGGTACGATTTTTCGCTTTTGCAAACTTCATAAACTTTTTCTTTCAGCTTTTCAAGCCCGATTTTATTTTTTGCGTCAGTCAATACAACCGATACACCCAAAAGTTCTTCAAGCTTTTTTTGATCGATTTTTATGTTCTTTTTCTTTGCTTCGTCCGCAAGATTAAGACACACAACCGCTTTGTTCGTAACTTCAAGCACCTGAAAAACAAGCGCAAGGCTTCGCTCAAGTGTTGTGCAATCGCAAACAATCACCGCCGCATCGATTTTTTCAAAGCAAAGAAAATCGCGTGCAACAGCCTCCTCTTTTGAATGGGGAAAAAGCGAATATGTTCCGGGAAGATCGACAAGCGAAAAAGTTTCGTCCTTTTCTTTAAATTCGCCGATTGCCGAAGTCACGGTTTTTCCCGGCCAGTTGCCGGTGTGCTGATGAAGCCCGGTGAGCGCGTTGAAAACCGTGCTTTTTCCAACGTTCGGATTGCCGGCAAGCGCAACGATTCTTTTTTCGACGGAAAGAGAAAGCGATTTTTCCGCCGCATTTTTTCCGGTTGAAGCTCCGGAAAGACCCATAATTACCACCGCCTTGTTGCAAAAAGCCGCGGCATTCGGCAAAAGAGCTTGTGGCCGCGGTTTGTTTTCAGTATATTATGATTCCGTCGGCGTCCTCGTTGCGAATCGCAATCACGGCATCTTTAACAAGATATGCCTTGATATCGCCGAAAAAGCTTTTTTGAAGACAGGCGATGTATGTTCCCGGAACAATTCCGAGTTCCTGAAAACGCCGCCGCATTGCGCCTTCGGTAAGGACGTTTTGAACAACGCTTTTTTCGCCCTGAATAAGGGAAGAAAGAGATTTCATCGCTTTTCAATCCTTTCTTTTTTTGCTCAGTATCATCATACGCAAAAAGCAACGGAACGTGAAAAAATTTGAACGCAAAAAGAAAGAAAAAGCACAAAATTTCTTGACATAAAGCCAAAAAAACAGTACACTGTTACTATACGGAAAACTTTGAAAAAGCATTCTGTTAAACTTCGTTTTCACGAAGTCAAAGGGAGGAAAAACAATGTCAATCATCTTAACCGACGAACAGCAGGCTATTCTTGACGGCGCAAAAGGCGAAACAATGGCAAAGGTCATGAAAACGCTTGTTATGTTCGGCGAAGCTTTCGGGGCCGAAAAAATGGTTCCCGTAACTTCAAAGTATAACCATCTTGTAACCTCGTTCGGTCTCGGCGTTCTTCAGCCGGTTTATGACCTTATGAACACGCTTATTGAAGCCGGCGTAAAAAGCGGACAAAAATTTTCCGCCGACCCGCGCCCGTGCGACCCGAACGTTCCGAAGAATATTCTTCAAAATCTTATCTTCAAAAAATTCATGTATAACAAGCAGGATTTCTATGAAGATCAGCTTCAAAAACTCGGTCTTATGGATAAGGACGCTTTCACCTGCACCTGCTATATGGACGAAGTCGGCAACAAGCCGAACATGGGCGACGTTCTCAGCTGGTCGGAATCTTCCGCCGTTGTTTATGCAAACTCCGTTCTCGGCG
>DKDD01000151.1:4174-4351 GCA_002451715.1 Ruminococcaceae bacterium UBA6857 | reverse complement strand
CGTTCTCGGCGCACGCTGCAACCGCAATTCGGGAATCATGGACATCATGGGCTCAATCGTTGGCTATGTCCCCTATTTCGGACTTCTTACCGATGAGGGAAGAAAAGCAACATGGATTATTAAAATCGAAACCGAAAAGAAACCCGAGGCCCAGCTTCTCGGTTCGGCAATCGGTAT
>DKDD01000151.1:349-4046 GCA_002451715.1 Ruminococcaceae bacterium UBA6857 | reverse complement strand
CAACCGCTTCAAACGGTGCAGTGGGTCTTTATCACATTGAAAACCTTACTCCGGAAGCAAAGCTTTACGGCGAAAAGCTTCTTGCAGAAAACGTTAAGGAATACGTTATTGACGACGCAGAACTTGAAAGAGTTAAGAACAACTATCCGGTAATTTGGAAAGACAAAAACGCAAAGCCGAAACTTTGCTTCATGGGTTGCCCGCACATGTCGCTGCAGCAGCTCAAGGATTGGACAGACAAGGTTGAAGCCTCGCTCAAAAAATACGGCAACCAAAAGGTTGTTATCCCCACCGTTTTCACCGCCGCACCCGGCGTTCTCAAAGAGTTCAATAAAACAACCTATGCCGCAAGGCTCAAAGCAACCGGCGTTGTCACTTCATACATCTGCCCGCTTATGTACATGAACAATCCCCTTTGCGCAAAAATGCCGGTAATCACATCTTCAAACAAACTGCGCACATACACAACCGCGCGTTATTACACCGACGACGAAATTCTTGTTCAAATTACGAAGGGAGGAAACAAATAATGAAAGAGTTTAAAGGAAGAGTTGTTACTCCCGGAACGGCAACCGCCACTGCCCTTGTTTCCCACGGTGGTTTCAACACCCTCGCTTCGTTCCAAAAATCGCTTCAGTTCGGCGACAAAGAAGCAAAGTGCGGAGACCAGAACAACCCGGATATTTACGGCAAGCCCCTTGCAGGCGTTGCCCTTTGCCTTCCGCAAACAATCGGTTCAACAACCGGCGGACTTGTTCTTTACTGTGCTTGCGCAATGAAGCGTCAGCCGGCCTGCATGCTTTTTGCAAACCATATTGACTCGCTTGCAGCTTCCGGTGCGGTTCTTGCCGAAGTTTGGATTGACGACGTTACAATGCCCGTAATCGACTGCCTCGGCGATGAATTTCTCGATTATGTCAAGACCGGAATGAACATTACCGTTAAAGAAGACGGAACTGTTATCGTTGACTGATTTTCAAGCAAAAAAATGAGCCTGCCGCTTTCAAATGTGGCAGGCTTTTTATGTATGCTTGCTTTAGTTATTTGCCGAAGCAGGCGTTTCATAAAGATACTTATTCAAAAATTCATCAACCGTTTTCCAGTATTCCTCCGGGAACCAAAGGGCGGAAACCGCGTGTTCGGCACCGTGAATAACATGCTTTTCTTTCGGTGCGGCACAGGCATTGTATACAATGTCAAGATTTTCCGGAAGAACAAAGTCGTCCTTGTCTCCGTGGATGAAGAGTGTCGGAGTTTTTGACTTTTTGAGCTGTTCAATCGAAGAAGCTTCGCCAAAGAAAAATCCGTTCATAATTTTGTTTACAAATGTTGCGGCAGGAATTGCGATTTTCGGCGGAAGATGATATTTTCTTACGCACTGATCAACAAAAATTTCCTTAACTCCGCAGTAGCCGCAGTCTTCAACCGCAAGAACAACATTTTTCGGAAGCTCTTCGCCGGTTGTCATCATCGTTGTTGCTGCGCCCATCGAAACGCCGTGAATAACAATTTTGACTTTTGGGTTTTCCTGAACAAGGCTGTTGATCCAATCAACAATATCAAGTCTGTCGAGCCAGCCCATTGAAACATACTTGCTTTCGCTGTGGTCGTGACCGCGAAGATCGGGAATGAGTACATTGAAACCGCGGCGGTAATACTCCATGGCATATGCGGACATTTCGCGCTTTACGTTTGTCCAGCCGTGAATGCAGATTGCCCATGTGTTGCTGTTCGACGGGTTGCGAAACTCCGTTGCGTGAAGATTAATGCCTTTTCGGCTTTTAATTGTTACGTCCTGCTTATAGTTTTCGTCGAACCACTTATAGCCGTCCTTGAGCGTTTTGTTGTCTGCATTGCGTTCAAAAAGGCTGTTTTTGCAGGGTACGGTTTCGTCTTCGCGGCGCTTTGAGCCGAGCGCAATATGGAAAAAGACAAAGCCGAGCGCAACAAAAAGAACCGCCAAAACAGCAACAACAATCACTGCGGCGGAAATCGCCGTCTTTTGGGCATAGGTCAGAGCAAGAAAATTAAACATTCTTTTCAATCCTTTCAAATTCCAATGAAAAATTTTTGCACTTTTAACAAGTACGTTTTTTCCGTAAAAATTTCGTCATATATTATAGCACATACAGACCGCGAATTGCAAATGTTTGGAAGAAAGTTTAATACTTATAAAAAAACCTTTTTTTCATAGCAGAACAAAAGATTGCTTCTTCGGAGATTAAAGCTCACCTTTGTTAAAAATACTATTTACTTTTTCGATTTAATGTGCTAAAATATCGGTAACGAAGGCGGCAGCGCAGGAATTTATGAAGCAATCAAAATTCGCCGCCCTTTAAGAAAGGATTTATGAAATGGCTAACAGAACGACGGAAGAAAACATTGACTTTTTGTTTGATCTGATAATGCTTGTTGAAACAAAAGAGGAATGTGCCGCGCTTTTCGACGCACTTTGCACAAAGACCGAGCTTGCCTCGCTTTCGCAGCGTGCCGTTGTTGCGCGTATGCTTGATCAAAAAAGAGTCTACAGCGATATTGTTGCCGAAACAGGTGCAAGCACGGCAACAATCAGCCGCGTCAACCGCACAAAGGACGGCTATCAGCCCCTTTTCGACAAACTTAACAAATGAGGTGCGGCTATGGCGGGCTATAAAGATTTTGCGTTTTTTTACGACCTTTTAATGAAAAACGCCGATTATGAAAACCGCTTTGACTATATCGTCGGTCTCCTTGCCGAAAACGGAATCGGTAAGGGGATTTTGCTTGATATGGCTTGCGGAACGGGTACTCTTTCGGAAATGTTTGCAAGAAAAGGCTTTGACGTTGTCGGCATTGACGCTTCGGAAGATATGCTTTCAAGGGCGCAGGAAAAAAAACTTGAAAACAGTTTCGACGCACTTTTCCTCTGCCAAAAAATGGAAGAACTTGACATGTTCGGAACAATCGACGCGGCTGTTTGTACTCTCGACAGTCTCAACCACGTTACAAACGCCGAAACAGTCAGAGAAATTTTCAGGCGCGTTGCGCTTTTCATGAATGACGGCGGCGTATTCGTTTTTGACGTCAACACACTTTATAAGCACAGAAACATTCTTGCGGACAATACATTTGTTTATGAGCTTGAAAACGTTTTTTGCGTTTGGCAGAATACACTTCTTGAAGACAGCGAAACAACGCTTATAAACCTTGACATTTTTGAAGAGGATGAAGATGAGGAAGGCGTATACGTTCGGTACAGCGAAGAATTCTGCGAACGCGGATACGAACTTTCGGCACTCAAAAGTATGCTCGAAGAATTTCGGTTTGAAGTTGTCGGAATTTATGACGACATGACAAAAAATCCGGTTAACGAAAACAGCGAACGTGCCGTTTTCGTTTGCAAAAAGCACGGCACGCAATTTGTTTGATAAATTCAGTTTTTAAGAAAGGCTGCGGCTTTTGCCGCAAAGGTTATAGATTATGGGTAATCTTGTAAGGTGTATTTCGGTTGACGGAACGCTGACCGTTATGGCGGTCAACTCCCCAGATATCGTAAGCGAAGCGGAAAGGATTCACAAAACCTCTGCCGTAACTTCCGCCGCACTCGGAAGACTTCTCACTGCGGCGTCGCTCATGGGCAGTGCGCTCAAGGGCAAAGATGATTCACTGACGCTCAAAATCAACGGCAAAGGTCCTGCCGGAACGGTCATGGCGGTTT
>DKDD01000151.1:0-304 GCA_002451715.1 Ruminococcaceae bacterium UBA6857 | reverse complement strand
TATCAAAACCCGGTCGTTGAAATTCCGCTCAATAAAAAAGGGAAGCTTGACGTTGCCGGTGCGGTCGGCACAGACGGTTACGTTACCGTTATCAAAGACCTTGGGCTCAAAGAGCCGTACATCGGTCAAACGCCGATTGTTACGGGCGAAATTGCCGAAGATATCACGTCATACTTTGCGGTCAGCGAGCAGACACCAACGGTTTGTGCACTCGGCGTACTTGTCAACCCCGACCTTTCAATCAAAGCGGCGGGCGGCTTTATCATCCAGCTTCTTCCGACGGCTATGGACGACACGATTGAAA
>DKDD01000182.1 GCA_002451715.1 Ruminococcaceae bacterium UBA6857 | reverse complement strand
CTTTATTCGGCTTGCTTGAAAAAATTCGCTTCAGAAGATATTGAGGTCGAATTTCCGAATAGGATTGCCGTTGTCGGCGGCACAAAATCGTTTGTCGGTATTCGATGTGAAAAGGTGTCAGTTGTAATTTCAACTCTAAACAGCGGCAAAGTCATTCAAAAGGTTTTTCTTCCACGGTTTGTTTATGCACCGATAAAAGCGAATGATTTCCTCGGAAAAGTCAATTTTTACAGCGGCGACTACGTTATCAAAACGGTTTCGCTTTTTGCCGCCGAGGCTGTTGAATCCGAAAAGGAAACCTATGTTTCGAAAAAAAGTTTAATTGAAAAAATCAAAGATAAAATTAAATGTCTGTTTGAGTAAAAGGAGTGTTGCCGTTTGGCAGATAACAGAATAAGACTTCAAAAATATCTTTCCGAATGCGGCATTGCTTCAAGAAGAAAAAGTGAAGAAATGATTGAAAGCGGAATTGTTAAAGTCAATGGCAGAGTTGCTTCGATCGGTGATAAAGTTGACCCGAAGCACGACACCGTAACAGTCCGTGGAAAAAAAGTTGTCAAGCAAAAAAATAACGTATATATTATGCTCAACAAGCCGCGCGGATTTATTACAACAATGAGTGACGAGATGGACAGAAAATGCGTTGCAATGCTTGTTGAAAACGCTCCTGCACGCGTTTATCCCGTTGGAAGACTTGACAGAGAATCCGAAGGCATGCTGCTTTTTACAAATGACGGCGAATTTGCAAATGCACTTACTCATCCTTCGAAGCATGTCTCAAAAACTTACCGCGTTACCGTAAGACCGCCGGTTAGCAAAGAACAGCTTACAAAAATTGCAACCGGAATAGTCATTGACGACAGAAAAACCGCGCCGGCGGACATAAGAATCGTTTTACAGGAAGAACACCGCGTGGTTCTTGAAATTGTGCTTTATGAAGGCAGAAACCGCCAAATCAGAAAAATGTGTGAAGAAATCGGTCTTGAAGTTGCGAGACTTCGCCGAATCGCTGTCGGTTCGGTAAAGCTCGGTATGCTCAAACAAGGTGATTGGCGCGAACTTACGGAAGAAGAAGTTAGAAAACTTAAGCTTGCCGCCGGCATGGAGGTTCGCAAGAAATGATTTTTTTCAAGCCTTGCGAAATTTTGTCCGCAGAATGTACGGCTTTGTTTGAAGCTTTTCAAAATGAGGACAAACTCGGAGAGTGCCGCTTGCGTTTGAACGGCAATACTGCCGACGTTTACTTTCTTGAATATGACAAAGCTCAGCCGGAAATCGGCGAAGGACTTTTGAAAAGTGCATACAATTATGCCGCAAACCACGAAGCTTACATAGGTTCGCTTTCTGCAAAAGACAGCGGACGCGCACATTTGTATCTGAACTTTGAAGAAAAAAACGGTATACTTGTAAATGATATACCATCGCTTCTTGCCGGACACTGTCATTGCAAAGGCGATATTTGACAAATTCGGCAAAGAGATATATAATAACAGGAATCGAAGAAAAATTCGGCTTGTACGAAGAAAGGCATGAGGATATGATTAAAAGTATGACCGGCTTCGGCCGGGCACAGGATACGGTTGACAGCATGAACATTTCGGTTGAAATTAAAAGCGTCAATCACAGATATTTTGAATTCAGCTCAAAAGTTCCGCGAATGTATGGGTTTCTTGACGAAAAGCTTAAAAGCCACATTCAATCCTTTGTTGCAAGAGGAAAAATTGATTGCTTTGTAACCATTGAGGAGCTTGAAGACGAAAATTGCACTGTCAGCATCAATCATTCGCTTGCGTCCGGCTATATTACCGCATTGAACGAACTTTCCGAAAAATACGGTATTGCAAACGATGTTACGGTGACTTCGCTTGCAAAATATTATGACATTTTCTCCGTACACAAAAGCGAAGCCGATGAAGAACGGGTTTGGAATGCTGTTAAAACCGTTGCCGACCGTGCACTTTCGGCATTCATCGCAATGCGGGAAAGAGAAGGCGAAAAGCTTAAAAACGATGTCCTTTCGCGCTGCGATATTATTCTTGAGAACGTTGCTTTCATTGAAGACCGTTCTCCGCAAACCGTAATCGAATACAATGCAAAGCTTCTTGAAAGAATGAAAACCGTTCTTGAAGATGTTCATGTTGATGAGCAAAGACTTCTTACCGAAGCTGCAATCTATGCCGACAAAATTGCTGTTGCCGAAGAGACTGTCAGACTTCGCAGTCACATTGAGCAGATGCGTGAATTCATGAACAGCAGCGCCGCCATCGGAAGAAAAGCTGATTTTCTTATTCAGGAATTTAACCGTGAAGCAAACACAATAGGCTCAAAGGCGCAGGACGTTGCCATTGCCAAAAAAGTTATTGATATCAAATCGGAAGTTGAAAAAATCAGAGAACAGATTCAGAACATCGAATAACTTTAAAGGGGAATTTCAATGAAGCTTATAAATATCGGGTTCGGCAATATGATTAATGCATCGCGGCTTATTGCCGTCGTCAGCCCGGACTCCGCACCGATAAAAAGAATTGTTCAGGAATCGAAAGAGCGCGGAACGCTTATTGATGCTACACAAGGAAGAAGAACAAGGGCGGTTATAATCATGGACAGCGACCATGTTGTTCTTTCATATCTTCAGTCCGAAACGGTTGCAAACCGCTTGAACGGTGATTCGGACGAGTCTTTTGCGGAGGAAACATACGATGAATAACGGACTTTTGGTTGTTCTTTCCGGTTTGTCCGGAAGCGGAAAGGACACTGTTTTAAAAAATGTTCTAAAAAAAATGGACGGTGACGCTTTTCTTTCCGTCTCAATGACTACACGCGCCATGCGCGTCGGCGAAAAAGAAGGCATTGACTATTTTTTTGTTTCCAAAGAGCAGTTTCAAAAAAATATTGAAGACGACCTAATGCTTGAATATGCAAAATACGGTTCAAACTATTACGGAACACCGATTGGACCCGTTAAAGAAGTTTTGAAAACGGGAAAAACCGTTTTTCTCAATATTGAGGTTCAGGGCGGAGCGAATATACGCCGCCTTATGCCTGAAGCGATTCAAATATTTATTGCGCCGCCTTCAAAAGAAGAGCTTGAAAGGCGCCTTCGAAACAGGGGAACCGAAAACGAAGAATGCATTTGCGAGCGTTTAAAAATCGCCGAAGAAGAGATGAAACATGCCGACGAATATGATTTCATTGTCATCAACGACATTCTTGAAGACGCAGTTGATGAAGTTCTTTCGATAGTAAAAAAGTCTTTAATTAATATTAAGTAACATAAATATAATTCTGATATGTGAGGTAATTAATATGCTTAATCCCGATCTCAGAGATCTTCTTAAAGATCACACCAGCCGCTACTCTCTTGTTACTGCCGTTGCAAAACGCGCAAGAACAATTACCGAAGACCCGGTTCTTGCCGAAAAATGCGGAAC
>DKDD01000212.1 GCA_002451715.1 Ruminococcaceae bacterium UBA6857 | reverse complement strand
CCGGAATGGGCAGATGCCAGGGCGGTTTCTGCGGCTCAAAGGTTGTTGAAATTCTTGCGCGTGAACTTGATATTCCGATGAACCAGGTTACCAAACACGGAAACGGTTCAAAAATCCTTTTCAAAAAGACGAAGTGAGGTGAATACAAATGCTTAAATATGATCTTGTGGTTATCGGCGGAGGCCCCGCCGGAATGGCTGCCGCGCTCAAAGCAAAGGAATGCGGCGTTAAAAAAATCATCATTCTTGAAAGAGCGGAAACACTCGGCGGAATCCTTGAGCAGTGTATTCACACCGGCTTCGGTCTTCACTATTTCGGCGAAGAACTTTCCGGTCCGGAATATGCCGCGCGTTTCATTGAAAAAGTTAAAGAAACCGACATCGACGTTAAGGTTGACACAATGGTTACCGAAATCAGAACCGGAAACGTTGTTATTGCAACAAACAAAGCCGACGGTCTTCTTGAAATTTCCGCAACGGCAATTGTTCTTGCAATGGGATGCCGCGAAAGACCGAGAGGTGCGCTTGACATTCCCGGTTCGCGTGCTTCGGGAATCATGACCGCAGGTACGGCACAGAAATATGTCAACATCGACGGCTATATGCCCGGCAAAAAGATTGTAATCCTCGGTTCGGGCGACATCGGTCTCATCATGGCTCGCCGCATGACCCTTGAGGGCGCAAAGGTTGAAATGGTCTGCGAACTTATGCCGTATTCGGGCGGTCTCACAAGAAACATCGTTCAGTGCCTTGACGACCTCGGAATCCCGCTCAAACTTTCCTGCACGGTTATCAAGACCCACGGAATCGAACGCCTTGAGGGCGTTACAATCGCAAAGGTTGACGAAAACAGAAGACCCATTCCCGGAACGGAAAAGTTTGTTGAATGCGACACACTTCTTCTTTCCGTCGGTCTTATTCCGGAAAACGAACTTACAAGAATGGCAGGAATCGTTATCGACCCCGTGACTAACGGCGCCATTGTTGACGAAAACCGCCAGACCACCCGTCCCGGCGTATTTGCCTGCGGAAACGTTTTGCAGGTTCACGACCTTGTTGACTATGTTACGCTTGAAAGCCAGCTTGCCGGCGAAGGTGCGGCAAAGTACATACTTTCCAAAAATCGCCGCCGTTCGTTCAAATATGCCGAAACAAAGGCAGGCAACGGTGTTCGCTATGTTGTTCCGCAAAACATTAACCTTGACACGGAGGACGATGTAAAGCTTTATTTCAGAGTTCGCGATGTATACAGAAACGCGAAAATCACCGTTAAGAGCGGCGACAAAGTCATTTATTCAAAGAAAAAGCCCAAACTTTGCCCTGGCGAAATGGAATATGTCGTAATCAAAAAGGACGACATCCGTTCGCTTTCAAAGAAAGAGCTTGTTGTTTCAGCGGAGGTGTAAAACAATGAAAAGAGAACTTGTTTGCGTATCCTGCCCGATCGGCTGTTCGCTTTCGGTTGAACTTTCCGAAGACGGAAAGGAAGTTTTGTCCGTTTCCGGCAACACCTGCAAGCGCGGAGATAAATATGCAAGAGACGAATGTACGAACCCCGTTCGTATGCTCACTTCAACAATAAAAGTCAACGGTGGAAACCACCCCGTTGTACCCGTCAAAACTTCCGCTCCGATTCCTAAAGGAAAAATGTTTGAATGTATGCAGGCAATCAACAACGAAGTTGTTGACGCACCGATAAAAATCGGCGAAGTACTCATCAGTAATGTTTGCGACACGGGCGTTGATATTGTTGCAACCAACGAAATGTAAAATCTGTGCCGCTGTATTCAGCGCAGAACAAAAAGCAAAACGCTTTCTGCATTCGAATACATCGGCACATACCCTTTGTTCTTATAAGGAGAAAATACAATGACGAAATCAAAACTTCAAAAAAAGACCACCGGTTTTAAAATGTGGTTGCTTGTTTGGGGACTCGGCCTTGCGGGTCAGATTTGCTGGAACATGGAAAACCAGTGGTTTAACACCTTTGTTTATTCAAAAATTGCGAAAGACCCGTCAATCATCACGGGTATGCTCATTTGCAGCGCAGCCGCAACAACGTTTGCAACGTTCTTTTTCGGAACTTGGGCAGACAGAACCGGAAAGCGCAGAATGTTCATCTCGATCGGCTATATCCTTTGGGGTATATTCACAATTGCGTTTGGTATGACGGAGTTCATCAGCAAGAGCCATTATCTTCTTGCTGCAATTGCCGTTGTTGCCGCAGACACAATCATGAGCTTCTTTGGCTCAATGGGTAACGATGCCGGGTTCAACACATGGACAAACGACATTATGACAGACAAAAACCGCGGTCAAATCGGCGCGGCGCTTGCAACTCAGCCTGTTCTCGGAACGATTCTCGGAACGGTTATCGGCGGACTTCTTGTCGGTGAAAATGACAACTACATGCGTCTTTTTGTTGTTATGGGCGTCTTTGTAATCGTTTTCGGAATCATTTCGCTTTTCTCGCTCGGAAAGGGCGACGACGTTGAACCTTCCGTTCGCGGCTCGTTCACAAAGCAGTTTTTGAGCGTTTTCAATTTCAAAGAGTTCTTCAAGCTCAAAGAACTTGTTTGGGTAAACATTATGGTTTCCGTTTTCTTCATCGGATTCAACGTTTACTTTGCTTACATGGGCAACTACATCATTCACTATCTCGGCTATACCGCCGACATGATGGGAATCATCGAAGCCGTTCCGCTTGTTCTTGCAATGCTCACAGCAATTCCGATTTCGATTCTCATCAACAAGAATAAAAACATTCCGATCACTTTCTTTGCAATCATCATCAACATCATCGGCCTTCTTGTAATCGCTCCGATAAAAGCGGCGGATGTCAACACCGAAAACATTTTTAATCTTCGCATTTGGCTCGGAATTTTCCTTGTCGGCGTCGGTTATGTTGCAATTTTGCAGGTTACAAAGGTTTGGACAAAGCAGCTTTATCCGAAAGACAGTAAGGGACAGTTTGAGGGAATTTGGATTCTCTTCTTTGTTCTCATTCCGATGATCGGCGGTTCACTCATCGGCGAAGCCGTTGTCAAAACAAGCGGCGAAACCTTTGTCGATGCCGCAAGCGGACAGACTCAGTACATTCCGAACGGCAACATTTTCTTTGTCGGTGCGGTTGTAATTCTTCTCACGGTTGTTCCGGCAATCTTCGCCGCAAAATACCACAAGAAGAGATTGACCGAAGAAAAATAAGCAAAAGAAAAAATAAGCATAATTAATAACGGCTGCCGCGTCGGGTTTAACCTTTGCGGCAGCCGTTTAATTTTGTTTTATTGAGACCGAAAATGCTTTACGCGTTTAAAGCATCGGATCCATCAGCGGTATCGTTTTCATTTGGCTTTTCTTCGCCGACATGAACGATGATTTTTTTGTATACATAGGAGTATGACAAAACCGTGACGATGAGCGAAAAGATTTCCGCAATCGGGAATGCCCACCAAACGTTTTCAAGCACACCGGTTTTTGAAAGGAAATATGCAACCGGAACAAGAACAACAAGCTGACGTGTGAACGAAACGATCATTGAAAAATAGCTTTTGCCTACAGCTTGGAAAACCGACCCCATTGCAATGTTGAATCCCGCAACAACAAACGAAAGGCTGATTATTCGAAGTGCCGGAATACCGATTGAAAGCATGTTGTCCGAAGCGTCGAAAATTTTGAGCATTGTTCCGGGGAAAAGCCACATGAGCGCCGTTCCGACCGCCATGATCGAGCAGGCAAGAACCATGCTGAAACGAACGGTTTTTGTCATGCGCTTTCTGTTGCCGGCGCCATAGTTGAACGCAATGATCGGAATAGTTCCGTTGTTCATTCCGAAAACGGGCATGAATACGAATGACTGGAGCTTGAAGTATACGCCGAAAACGGTTGCGGCGGTTTTTGTGAACGAAAGAAGAATTTTGTTGACGGCGTATGTCATGACGGAACCGATTGCAACCATGATGATTGACGGAACGCCGATTTTATAAATGTCTCCGATAATTTTCCCGCTTGGTCTGAATCCGCGAAGTTTTACGCGGACTTCTTTGTTGAACTTGTGGTTGAGAATGATTGCAACGATGAAAGCGATAATCTGTCCCATAACGGTTGCAATTGCGGCACCCTTTGCTTCAAGGCGAGGAAACGGTCCGATTCCGAGAATGAGAAGCGGGTCAAAAATCATGTTGATTGCCGCGCCGATGAGCTGAGTAATCATTGAAAGAACGGTTCTTCCCGTCGACTGCATAAGTCTTTCAACCATGATTTGACCGAATACACCGAACGAAAGCGCGCAACAAATTGAAAGATAGTCAACACCGTAAGTGAAAATCGGTGAATCGGCTTCAATTTGTGTTTTAAAAAACAGCGGAGTTGCAAAAATGCCAAGGAAGAAAAAGACGATTCCGCTTATGATTGCAAGAAAAACACCGTTTGAAGCAATTTTGTTCGCTCTTTCATAATCTTTTGCGCCGAGACTTCTTGAAAGCAAAGCGTTGACGCCGACTCCCGTTCCCGTTGCAACGCCGATCATAAGGTTTTGAACCGGAAAGGCAAGCGAAACGGCGGTAAGTGCGTCTTCGCAAACGCGCGAAACCCACATGCTGTCAACAATATTATAAAGAGCCTGAACAAGCATTGAAAGCATCATCGGAACAGACATTGAAAGAATGAGCCGACCGATCGGCATTACACCCATTTTGTTTTCTTTTTGCATTTAAAAATCCTCCGAAAATCAGAATGTTACAATTTCAAATGTCGATAATCGACTGTGATAAACAAGTAGCGATATATTATAACATTTGTATGCGTTTATTTCCACTGACTTTTGAAACTTTTTTGTAGAAATTGAACACAAAAGAGCACAGCTATTTGTACAAAAATACCTTTCGCTGTCGGTAATCTTGACTTTTGCACATTTTCGTGATAGAATGTTGAAAATTTTAAATTTGATTTTCTGCCACCGGGTAGAAAGAAATGCAAAGCTTTTTCGCATTCGTGGACACATCGTTAGGTCATCGTCAGCCGCAAGGCTGCGCGGAAGATGTGTTTTCGGGTGCTTATTTTTTTGCCGGAGGATACAAAATGAAAAAAGCAATTAAAAAGGCGGTCATATATTTTTCAAAAGGAGAGCTTATTCTTTGGGGCGTTTCGGTTGTTTTTATTCTCTCGTCGTTCTTTGTTTTTGACGGAGAGAATTTTCTGACGCTTGCCGCGTCTTTAATCGGTGTAACGTCGCTCATTTTCAACGCCAAAGGCAACCCGTTCGGTCAGGTACTTATGGTTATTTTCAGTGTCCTTTACGGCATAATTTCCTTTTCGTTTTCATATTACGGCGAGATGATAACCTATCTCGGCATGACTATGCCGATGGCGGTTCTTGCCCTTGTTTCGTGGCTTCGCAATCCGGCTGCCGAAGGAAAAAACGAAGTCAAAGTCAACCGGATTTCAAAGCGCGAAACGGTTTTTATGTTTGCCCTCACATTTGCGGTAACGGCGGGATTCTTCTTTGTGCTCAGAGCTTTCAAAACCGCAAACCTTTTTTGGAGTACCGTTTCGGTAACGACAAGCTTTCTTGCGGTATATCTCACATTCAGAAGAAGCCGCTTTTTTGCGCTTGCCTATGCGGCGAACGATGTTGTTTTGATTATTCTTTGGATTCTTGCCTCGCTCAGCGATATTTCTTATGTTTCGGTTATAATTTGCTTTTCGGTTTTTCTTGTCAACGATATCTACGGCTTTGTGAATTGGTCGAAAATGAGAAAACGACAGAGCGGGCAAAACGCTTGACAGAATATAAAACAGGTGGTAAAATAAGGAGCAATTTAATACTTGCCTCCTTAGTTAAATGGATATAAGAACCTCAAGCTACGCTTGAGAACCTTGTTACTCGCTTTGGTCGTAATAAGAACCTTAGGCTTTGCCTAAGAACCTTGTTACTCGCAAAGCTCGTAATAATAAACCCCATTTACCTACAAGGACGATAAAAATTAAATAGTTGCCTCCTTAGTTAAATGGATAT
>DKDD01000053.1:1905-2680 GCA_002451715.1 Ruminococcaceae bacterium UBA6857 | reverse complement strand
TCAGAAGACAATTATTTGTTGAACAGTTTTGTGCGGTCAAATCGTGTGGACAGATTTCGTTCGCCAAAAAAACTTTTTGCAGCGCGTAAATTTATAGAAAACCGTGTGATTAAACTCATAGGGGAGTCACTCAAAGTTCCCATGGAATTTTATCTTTTGCACCATATAAATTTATAAATAATTTCTGCGGTTAAACCAAACAAATTAGCAACAAATTTATACGATGGAAACGATGAGGTTTAAACGGGCGTCTAAGCGACTCCCATACGCATTAAACCGAACTTTTTTTCCAATAAATTTTCGGTGTGCAAGACGAAGTTAAGAGTTTGTCACAGACTGAACCGTACAAAACGGTAGCTCACTGATTTCTGTGAAAATATTATAGATAATGGTTATAATTATATAATATATGTATTTATATTAATATCAAATTAAATTTTAAAACGTGCTCACTATATTTTCCACACGTTTTAATAAAATGTTGAAAACTTTTCGGTTTACATTTAAAAACTATATAAAAAGAGCAAAAATTTACGATATTTCGTTCGTTTGATAAAAAAATTTAAAACGATGGAATGGTCATTAAAGATAAAATTATTAAATGCAGACACCTGCCTGCAAACGGAGGTCAAAATGCAGTATTATGCTAAAAATTATGACGTCATTGTTATAGGCGCAGGTCACGCCGGAATTGAGGCCGGTCTTGCCGCGGCAAGGCTTGGTGTGTCCGTCGGCGTGTTCACAATCAATATGGACTGGGTCGGCAATATGCCGT
>DKDD01000053.1:0-1881 GCA_002451715.1 Ruminococcaceae bacterium UBA6857 | reverse complement strand
CAATATGCCGTGCAACCCGTCAATCGGCGGAACAAGCAAAGGTCACCTTGTTCGGGAAATCGACGCACTCGGCGGCGAGATGGGAAAGGCCGCAGATGAAAACACGCTTCAAAGCCGAATCCTTAACCGCGGAAAAGGTCCGGCAGTTCATTCTCTTCGCGCTCAGATTGATCGCAGAAGATACAGCGAATACATGAAAAATGTTATGGAATCTCAGCCGAACCTCGAAATCGTTCAGGCTGAGATCACCGATATCAAACAGCTTGAAACAGGGGAGTGGCAGCTCCTTACGCGCCTTGAAGCGATTCATAAAGCAAAGTGTGTTGTTCTTGCAACGGGTACTTTTCTCGGAGGAAAAATTTATGTCGGCGATGTTTCATACGAGGGCGGGCCTGACGGCATGTTCGCGTCAACTGAACTTGCCTCGTCGCTCAAGCGTTTGGGCGTACCCACAAGGCGATTCAAAACGGGTACACCGTCGAGAGTAAACAGAAGAAGCATTGACTTTTCACGTCTTGAAAAACAGGATGGCGATGAAATAACAGTTCCGTTTTCGTTTGATACCGATCACCCGATTGAAAACAAGCTTTCGTGTTACATGACTTATACAAACAGCGAAACAAAGCGCGTTATCCTTGAAAACATCCACCGCTCTCCGCTTTACGGCGGAAAGATTGACGGCGTAGGTCCGAGGTATTGTCCGAGTATTGAAGACAAAATTGTCCGTTTTTCAGAAAAAGAGCGTCACCAGCTTTTTATTGAGCCTTGCGGAGAGCATACGCAGGAAATGTACCTTCAAGGCATGTCGTCATCACTTCCGGAAGATGTTCAGCTTCAATTTTTGCGTACCATTCCCGGTCTTGAACACGTTCAGGTTATGAGAACAGCGTATGCGATTGAGTATGACTGTGTTGATCCGCTTGCTTTGTACGCATCTTTGGAATTCAAAAACTTTTCGGGTCTTTTTGGGGCAGGACAGTTCAACGGTTCAAGCGGATATGAGGAAGCCGCCGCACAAGGTCTTATTGCCGGAATCAACGCCGCAAAAAAGGTACAAAACAAAGAGCCGCTCCTTCTTGACCGCGCAAGTTCATATATAGGAACGCTGATTGACGACCTTGTTACCAAAGGTTGCAGTGATCCTTATCGCATGATGACTTCCCGCTCGGAGTACCGCTTGATTCTTCGCCAGGACAATGCAGATTTGCGACTTACCAAAATAGGCTATCAAATCGGTTTGGTTGGTGAAGAAAAACACAATAGGTTGCTGAAAAAGCAGGAGCTTATAAAAAAAGAGCTGAAACGAATTGAAACAACCGGTCTTGCACCGAATGATGAGCTGAACGAATTGCTTGTTTCACGTGAAACATCGGCAATGACAAACGGTTGCCGACTTATTGATTTGATTCGCCGTCCGCAGCTTTCATATGAACTTTTGAAGCCGTTCGACCTTACAAGACCCGACTATCCGGACGAAGTTTTTGAGCAGGTTGAAATTGAAGTTAAGTATGAAGGTTATATAAAGCGTCAGCTTGCCCAAGCAAAAGAAATGCGCAGACTTGAAAGCAGGGTGCTTCCTGAAACGCTCAAATATAGTGAAATTACCGGACTGCGCATGGAAGCGCAGGAAAAGCTTGATAAAGTTAAGCCGAAAAACCTTGGTCAGGCGTCAAGAATATCCGGAGTAAGCCCGGCAGACATTTCTGTTTTACTAATTTATCTTCGTAAAAACGAGCTGTGATATCTGTGTTTCACGTGAAACATTGAAATTGCGGCTGAATCGAAAGGAAAACAATATGTTTATACCTCTTGAAAAACTTAAAAAATATGCATTCGATTTCGGCGTTGAACTTGATGAAACCACGCTTGAACGCTTTGATC
>DKDD01000067.1:1524-19230 GCA_002451715.1 Ruminococcaceae bacterium UBA6857 | reverse complement strand
GCGGAGCGGATGAAGCGGCTGTTTTAAGAGCAGAACGTGCGAGGAAGATAACGTTGGGGAAGTGGGTGAAGAAAAGCTATTGAATTTATGCATCAAAAAAGGTTTAATTTTTTTGAGCGGAACAAAATCAGCCCATGTGAGTATAATTCTATATTTGTGTTATAACAGCAAAGTTTCATGGTCGGCTTGGGTTCGACCCGTGCTAACCTAAATCCTACAAAACAAAAACCTGTCGCGAGGAGTTTTCCCGCGACAGGTCTCATCTTTTCTATTCTTATTTCAGCGAGCAAGCGCCGTGCTCACATTCTTCGATTTTTCCGACGATGGGTTCTGGATCAATGCCCTGACGTTTGTAATAGTCGGCAAGAGCGGCTTTAATTGCCTGTTCGGCAAGAACCGAGCAGTGAATTTTAACCGCGGGAAGTCCGTCAAGAGCTTCAACAACAGCCTTGTTTGTAAGCTTCAAAGCTTCCGAAACGGGCTTGCCTTTGATGAGGTCGGTTGCCATTGAGGAAGTTGCGATTGCGGAAGCGCAGCCGTATGTGTTGAACTTAACGTCCTTGATGATGTCATCTTCGATTTTAAGATACATCTTCATGATGTCGCCGCATTTTGCGTTGCCGACTTCGCCTATACCGTTTGCGTCGTCAAGTTTGCCTACGTTGTGGGGATTGGCGAAATGTTCCATAACTTTTTCTGAGTATTCCATATATATAACTCCTTTGTAATCAAAATTTATTGCAAAACCGAAAGGGGAGAATTATTCGCCCTTTGCGGCTTTTTCTTCTTTCATAAGTCTTTCCCAAAGGGGAGACATGTCGCGAAGACGGTTGATGATTGGGGGAAGAGCTTCAAGAATATAGTCAACGTCTTCTTCGGTTGTGTTTTCGCTGATTGAAAGGCGCAATGAACCGTGTGCAACTTCGTGCTTAAGTCCGATTGCAAGAAGAACATGGCTCGGGTCAAGCGAACCGGAGGTGCAGGCAGAACCGCTTGAAGCGCAAATGCCTTTCATGTCGAGCATGAGAAGCAAACTTTCGCCCTCAACGCCCTCAAAGCACATGCTGAAGTTTCCGGGAAGTCGGTGTTCTCTGTCGCCGTTGATTCTTGAACGATAGATTTTTGAAGCACCCTCAAAAAGTCTGTCGCGAAGTGCGCTGACCTTTTTCATGTTTTCGTCCATGTGGTCAACCATATCGGTGATTGCAACGCCGAGTCCGACAATTCCGGGTACGTTTTCGGTTCCAGCACGTTTTCCGCTTTCCTGTGCGCCGCCCTCAATGAGGTTCGGGAGGTTGATACCCTTTCTGCAGTAAAGTGCGCCGATACCCTTTGAAGCGTGGAACTTATGACCGGAAAGAGAAAGCATATCAATATTCTCTTTCTTAACGTCGATGGGTACATGACCTACTGCCTGAACGGCATCGGTGTGGAAAAGAACACCCTTTTCGTGGCAAAGTTTTCCGATTTCGGCAATCGGCTGAATTGTTCCGATTTCATTGTTTGCATACATAATCGAAACAAGGCAGGTATCATCGGTAATAGCCTTTTCAACGTCTTCAACGCGAACGATTCCGTTTTCGTAAACGTCAAGGTAGGTAACGGTAAAGCCCTGCTTTTCAAGAGCCGCCATTGTGTGAAGAACGGCGTGGTGTTCAATCTTTGAAGTAATGAGGTGTTTTTTGCCTTTTTTTGCGCCGAGAGCGGCCGCGCCTTTGATTGCCCAGTTGTCTGCTTCGGAACCGCCGGAGGTGAAGTAAATCTCTCTTTCGTCAGCACCGAGTGCGGCGGCAACCTGTCCTCTTGCTTTTGTGATGGCTCTGTGAGCGGTTTGACCGATTGCATAAAGGCTTGAGGGATTGCCGAAATGCTCTTCCATATAAGGAAGCATTGCGTCAATAACGTGTTTTGACATCGGAGTTGTTGCGGCATTGTCTGCATATACAAATCTCATAATTTTGCCGTGCGGCGCAAAAGCGTCGCTTTCCTTTCTTCAATATATTTTGACATTTTAGTATACTATTATATATAGACCGATTTTGCGGTCTTACTTAACCGGCTTACATTCTGCACTGCATTTTCCGGTTTTGAGACTGCGCTCTGCAAGGTCCTCAAGCGAAATGTTATGAACAACGTCAATGACGGCATCATAAATTTTTGTCCAGATGAACGATGTCACGCAGTCGCAATAATTTTCGCAGCAATCGCTGTCGGCGGCACAGGCAACAGGAGCAAGACTTCCCTCGGTTGCAAGAAGAATCTCTTCAACGGTAATATCTTTCGCGTCCTTTGTCAGATGATAGCCGCCTTTCGCGCCGCGGACGGACTGAACGAGTCCTTGTTTCGAAAGGAGGTTGATAATCTGTTCAAGATATTTTTCCGAAAGATTTTCGCGCGTTGCAATGTCTTTGATTGAAACGCAGCCGTCTTTTCCGTTGAGCGCAATGTCGGTCATTATTCGAAGCCCGTAGCGCCCTTTTGTTGAGATTTTCATTTTTTCACCGCCCTTAATTCCTACTACAACGGTAGTATATCACTAAAATTAATTCATAGCAAGTATCTATGGATTAATTTCCGTAGAAATTAGGATTTCCAAAACGGGTAAAATTATACAAAATCGACAAAAGTTGCGGGAAAGAGGAGGTGAGCAAAAAAATAAGCCGCTTGACAAAACGTCGGCGACTGAGTATAATATAAATGCAAAGAAGACGAGGCCGTAAGCGGTTCGTCCCAAAAATCATAGCATGAAAATAACCGCCTGGTTTTCGAGGACAGGGCGGTTATTTTTTATTATCTTCATCTTTATGATTCTCTTTCTTTTCGACATGGTTGTCGTAGGTTCTTATGTAGCAAGTTGCCGCAATAAGAATAAGAAAAATCATTGCTAATGTTTCCATTGGCGTACCCTCCTTTCCGGAGGGTTGATTACAGACAATAGATCCGTCCCTCCATGGGATAACCAAAGTGGGGACGAGCCGCCTTACCGATATAGCAAGTCTTCTTTGCAAAATAAATATTATCATACAAGTCGGTTTTTGTCAATAAAACCAAACCCACCGTCGTTTTTCGGCGGTGGGTTTATATAAACCTTTTCTCTCTTCTCTTTTAATCGTTAATCAATCGTCGTTTTCAAAAAGCTTCAAAAGCTTTGAAAGGTCGTCTTTTCCGAAAAATTCAATTTCAAGCGTGCCCTTGTTGCCGCCGGAAAGCGAAACCTTTGCTTTTCTTCCGAGCGACTGCGAAACGGCAAGTTCAACTTCGTCATAGTAGGTGTCGCGCTTTTTGACGCGTTTTTCACGTTTGACGTCGCCTTTGAGGAGCGCTTTGACGGCGCGCTCGGTTTCACGAACGGAAAGGTTCTTTTTGATGATTTCGTTCGCGAGTGCGGTGATCTGCTCGTCGTTTTCAAGCGGAAGAATCGTTCTTGCATGACCGGCAGAAAGTTCGCCGCGTTCAACCATTGCAAGAACGTCCTGCGGAAGAGCAAGAAGACGCATTGCGTTTGCAACTGCCGGACGGCTTTTTCCGACTCGCTTTGCCGCCTGCTCCTGCGTTAAGCCGTAGGTTTCCATGAGTAGGGCAAGTCCCTGCGCTTCTTCAATCGGGTTGAGGTCTTCACGCTGAAGATTTTCAACAAGCGCAAGTTCCATTGCTTCGCTGTCGCTCATCTCGCGAATGACGACCGGAACTTCCGTAAGTCCTGCCATGCGTGAAGCGCGCCATCTTCTTTCGCCGGCAATGAGCTGGTATCCGCCGTCGGCAAGGGGACGAACAAGAAGCGGCTGAATCACACCGTGGGTTGCAATGCTGTTTGCAAGTTCTTCAAGTGCTTCTTCGTCAAAACTTTTTCTCGGCTGTTCGCGGTTCGGCTCAATTTCGGTGAGTTTGAGTTTGACCGCGGACTTTGCCTCTTCTTCCATTGAATTATCCATAAAAAGCGCGTCAAGACCTTTGCCGAGACCGCCTTTGTTTTTTGCTGCCATTTTTTGTATCTCCTTTTACGCAAGCGGAATTTTACCGTTCTTTCTGAGAAATTCGTCTGCAAGGTCGTCATATGCCTTGCTTCCCTTTGAGGATTTGTCGTAGTAAGCAACCGGCTGACCGAAAGACGGAGCTTCGGAAAGGCGAACGTTGCGCGGAATTACAACCGAAAAAACTTTTTGCGGAAAGAATCGCTTAACTTCGGAAACAACCTGCTGAGTAAGGTTGAGTCTTCCGTCGAACATCGTTAAAAGCACACCCTCAATATCAATGAGCGGATTATACTTGCGCTTGACCTGGCGAACGGTGTTCATGAGCTGTGAAAGTCCCTCAAGCGCATAAAATTCGCACTGAATCGGAACAAGTACACTGTCAACGGCGCAAAGGGCGTTGATTGTGATGAGTCCGAGCGACGGGGGACAGTCAAGAAAAATAAAGTCATACTTTTCCTTGAGCGGAGCAAGGGCGTTTTTGATTCTTGCTTCGCGTGAGCCGAGATCGGCAATTTCAAGCTCTGCGCCGGCAAGATCCATGTTTGCCGGAAGAAGGTCAAGCCGTGAAAACTTTGTTTCTTTAACAATTTCTTCGGCTGTTGCCGTACCTATCATCATGTCGTATGTTGATTTTTGCGTTTCTCTTTTATTGAAACCGAGGCCGCTTGTTGCGTTGCCCTGGGGGTCGATGTCAACAAGGAGGGTTTTATAGCCTTTCATGCCGACTGCGGCGGCAAGATTGACGGCCGTTGTTGTTTTTCCGACGCCGCCTTTTTGATTGACGATCGCGATCGTTTTTCCCATTCTTTCTGTCCTTCCTGCGGTAACTGCCGATTATTTTACATCATATAAGTATATCACACCGAAAAGCAATTTTAAAGCCTATTCTGAAATTTATATATTATCTCACGCTTTTTCGTTTTGCCTTTTTTCGAATGTTTTGAGATAGTCAACACTTGCTTTGAGTTCAAATTCGTCTTTAAAGTCTCTGCGGTAAAGTTCGACAATGTAATCGCCGTCAAACCCGATTTCATCCATTTTTTCAAAGAACTTTGAAAAATCATAAAGTCCGTTTTTGCTCGGCGGCGTGCAGTATGAATCGGGACCGCAGTCGCTGACGTGAACGTGAACAATGCTTTTTCCGAGCCGATTGACAAAATCAAGCGGATCAAACATTGTTCTTCTTGCCTGCTTCAAATCGAGCGTCATGGAAAATTTTTCACCGAGCTGCGAACGCAGAAATTCCATGAACTTCGGCGATTGTCCGGCGTAAAGAACAACGTTTTCGTGAGTGACACGAACGCCGAATTTTTCGCCCTCCTCAATAAATTTTAAAAGTCGTTCGGCATATTCTTCGTCCGGAATTGTTTTTTCGCCGCGCGAACCGTGAAGAATAAGATATCGCGCGCCGAGAGTTTCTGCGGCTTCAAAAAATTTTTTGTAATATTCAAGGCTGTCTTCAAAGCGGCGGTAGTATGAACTGAAAATGTTGTATCCTTCCGAAAAGGACAAAAACGGGTGAACGGCGGTGATGTCCATGCCGTAGGTTTCTTTTATTTTGAGAAGCTTTTTCAAAAAGTCCTTTTCAAGTTCGGACGGCGAGTTGAAAAAGACCTCCGTTGTTTTTATTCCGACCTTTCCGACTTTTTCAAGAGACTTTTCGGTTTCAAGCGGATAAAAGCACGATGACGACGCGCCGATGTTCATGTTCATGCACCCCTTTGAAGAAATTCGGACGCTATATATTATATAGTATAGAGGCGAAGTACGCAATATTGATAATAAAAAAAGTTTGATTAAAATATTTTTTGCATACAGCGAGGAACGGTGTGCGTTACTTTCACAATATCTTGGGTCAAAAAAAGTGTCTGTCCACCTTATATGGACAGGGCAGGGGAAGACGAAAAAAATCTATGTTTTCAACAAACTTTTTCTTTCAAAATCGTTGACAATCAACAATAAATATGGTACTATAATCAAGCGTGTGTGGGCGTAGTATGGGTATAACTATGCCTTTCACAACCAAACGATATGCGATGATGCGGGAGGTGGCTGCCCTTATGAGGCAGGAAATTTCCGCGGAGTATGTCCGATTTTAAACCGGGCGATCTATATTCACTTTCAGTATGCCGTCTCTTGCGTGGGCTTTGCTCAACGGCATATTCGTGAAATGCGCTTTTTCGCGTATTTCGCTTTTGGGCGAACTATGCAAAAAAGGTCAACTCCGGAAATATATTCAGTTTCCGGTTTTTAAATGGGGAACTTGAAAACACCCGGTAAGGTTGACAAAAAGCGCGGCCCGCCAATTTTATTAGGAGGCGTAATCAATGGCAGTAAAGGAAAAAATCCGTATCAGACTCAAGGGATACGATCACAACCTCGTTGACAAGGCAGCGGAAATGATCGTTGAAGCAGCGAAGCGCACAAACGCAACTGTTTCCGGTCCGATTCCCCTTCCCACCGAAAAAGAGGTTGTAACGATCCTTCGCGCTGTTCATAAGTATAAGGACAGCCGTGAACAGTTTGAACAGAGAACCCACAAAAGACTCATTGACATCATCAGACCTACACCCAAGACCGTGGAGGCTCTGACAAATCTTGAAATTCCGGCAAGCGTTGAAATCGAAATCAAAAGATAACAAACGAACATAATCTTTTCTTTCAATTTTAATTATACCCGCGCTTAACCGAAAGGTCACGTTGGCAAAAGGTCCAACCAATAACCAAAGGAGGATAATCAAATGAAAAAAGGTCTTATCGGCAGAAAACTCGGAATGACCCAGGTTTTCGATGAAAAGGGAAATGTGATTCCCGTAACGGTCGTTGAACTCGGTCCGTGCGCAGTTGTTCAAAAGAAGACTGCTGAAAACGACGGATACGAAGCCGTTCAGCTCGGCTTTGACGACAAGAAAGTTACAAGAGTAAACAAGCCTATGAAGGGTCACTTCGACAAGGCTAACGTTGCTCCCAAGAAAGTTCTTCGTGAATTCAGACTTGACGATTGCTCCGCTCTCAATGTTGGCGACATCGTTAAAGCTGACATCTTTGCAGCCGGCGAAAAGGTTGACGTAGTCGGAACCAGCAAAGGTAAAGGAACTGCGGGCGCAATCAAGAGATGGAACTTCTCAAGACTCAAAGAGTCTCACGGTACCGGCCCCGTTGCAAGACACGCAGGTTCACTCGGTGCTTGCTCCGATCCCTCAAGAGTTTACAAGGGAAAGAAACTTGCCGGCCATCTCGGCGCAGAACGCGTCACAATTCAGAATTTGGACGTTGTTAAAGTTGACGTTGAAAACAACCTCATCGCTATCAAGGGCGCAATCCCCGGTCCCAAAAAGGGCATCGTAATGGTAGTTAACAGCGTTAAAAAAGCGTAAGAAAGGAGTTGCTCTAAATGCCTAACGTATCAGTATTCGACGTAAGCGGAAAGAAAGTTTCCGATCTTGAGCTTTCCGAGGGTATCTTCGGTATCGTTCCCAACACGTCTGCAATGCACATCGTTGTTGTCAATTATTTGGCAAATCAGCGTCAGGGCACACAGTCAACCCTGACACGCTCAGAAGTTTCCGGCGGCGGAAAGAAGCCCTGGAAGCAAAAAGGCTCAGGCCGTGCAAGACAGGGCTCAACAAGAGCTCCGCAGTGGTATCACGGCGGAATTGCACACGGCCCCAAGCCCAGAAGCTACGGTTTCTCGGTCAACAGAAAGGTAAGAAAGCTTGCAATGAAGTCGGCTCTTTCCTCAAAGGTTGCCGCAAACGAGATGGTTGTTCTCGATTCGCTCAAGCTTGAAGCAATCAAGACCAAGGAAATTGTTAAAGTTCTCTCCGCTCTTGAAACCGGCAAGAAGGTTCTTCTTGTTCTTCCGGAGAAGGACGATATCGTTTACAGAAGCGCAAGGAACATTGCAGGCGTAAAAGTTTCGCTTGTCAATACCCTTAACGTTTACGATATTCTCAACTGCAACACCCTCGTTGTCCTCAAGGACGCTGTTGCAAAAATCGAGGAGGTATATGCATAATGAGTAAATTATCACATGACATCATCCTCAAGCCCATCATCACAGAAGAAAGCATGATGGGAACCGCATTCAAAAAGTACACCTTTAAGGTTGCAAAGGATGCAAACAAGGCTGAAATCGCAAAGGCTGTTGAAGAAGTCTTCGGCGTAAAAGTTGCAAAGGTCAACACAATCAGCTGCAAGGGTCACCTCAGAAGATACGGCCGCTATGAAGGCTATACCGCCGCTTGGAAAAAGGCAATTGTCACCCTCACCGAGGATTCAAAGACAATCGACTTCTTCGACGGACTTCTTTAATGGGTGACCAACGGTCAACTCAAAGGCACATTTCTCGGCGGCTGATTTCCGGTCATACCGCAGAATTTCCCTTGCCAATACACAAAGTATTGCCTGCGTAAAATTATGTGGTCTGCCTCGAAAATCATCTCACCGATAAACGCACCTGTTGAATTGTCCGTCGGCCACAATAGTGTTCTTAAATATAGAACGCTGAGGTAACTTTTTTAAAATCCGGCGGTAATGTATGGAGGTTGACAATCCTCCGCTAAACCGCTTTAAGGAGTGTAGTAAAATGTCAATTCGTGTTATGAAGCCTGTAACAAACGGCACACGTAATATGTCGTATACAGACTACTCCGCGCTTTCAAAGTGCGGCCCGGAGAGAAGCCTTCTTGCTCCTCTCAACAAAAAGAGCGGCCGTAACAGCTACGGACGCATCACCGTTCGCCACCGCGGCGGCGGAAACAGAAGAAAGTATCGTATCATCGACTTTAAGAGAGACAAGTTCGACGTAACCGCAACTGTCAAAACTCTTGAATACGATCCCAACAGATCGGCTCACATTGCTCTTCTTGAGTATGAAGACGGCGAAAAGAGATATATCCTCGCTCCCGAGGGACTCAAGGTTGGCGATAAGGTTGAAGCAGGCGCAGGCGCCGACATCAAGCCGGGCAACGCTCTTCCCCTCACAAACATCCCCACCGGTACCTTCATCCACAACGTTGAGCTTTATCCCGGCAGAGGCGGCCAGCTTGCAAGAGCAGCAGGTAACGCAGCTCAGCTCATGGCTAAGGAGGGCGGCTTTGCTCTTCTCAGACTTCCGTCAAGCGAGCTTCGCAAGGTTTCCGAAAAGTGCATGGCAACAATCGGTGTTGTCGGCAACGGCGACCACGAAAACGTTAAGATCGGTAAGGCAGGTCGTACACGTCACCTTGGTATCAGACCGACAGTCCGCGGTTCAGTCATGAACCCGTGTGACCACCCGCACGGCGGTGGTGAAGGTAAATCACCCATCGGTCGTCCCGGCCCTGTTACCCCGTGGGGCAAGCCTGCTCTCGGCTACAAGACTCGCGCTAAGAAGAATCGTTCCGACAAGCTTATTGTTAAGCGTCGTAACGACAGATAACGGTCGATGAAAGGAGCTATGAATAATGAGCAGAAGCACTAAGAAAGGACCTTTCGTGCAGGAAAAGCTGTATGACAGAGTCATCAAGATGAACGAAAAGGGCGAAAAGATCGTTCTTAAAACGTGGAGCCGCAGCTCCACCATCTTCCCCGATTTCGTCGGCCACACATTCGCAGTTCATGACGGACGCAAGCACGTTCCCGTTTATGTTACCGAAGACATGGTTGGCCACAAGCTCGGTGAATTCGCCCCCACAAGAACCTTCAGAGGCCACGCAGGTTCAAAAACCTCAAACAACGGTAAATAATCAGTCGAAAGGAGTGTATTACAATGGAAGCAACAGCAAAAGTAACTTTTGTGCGTATTGCGCCGCGTAAGGTTAAGATTGTTCTTGACCTTATCCGTAACCAGCCTGCTGACAAAGCCATGGCAATTCTTAAATACACGCCCAAGGCTGCGTGTGAAATTGTTTCAAAGCTTTTGAAGTCCGCAATGGCTAATGCGGAAAATAAAGATATGGACACTTCAAGACTCTATGTTGCAGAATGCTACGTAGGTCAGGGTCCGACACTTAAAAGAATCAGACCGAGAGCTCAGGGTCGTGCATACAGAATCAATAAGAAGACGTCGCACATCACCCTTGTTCTCAAGGAAGCAGAATAAGTGAGGAGGAGGTAATACAATGGGTCAGAAAGTTAATCCTACCGGTCTTAGAGTAGGCGTTATTAAGGACTGGGAATCTCGTTGGTATGCTAAGAAGCAGGATTTCGGCGATACACTCGTTGAAGACTACAATCTTCGTGAATATCTCCTTGAAACACTTGCTCCCGCAGGAGTTCCCAAAGTTGAAATCGAACGCAGCGCAAGCCGCGTAAGAATCAACATTCATGTTGCAAAGCCCGGCATGGTTATCGGCCGCGGCGGTGCAGAGATCGAAAAGCTCAAAGCAACTCTTGAAAAGAAGCTTGGAAAGAGCGTCTCACTCAACATTGTTGAGATTAAAAACCCGGACGTCAACGCTCAGCTCGTTGCAGAAAACATTGCCGCACAGCTTGAAAGAAGAATTTCTTTCCGCCGTGCTCTTAAGCAGGCAATCGGCAGAGCTATGAAGCTTGGCGCAAAGGGTATCAAATGTCAGGCTTCGGGTCGTCTCGGCGGCGCCGAAATCGCAAGAAGCGAAACCTACAAGGAAGGTACAATTCCCCTTCAGACAATTCGTGCCGACATTGACTACGGTTTTGCTGAAGCAAAAACAACTTACGGACGCATCGGCGTAAAGGTATGGATCTACACCGGCGAAGTTCTTCAGGTTTCCAACAACGAAGACCGCCGTCGTCCCGAACGCCGTCGCCCCAGACAGCGTAAGGAAGGAGGAGCAAGATAATGTTAATGCCTAAACGTGTTAAACGCCGTAAAGTTCAGCGTGGTCGTCTTAAAGGCGCAGCCCACAAGGGCAATCAGGTTACTTACGGTGATTTCGGTCTTGTTGCTCTTGAACCCGCATGGATCACTTCAAGACAGATCGAAGCAGCCCGTATCGCCATGACCCGTTACATCAAGCGTGGTGGTCAGGTTTGGATCAAGATCTTCCCCGATAAGCCCATTACTCAGAAGCCCGCAGAAACCCGAATGGGTTCCGGTAAAGGCTCGCCCGAATATTGGGTAGCAGTTGTTAAACCCGGCAGAGTTATGTTTGAAATTGCAGGCGTTGACGAAGCTCTTGCACGCGAGGCTATGCGTCTTGCCGCAAACAAGCTTCCCATCAAGTGCAAGTTTGCAACTAAGGCTGAACAGGAAAAGGATGGTGAACAGTAATGAAAGCAAGTGAAATCAGAAAACTGTCCGCCGCTGAGATGGACGCAAAGCTCGCAGAGCTCAAGAAGGAGCTTTTCAATCTTCGCTTCCAGCAGGCTGTTAATCAGCTCGACAACCCGATGAGAATCAGCGCAGTTAAGAAGGATATCGCAAGAATTAAAACTGTTCAGCGCGATATCGAACTTCACGGCGCAAATTCTTGAGGAAAGGGAGGTTAAAGACAAATGGAAAGAAACCTTCGTAAAACACAGGTCGGAATCGTAACCAGCGACAAAATGTCGAAGACAGTTGTTGTTACGATCAAGGATAAGGTCAGACACCCGCTTTATAAGAAAATCGTTAACCGCACCGTTAAGGTTAAGGCTCACGACGAAAACGAAATTTGCGGAATCGGCGACCGTGTACTTGTAATGGAGACCCGCCCGATCTCAAAGGACAAGAGATGGCGTGTCGTTGAAATTATTGAAAAAGCCAAATAATTGGTGCAGCTTAAAGGAGGCCAAACACAATGATCCAACAGCAAACTTATCTTAAGGTTGCCGACAATACCGGAGCTAAGGAGCTTATGTGCATCCGTGTTCTCGGCGGTACCGGCAGAAGATATGCTAATATCGGTGACGTCATTGTTGCTTCTGTCAAGAAGGCAGCACCGGGTGGCGTCGTAAAAAAAGGCGACGTTGTTAAGGCAGTTGTTGTCCGCACTGCAACAGGCGTTCGCCGCGATGACGGAACGTATATTCGTTTTGACGAAAACGCAGCCGTTATCATCAAGGAAGATAAAAACCCCAAGGGTACTCGTATCTTTGGACCGGTTGCAAGAGAGCTTCGTGAAAAGGATTATCTTAAAATCCTCTCCCTCGCTCCGGAAGTTCTTTAAGGAGGTGTCACGATGAGTAAGGTACATGTAAAAACAGGCGACCAGGTTGTTGTTATCAACGGCAAGGATCGTGGCGCCAGAGGAAAGGTCCTTCAGGTCAGCCCTTCGGAAGGCAAAGTCATCGTTGAGGGAATCAACGTTGTTTCAAAACACGTTAAACCCCGCAAGATGGGCGAGCCCGGCGGAATTATCAAGGCTGAAAGCGCTCTTTACGCTTCGAAGGTCCAGCTTATCTGCCCGAAATGCGGACGCCCGACAAGAGTCGGCCACGTCTATGAAGAAGTTAAGGGCAAGACCAAGAAAATGCGCGTATGCAAAAAAGACGGCTGCGGCGCAAAGTTTGAATAAGGGAGGAACATGACATGGCAAGATTAAAAGAAGCCTACGTTAATGAGGTTGCACCTGCTCTCATGAAGAAGTTCGGCTATAAAAGCGTTATGCAAATCCCGAAGATCGACAAGGTCGTTGTTAACGTTGCCTGCGGCGAAGCAAGAGATAACTCAAAGGTTCTCGACGCAATCGTTTCGGACATCAGACAGATCACAGGTCAGCAGCCCGTTCTTTGCAAGGCTAAAAAATCCGTCGCTAACTTCAAGCTTCGTGAAGGCATGGTTATCGGCGTAAAGGTTACACTCAGAGGAGACAAGATGTATGAATTTATCGACAGATTCTTCAATCTCGCTCTTCCCAGAGTTCGTGACTTCAGAGGAATTAACCCCAACGCTTTCGACGGCAGAGGTAACTACACAGTCGGTATCAAGGAACAGCTTATCTTCCCCGAAATCGACTATGATAAGATCGACAAGGTTCGCGGAATGGATATCTGTTTCGTAACAACCGCTAACACCGACGAAGAAGCAAGAGAGCTGCTCACTCTTATGGGTGCTCCTTTCGAAAGACAATAAGGAGGAGGAATAACTTATGGCAAAGACTTCAATGAAAGTAAAACAGAAAAGACCCGCTAAGTATTCCACAAGGCAGTATAACCGCTGCAAGATCTGCGGCAGACCTCACGCCTATCTTCGTAAGTACGGAGTATGCCGTATCTGCTTCAGAGAACTTGCCCACGCAGGACAGATTCCCGGCGTGAAGAAGGCAAGCTGGTAAGTAATTGTCAAGGAGGTAAAGGAATAATGCAAGTAACAGACGCAATCGCTGATATGCTTACGAGAATCCGTAATGCAAGCGCAGCTAAACACGATTCAGTTAAAATTCCTGCATCCAACACCAAGAAGGCAATTGCTCAGATTCTTGTGGATGAAGGATACATCAAAAGCTTCACCGTTGAAGAAGACGGTAAGCAGGGAATTATGGACGTTCAGCTTAAGTATGGCCCCGGAAAGACCCGTGTTATCACCGGTCTCAGAAGAGTTTCAAAGCCCGGCCTCAGAATTTACACAAGCTGTGAGGATATGCCCAAGGTTATGAAAGGTCTCGGAATCGCGATTCTTTCAACCTCAAAGGGTATCATGACCGACAAGGAAGCCCGCAAAGCCAATGTTGGCGGCGAGGTCCTTGCGTTCATTTGGTAAGGGGGTGCCGAGATGTCACGTATAGGAAAGAAACCCATCGCTATTCCCGCAGGAGTAGACGTAACAATCGACGGCAGCACCATCACCGTTAAGGGCGCAAAGGGTACTCTTACCCACACCGTTCATGACAACATGTCCGTCACAAAGGAAGGCGACGAAATCATCGTTGCACGTCCGAACGACAATAAGGAATACAGATCACTTCACGGTCTTACCCGTACACTTATCGCAAACATGGTTGAGGGTGTTTCAAAGGGATTCCAGAAGGAACTTGAAATCAACGGTATCGGTTACCGTGCGGAAAAGAAGGGCACCGACCTTGTTATGAAGATCGGTTACTCACACGACGTTGTAATGTCAGAAAAAGACGGCATCACAATTGAAGTTCCCGCTCCCAACAAAATCATCATTCACGGCGCCGACAAACAAAAGGTTGGTCAGTTTGCCGCAGAAGTTCGCGAAAAGCGTCCGCCGGAACCTTACAAGGGCAAGGGAATTAAATATGCTTCAGAGCATATCCGCCGCAAAGAAGGTAAAGCCGGTAAGGGTAAATAAGATTGGTAAAGGAGTGAAATTTCTATGGTCAGCAAAAAAGACAGCAATAAAGCAAGACTTAAAAGACGCAAAAGAGTACGCGCTAAGATCAGCGGTACTGCGGCTTGTCCGCGTCTGAGCGTTTACCGTTCACTCAACCACATCTATGCACAGCTTGTTGACGATGTTCAGGGTGTTACCCTTGCTTCGGCAGCAACAGTGGAAAAGGAATTTGAGTACGGCGGAAACAAAGAAGCCGCAACAAAGGTTGGCGAGCTTCTTGCAAAGCGTGCCGCTGAAAAAGGCATCACCGAGTGTGTCTTTGACAGAGGCGGTTATGTATACCACGGTCGTGTTCAGGCACTCGCAGACGGCGCTCGTGCCGGCGGCCTGAAGTTCTAAGCAAGGAGGATATTGATTTATGAATAAGATTGATGCATCGGCTTATGAACTTACAGAGCGCGTTGTTGCCATCAACCGTGTTTCCAAAACCGTTAAGGGCGGTCGTATCTTCAAGTTCGCAGCTCTTGTAGTTGTCGGTGACGGAAACGGAACGATCGGCTTCGGTCTCGGAAAATCGGGCGAAGTTCCCGACGCAATCCGCAAGGGTATCGAAGACGCGAAAAAGAATCTCATGAAAGTTGCCCTCAAGGGTTCAACAATTCCCCATGAGATCATCGGTAAGTTCGGCGCAGGCGTTGTTCTTCTCAAGCCTGCTGCACCCGGTACCGGCGTTATCGCCGGCGGTCCCGTTCGTGCTGTTGTTGAAACAGTCGGAATCAAGGACATTCGTACAAAGGCTCTTCGTTCAAACAACCCCTGCAATGTCGTAAGAGCAACACTTGACGGCCTTTCAAAGCTTCGCAACGTTGAAGAAGTTGCAGCTGTTCGCGGAAAGACCGCTCAGGAAATTTTAGGTTAAGGAGGGCGTAACAATGATTAAAGTTAAGCTTGTAAGAAGTCTTATCGGCTCAAAGAAAGATCAGATTGCTACCGCCCATGCTCTCGGTCTTCGCAAAATCGGGGACGAGGCTACTCAGCCGAATAACCCACAGACTCAAGGTAAGGTCAGAAAGATTTCTCACCTTATCGAGGTTACCGAAGCATAAAGCAAGGAGGTGCGAAAAATGAAATTGCACGAACTTTCACCTGCTGCCGGCTCAACAAAGGCTCGCAAGAGAATCGGACGCGGCGCAGGTTCCGGACAGGGTAAAACCGCCGGTAAAGGTCACAAGGGTCAGAAGGCCAGAGCAGGCCGCGGAATGCGTCCCGGCTTTGAAGGCGGCCAGATGCCCCTCCAGAGAAGACTTCCCAAAAGAGGTTTCAACAATATTTTCAGAACCGAAATGGCAATCGTCAATCTGTCCGCGCTTGACAAGGCTTTTGAGGCCGGCGAAACAGTAACAATTGACGCTCTTCTTTCAAAGGGTCTTGTCAAAAAGGTTCTTGGCGGCGTTAAGGTTCTCGGAAACGGCGAGCTTTCCAAGGCTCTCACCGTTCAAGCAAATGCTTTCAGCGAATCAGCTAAGCAGAAGATCGAGGCGGCCGGAGGAAAGGCCGAGGTGATCTGAAATGATTAGTACATTTATAAATGCTTGGAAAATTGCAGATCTCAGAAAGAAAATGCTTTTCACGGCGCTTATAGTATTGATCTTCAGGATCGGTGCTGCTATTCCCGTTCCGTTTACTGATATCACAAGCGGAATCACACCCGAGGGCAGCGAGTCCTTCATGAACTACCTCAACATGATGACAGGTGACGCGTTCAACTACGGAACCGTTTTCGCAATGGGCGTTACACCTTACATCAACAGTTCAATTATCATTCAGCTTCTTGCTGTTGCAATCCCCGCTCTTGAAAAACTTTCAAAAGAGGGCGAGGAAGGCAGAAAGAAGATGGCAACAATCACGAGATATACAACAATCGCTCTGGCTCTTATGCAGTCAACTGCATACTTCATTTATCTTCGCGCAAAGGGATATGTTGTTAAGGACGCTTCCGGAGAACTCTTCACCGGCATTTCGGCAGTACTTCAGGGTCTTGTTGTTATTCTCGTTCTTACCGCCGGTTCCGCATTCATCATGTGGCTCGGCGAACAGGTTAACGACAAGGGTATCGGAAACGGCGTTTCCATCATCCTTTTCGCAGGCATTGTTGCCCGTATGCCCACCCTTTGTGTTCAGATGTACAGCTATCTTACCATGGGCGGCGCGTACTTCGCACTTGTTCCGATTGTTATCATCTTCCTTCTTGCGATGATCGCATACATCGTTTGGATGGACAACGCGGAACGCAGAATTCCCGTTCAGTATGCAAAAAGAGTTGTCGGCAGAAAGATGTACGGCGGCCAGAGCACACATATCCCCATCAAGGTCAATATGTCAGGTGTTCTTCCCGTTATCTTTGCTTCTTCAATTCTTTCACTTCCCGCAACGATCCAGCTCTTCATTTCGGAAGACAAAATCACAGGCGGATGGAAGACGTTCTTCAACATGTTCTCAACGGACCATTGGTTCTATGCAATCATCTACTTCCTTCTTATTCTGTTCTTCGCATACTTCTATGCAAGCATTCAGTATAACCCGGTTGAGATGGCAAACAACATCAGAAAGAACAGCGGTATGATTCCGGGTATCCGTCCGGGCAAACCGACTTCCGATTATATTAAGAAGATTCTTTCAAGAATTACGCTTCTCGGCGCTCTTCTCCTTTCGGTTGTTGCGCTGTTCCCGAACATCTTGACAATCTTCACAAAGCTCATCAACCATCCGATGGCAATTTCGCTCGGCGGTACTTCACTCATCATCGTTGTCGGTGTTGCACTTGAAACCGTTAAACAGCTTGAAAGCCAGATGATGATGAGACACTACAAGGGCTTCCTTGACTAATACTTATTTTGAGGTGATACCTGATGAAGCTTATCTTATTGGGCGCGCCGGGAGCCGGAAAAGGCACTCAGGCAGAAGTAATTTCCGAGCACCTTTCGATCCCGACCATATCAACAGGCAATATCATCCGTGCGGCGCTTAAAGCGCAGACGGAAATGGGTATTAAAGCGAAGGAGTTCATTGACAAAGGTCTGCTTGTTCCCGACGATGTTGTAATTGGCATCGTCAGGGAAAGGCTTAAAGAAGACGACTGCAAAAACGGATTTATTCTTGACGGTTTTCCGAGAACCGTGCCTCAGGCACAGGCTCTTGACGACATGGGAATCGTAATCGACAAAGTTATCGACATTCAGGTTCCCGATGAAAAAATCGTTCAAAGACTTTCCGGACGCAGGGTCTGCGGCGGCTGCGGCGCTTCCTATCATCTTCTTTATAAGAAGCCGGAAAAGGACGGCGTTTGCAACCACTGCGGCGCACAGCTTGTTCAGCGTTCTGACGACAAGGAGGAAACAATCCTTGAACGTTTGAAAGTATATCACGAGCAGACAGAACCGCTCGTTGAGTTTTACAAAAACAAGAACAAGCTTACTGTTGTTGAGGGACAGGAGGAAGTCGCAGATACGACTGCACTCACCCTCAAGGCATTGGAGGATTAAGCATGAT
>DKDD01000067.1:636-1424 GCA_002451715.1 Ruminococcaceae bacterium UBA6857 | reverse complement strand
CAGGGGAAGCGGTAAAACCCGGCATTTCAACCGCCGAGATCGACCGCATAGCCTATGAATACATCAAAAGCCAGGGTGCAGAACCCAACTTCCTGCATTTATACGGCTTTCCCGCCACAGCATGCATTTCCGTAAACGATGAAGTAATTCACGGCATTCCAAGCAAAAAGCGTATCCTTAAAGAGGGCGACATTGTAAGTATCGACCTCGGAGCAAAAATTCACGGCTATAACGGCGACAACGCCGCCACATTTGCCTGCGGAAAAATTTCCGAAGAGGCACAGCGGCTGATTGACGTAACCAGAGAAAGCCTTTATGAGGCGATCAAGGTTGCGGTTCCCGGCGGAAAAATCGGCGATATAGGTTCGTGTGTTCAGCGCTACTGCGAGGAAAGGGGATTTTCCGTTGTACGCGAGTACACGGGTCACGGAGTTGGAAAAGAACTTCATGAAGATCCCGCCGTTCCGAATTACGGAACAGCCGGCCGGGGCGTTCGCCTGTTACCGGGCATGACAATCGCCATTGAGCCGATGATCAATCAAGGCACAAAAGCTATTAAAAGGCTTTCAGACGGATGGACGGTTAAAACCGCCGACGGAAAGCTTTCTGCCCACTTTGAAAACACCATTGCCATCACAAAAGACGGCCCGGTGATCCTCACGAAAGAATGAGGTTCGCCCGATGGAGTTTAAAAAAGGGCAGGTAGTGCTGTCTAAAGCAGGACGCGACAAAGGCAGACTGCTTGCGGCGGTGCGCTTTGAAGAAAAAAGGGTTTTTCTTTGCGACGT
>DKDD01000067.1:0-614 GCA_002451715.1 Ruminococcaceae bacterium UBA6857 | reverse complement strand
TAAGGAACGGCCGCTCAAAAGGCCAAAGGTAAAAAATCTCCGCCACGTTGAATTTACCCCGATGTTCATTGACGAGGCTTCAATGGAAACTGATCGCAAATTGCGAAAAGCACTCAAACAACTCAATGACTCAATGATTTGAAGAGGTAGAAAAGTTATGTCAAAACAGGATATGATCGAAATTGAAGGCACCGTTGTTGAGGCTCTTCCGAACGCAACGTTCCAAGTTGAGCTTTCAAACGGCCACAAAATTCTTGCCCACATTTCCGGAAAGCTTCGAATGAATTACATTCGCATTCTTCCCGGAGATAAGGTTACGGTCGAAATGTCTCCATACGACCTGACCAAGGGACGCATCACATGGAGATCCAAATAAGCTCCCGACTTTTCGGATGTCTTTAACATTTCTCGGCGGCATATTTCCCGTCGGCGCACAAAATGCTCCTTGCCAATACACAAAGTATTGCCTGCGAAGCCTTTCGCACTCCGAACGAAAAATCTGCTCACCGATAAATGCAAATCCACCGAAAGATCGGTCGCAATGTAAGCATTATAATTAACCGACAGGTTCAATTTTTAAAGGAGGTAGTTCACAATGAAAGTCAGACCTTCTG
>DKDD01000162.1:6284-6978 GCA_002451715.1 Ruminococcaceae bacterium UBA6857 | reverse complement strand
AAAAAATTATGCAGTGCAAACAAACACATTCATGGGTGATCAAGCGACGTCTGTTCGAAAAAAAGCAAATTATTCGAAAAAAAGCAGAAAAATCGGCGGGCAAAAATTTATGCAAAACCGTTGACAAAACAAAAAGTAAATGCTATATTATACATAGAGATTCGATGTATCGACTCTCTATGATAAAAAGGAGGTCGTTTTATGGACATCAAAAAAGAACTCACAAAAGGTAGCAGTGCGCTTCTGGTTCTTTCGGTGCTTGAAAGCGAGGATCTTTACGGCTACATGATAATCAAACGCATTGCCGAAAAAAGCGAACAGGTTTTTACTTTTAAGGAAGGCACTCTTTATCCGATTCTTCATTCTTTTGAGCAAAACGGCTATTTGAAATCCTACTGGACCGAGGCCGAAGGAAGAAAGCGCAAGTATTACCACATCACAAAAAAGGGACTCAAAACCCTTGCCGAAACCAGGAAGGAATGGGAAGCATATTCAAACGCTGTCGAAAAAGTTATTAAAAGCCGGCCGGCAACTGCTTCGGTTTGAACCGAAAGGGGGAATAAAAATGAATCCGAAACTTTCGGCATATATTGATTCGCTCATTCCGAAAAACATTTTGGAAAAAAGACGGAAATCTCTTTTTGACGAGCTTCAATGCCATATTCTTGACAAAGCCGACCGCTATGAAGAAATC
>DKDD01000162.1:282-6232 GCA_002451715.1 Ruminococcaceae bacterium UBA6857 | reverse complement strand
AAAGAGGAAAGCTTAGACCTTGCGCTTCGCGACATGGGCGAAGACGAAAAAACAAAGAAAGCAATCAAAGATGAATTTGAATCGCTTTACCAAGAAAATATATACTCGGCACTACTTTTAGGTTTATCGATTATTCAGTTCAACCTGATTTGCGGCATGTTCGGTCAGTTTGTCGCTTCCGCAGATTATCTCGGAGACCCGGATTTCAAAATGAATCTTACAAGCTTCGGCATAATTTTCGTGATGCTTTTCATTGTTGTTGCGGCGCGCAGCTTTAAACTTCGCAAAACGCTGATTTCGGTCGGTGCGGCAAACGTAATAATCGCCGCAAGCTTATTGTTCTGCATTTTTCCGCAGGCGGCACTGTTTTCAATTGAAACAAACATAATGTACTTTCTCGACAAATTTTCGCCGTTCTCAATGTGGAGCGAAATAAACATGGGTCCCGTTTTGTATTATCCGTTCGGCTGCATGGCTTTTCTGCTCGCTTGCAGTGCCTACTGTTTTGTTTCGGCAAAAAGGATCAGACTCGGAAGTGCAAAAAAGACGCGCCCGTTTTCGAAGCGCATAATCGCTTTTTGCGGCGTATATCTTTTGGTTGCCGTTTTCACCTGCGCACTTTATCCGACAGCGTACGAGCACATCGAACATGGTATTCCGACTTATATTTATCCCGACAATTCATATATTTCAGAAAGCAGCGGTGAGCTGTACTCGCTGATTGAACAGACCGATGATTACGAAAAAGCGGCGCAAATATTGACTGCCAACGGAATGGTCAACGCCGAGGACTTCAAAAAAACGCTTGACAATTCAAAGCGCAATGCCCTTTCAAAACAGATTAAAAAGCTTGTTCTTGAGGACAAAACGTTTGAAGTTTGGTTTTATAAGGAATCACCGCCTGACGGGAACGGACTGATTTTCCTCAAGAAAGACGAAAACGGAAAAATCGTCGCCCGCGGAGTCGGAAACGGTGCTTCTTTTGGCGCAAAGGGAGAGTTCAACATATACACGTTTTACTTTATGGATGACTTCATCGGAAAGCCGCAAAAGGCAAAAGAGTATTTCGCTTCGCTCCAAAACGGGCAGAGCAAGGAAGATGTACTAAAACTTTTTGAAGACGGCGAAACTTATTCAAAATTCAACTTCGGCGAGAACGGAAAAAGCGTTGACCGATATATGATTTATTTTAAAAATCCAAAGCTTGAGGTTAACATTGAGCTTATTTTTACCGACGGAACGCTTACCGACAAAAGCCTGCTTGAAAATGAATCCTTGGACAAAAAAGTTTAATCCAAAGCATATTCTTCCGTCGGATAAAACACTTATCGAACACAACAAAAAAGGCGGCGCAAAAAATGCGCCGCCTTTTTCAGGTGTATGTAATTTTATTGAGGAACCTTGTCGCAAAGCTTAAGGAAGTCAATTTTTTCCATTTTCGTTCTCGGAAGCAAGTCAAGAATTTTGAACTTTCTCGGGCAGGCATAACCCTCGATTTTTTCTTTGCAGAAAGTTTTCAGCTTTTCGATAATTTCATCTTTGTCCGCGTCGGGGTCGGTAAGCGAAACGCAAAGCTTTACAAGCGGCTTGCCTGTATTGTCGTCGTATCCCTGAACGGCGCAAACCTCTCTGACGTAATCAAGACGCGAAACCTGCTCTTCAATCGTTGCTGGATAAATATTGTAGCCTGCAATGATGATAATTCTCTTTTTTCTTCCGGAAAAGATGAGATGTCCGTCTTCGTCAAGATATCCCATATCGCCGGTCTTAATCCAGTTCTTTCCGTTTTCGTCGGTGAGAATTCCTGTTTCGGTAATGTCGTCATCGGGAAGATAGCGGTTCATCATGTTTTCGCCGGAAACAACAACTTCGCCCACTGTGCCTTGCGGAAGTTTCTTTCCGTCGTCGTCCCAAATTTCAAGGTCAACGCCGGCAAGCGGATAGCCGCAGGTTTCTTCTTTATATCTTCTTCTGCTGTTCGGGTCGCCGGAATTTCCGTTTGATGTGCAGGCGGCGCACATTTCGGTAAGACCGTAACCACGGCCGAGGCGTGCAGACGAGCCGTGCTTTTTGAGCGTTGCGTTGAATTTTTCAACAAATTCAAGGCTGACAAGGTCGCCGCCGGCAAAGGTCATTGCAAGATTTTTGAGCCCTTCGTTTTCAAAATTCGGCGCCGCGGCAAGTCCCTGATACATCTTCGGAACGCTGAGAATTTCAATAACGTTGCGCTTTCTGATGATTTCGTTAACCTGAACAGCGTCAAATTTTGTGATAAGAATAGGCTTATATGCATTGCAAAGAGCATACATCATTGCTCCGCCGAGACCGAATGCGTGGAAACAGGGCAAAGTGCAAAGCGAATGTGCGGTTTTGTAATCATGCTCTTCGTCAAGAAGATAATATTTATATGAAACGTGGTTGAAAGCGGGAGAAGAAAGAATAATGGTCTTGCTTTTTCCGGTTGTTCCGCCGCCATGCATATAAACAGCGTCGGCTCTTCCGGGTCTTTTGTCGGTTTCCGGAATCGGATAATCGTTGTCAAGCGCGTCCTTAAAGCGGACAATTGTTTCAAGTTCCGGAACATGGGCGTTCTGCTTTTCGTTGTAAAGCGCATACTGAAGCGCAACGCCGTCGCAATAATCGGAAAGCGAGCAGACAATTGTCGGATACTTCGCCATTATCGCGGCAAACGGAGCGCACATCACGTCAAGCACAACAAGCATTTTTGATTTTGTGTGTTCAAGTGCCGCAGAAAGAGCGTCGGGCGGAAGAAGCGGATGAATGAAGTTCGCAATCACGCCGAGTTTGTTGAGCGCATAAAAAACAGTGAGTGCATGACCGCAGGTCGGAAGAAAAATTGCAACAACATCGCCTTTTTTGAGTCCGCAGTGGGCAAAATATGCCGCAAGCTTTTCAATGTCGGCAAAGAATTTTGTCATTGACGTGTCCGAAAGCTGATCTGCAATCGGAGTGACAAAAGCGGTGAAGTCACCGATATCTTTTGAAATTCGGTCGTAGCACATATGCAGATATTCATAGCACGATTCGTCGGTCGGCATATGAAGATAATGTTCTTTGGGTACGGGATATTCGCTGTATGAAGCCATAATGTTTTCTCCTTGAAATAAAATTTGACATTCTGTAACAAATGTGATAAAGTGTACTCATAAACCAAGAGAAATTATATTCTTAGACAACAACACTGTCAATTGACAATTCGGTACGCACAGGAACAATTGTTACACATCGTTTCAATTTGTACTCGGATTAATAATTTTTAATAAGGTGGGTTGAGAAAATGGAGGAGCAAAAAAGATACAGCTGTGTCAAAAAGACCAAAAAAAACTTTGAAGACAGTCTTTCCGCCTTGGCAAAGGAATATCCTCTCAGCAAAATTACCGTTAAGTCTCTTTGCCAAAAAGCAGAGCTCAGCAGAAACGCTTTTTATTTTCATTACAAAGACATCTATGATCTTGTTGAAGAAATTGAAAACGAATTTCTTGATGAAGTCAAAGGTTTCCTTTCCGATTTTCGCGAGATGGGCTTTCCCAAAAACGTTCTTGCAACAATAAAAAGCATGGTAATTCTTTTCTACGAACGAAAAGATACGTCGCTTATGCTTCTTGACACGTCGTTTTCTTCAACTTTTGTTCCGCGCCTTGTAAAAATTTTCGGGGATTTCAATTTTGAGTATTACAAAGCTTTTCATAAAACGAACAAGCGCGCAACTTATGACCTTTTTTATACGTTTATTTCAACCGGTTTTTACGGCATGGTCAGAGAATGGCTTCTTTCCGACGAACCGATTTCGGTTGACCGCTTTGTTTCGCTGACATATATCATGATCAAACGGCTTTTGGTGCTCGGCGATCCGGATATACAATACAACGTAAAATAAAAACCACGGCCGCCGCAAACTTAATGCGGCGGTTCATTTTTTGGATCAAGCAAAACTTTGGGCGCATACTTTCAAATTTTTTGGAATTGTTTGTCAAAAAAACATTCCGAGTTTTGTCTGCTTTGACGAAAATGTTTCGTTTCCTTGACGAATCGGTGAATCGGGTATAAAATACTAATGATTATAATCGGTTAAGTGCTTTTAACCGGAAAGGAGTAAAATATTATGTTCACATTCGATGCACTTGAAAGCGTTTACAAACTCATCATCAAAATCCTTGTCAAAATCGGCTGGATCAAAGACCCCAACGCAGAATAACAATTTTTTTCACCGGGCAGAGAGCTCAAAAAAGAAAGGGAGACTAATAACCAATGCTTACAGTAAAAACGTTCAAAAAAATCTTCGCAATGTTCGTTGCAATTTTCATTTCGCTCGGCTGGATGACCGGTCCTTCAACCGAAAATCCAATCACGTTCAAAGACAGCGACAACGTTAATCTTTCGTTCGTAACAGTCAGCGACATTCACGTCATGGGCGAAGCTTACACAAAATTTTATTTTGAAAGCCTTTTCAAAGACCTTTCAAATAGCGAAGAAACTTTCAATGCCGTTGTTATGGCGGGCGACCTCACCGAAATGGGCTTCAACTGCGAATATGACAACTTCTTTGACGTTCTTGACAACCAGACCGCCACGGAAAACCTCATCATCGCAACCGGAAACCACGATGTCCGTTATGCTTATAAAAAGAACAAGCCGATCATCATGAACAAAGTTGAAGAGTATCTCGGAATCGACACAAAGGGCGAAAGCTTTTATTCCTACGACCTCAACGGTTACACATTCATCGTTATGGGTTCGGAAAAACAGGTTTTTGAAAGAGCTTATATTTCCGACAGACAGCTCGCTTTCCTCGACAGCGAACTTCAAAGAGCAACCGCAGAGGGCAAGCCCGCTTTCGTAATCTGCCACCAGCCGCTCAAGGAAACCCACGGACTTCCCGAAGTTTGGAAAACCGGCGACCTTGGCGACCAGTCGCAGCAGGTCAGAGATATTCTCACAAAATATAAGAACGTATTTTACATAAACGGCCACCTTCACGACGGAATGTATGAACGTTCGGTTGAAAAACTTGCCGACAACGTTTACAGCATCAATCTTCCGACATACGGAAAGACAAACGATTTCGGCGTTAAGGACAAGGGAATCGGTTATTACGTCGAAGTTTATGACAACGAAATTCTTTTCACCGGAAGAAACTTCCAGAAAGGTCACAACGTTGACGTAAACTACAGCTTTGAACTTGTATAATTGAATCAAAGACCCCTGCCGAAAGCATGAATTTCGGCAGGGGATTTTTTAAATTTTGCTTGACATTAAAAAATTTCTCCGGCTTGCAATGCCGATAACAGAATTTGCCGTAATGTTCTATACCGCGGCAAGACCTTATGAATATAAGCGATTATATTGCTGGCACACTTAAAAATCCGATTGCGGCAAAAAGTGTAATTGAACGAATTTTACGCTCGGTTAAACGGCTTGAAGACCAACCGAACATGGAAGTAAGCTGGCAGGAAAAATGCGGAATCAAAACGGATTACAAGTGTCTGTTCTGTGAAAATCATATCGCCTTTTACAAAGTTCAAAACGAAACGGTAAAAATTATCCGTATCCTTGACGGACGAACGGAATATTTGAAAGCTATATTTTAACCAAAAACAGCCGGGCGCATTTCACGTCCGGCTGTTCTGTTTTTTCATCATTCCGCTTCTGTGGTTTCGGCTTCCTTGAACTTCACTTCGCCGTTTTCAAGAACACATTCGTACTTATGCTTCGGCAAAACGGTTCCGTCAAGAATCTGTTCGGAAAGCTTGTCTTCAACTTTGCTTTGAATTGCACGACGAAGAGGTCTTGCGCCGTAAACCGGGTCAAAGCCTGCGTCTGAAACCATTGTGACAACCTCCGGCGAGAAGGTCATTTCAATTTCCATTGCATGAAGTCTTTCGCTTGTCTTAACAAGCATACGGGAAGCGATTTCATGAATTTCATCCTT
>DKDD01000162.1:0-273 GCA_002451715.1 Ruminococcaceae bacterium UBA6857 | reverse complement strand
CCTTTGTAAGGCGGTTGAAAACAATGATTTCGTCAACACGGTTGAGAAATTCCGGTCTGAACGCCTTTTTGAGTTCGCCCATAACCGCGTCGTGAACTCTTGTGTCGTCAAGCGCACCGTTGTCCTCGCTCGCATTCTTAAAGCCGATTTCTCTGCCCTCCCCCGCAATCAGCTTTGCGCCGATGTTCGAGGTCATGATGATTACGGTGTTCTTGAAGTCAACGTGTCTGCCTTGCGAATCGGTGAGCACGCCGTCGTCAAGAATCTGAAGAA
>DKDD01000200.1 GCA_002451715.1 Ruminococcaceae bacterium UBA6857 | reverse complement strand
CAACAAGAATTTCGCCGCAAACGGAACATTTTTTGCCTTCCTTGAGTCCGTCCTTGGTGCAGGTCGGAGCAACGGCGGCAAGTTTTTCTTCCTTGTGTCCGAGAGCGGAAACAACAAGCTGTTCTTCAAGAATTTCGCCGCAAATTGAACACTTCTTGCCTTCGGTAAGACCGTCCTTGGTGCAGGTCGGGTCAACGGCGGGGATGATTTCGGGTGAATGATTTCCGTTTTGACATTCGGTTACCGAGAAACCGCATGCGGAGCAAACTTTTGTTTCGGTTCCGTCGCTGTTTTTGACGGCGGCACCGAACTTGTGTCCGCCGAGCGAAGCGATTGCGGTCTTTTCTTCTTTAACAAGCTTTCCGCAGTTTTTGTCTGCGCAGTATGCAACGGTCACTTTTTCGCCGTCGGAAAGGCAGGTTGCGATTTTTGCAACATAGGTTTCGTCGTGAAGAACGGTGTGTCCGGCAGGAATAACGGTGTAGCCCTCTTTCTGTCCGCAGGTCGTGCAAAGTTTATATGCGTTCCAGCCGTCTGCGGTGCAGGTTGCGGCCTTTGCCGCCTGAGCTTCAAAAGTATGATTTACAACGCCTTTGTCGTCTGCTTTGCAGCTTGTTGAAGTTGCTTTGCAACGTTTGCAGGTTTTGGTTTCGGTTTTTCCGTCTGCGTTTGCAACGGCTTTGTCCCAATCGTGACCGAGAGCGTTTCCGGAAGTGAAAGTATCTTCCTTTGAAATTGCTTTGCAGGTCTTACAGGTTTTGTAATATGTTGCCGGGGTTTCGCAGCTTGCGGCAGATTTAAGACGTGCTTCGTCAACAAGTTCTGCCGAAAAATCGTGACCCTTTGCTTTGCCGTCGGTGAAAGTTTTGTCTGCCGATTTGCTGTCGCAGCGTGTGCAGCCGTAATAATAAACCGCCGCGCTTTCGCAGGTTTCGATTGACTTGCGGTGTGCGTTGTCAAGAACCTTTTTGCTGTAATCGTGGCCGAGAGCGCGAAGCGTCTGCTGCGGAACAAGAACAGCGTTGCAGGCCGAGCAGTGCCTGCCTTCGGTAAGACCGTTTTCGGTGCAGGTTGCGGCTTTTGCAGCGTCAACAACTTCTGTGTGTCCCTTTGCGGGAATTACATCCGACGAAGAGAAGTTTGAATAATCGCAGGTTTCGCAAGTGCTGTATGCCTTGTTGCCGTCTGCGGTGCAGGTTGCGGCCTTTGCTTCGTGGTTAACGAGCTTGTGGTCGGTATAAATTACATGTTCGGTGTGAGTAGTCTTGCAGCGTGTGCAGGTTTTGGTTGTTGTTCTTTTTAAAGTATCGGAAGAAGGTGCGCCCCATGAATGGCCGAGAGCGTCAATAACTTCTCCGCCGGTTGTGTAACCGCAGGAGCACTTCTTTTCTTCGTGGTTACCCTTTTCGGTGCAGGTTGCGTCCTGCTTCGCTTTTGAAACGGTGTTGAAAGCGTGTGCGGCGCTGTCATAAACAGCGGTAACGATAAGGTCTGACTTTACGGAATTGAAAGAGACGTTCCACTTTTTGAAAGTGTAATGATTTTTTGAATCACTATAGCCGTTTACGGTTGCGGGAGCGGTTGCTTTTGCGCTGTAGTAAACTTCTTCTTTCTTTGCAATCACGTCTTTTCCGTCTTTGTCTTTAACGATGAATTTTACGGTAAAGGTTTTTGCAACAGAATCTTTTGAAGCGTTTTTGAGCGCGGAAACCGCTTTTTCGGTGTCGGCAATTCTTGCTTCAATGAACTGTTCGGTGTGGGTGTCGCCGGCTTTTGCCAAACCGACAAGGGCTTCATATGCGCTTTTTACGGCGAAGTATTCGTCGCTGTAGGTTTTGCATTCGGGAGATTCAAGTGCGCTTTTTGCTTCTTTTGCAACATTGGTAAGCTTGTCCGAAAGGCTGATGCTTTTCACCGATGTTGCGCTGCATTCACTGCACTTGTAGGTTTCGTTTCCGACTGTGAACTTTTCGCCGGAAAGAGTAACCTTGATTTTACCCTGTGCATAGATGTAATTGTGCGTATGCGTTGCCGAATCAGCCGCAAAAACCGAAAACGGAACGGCCGAAAGCAACATGAGTGCGGCCAAAAGGCAGGCGAGCACACGTTTTGAAATTTTTTCCATGTTTGTTAAAACCTCCTTTATTTTTCATAATCATAACACAAGAAATATTTCATGTCAATCGCTCTTTCAACAAATTGACAAATTATGACTACGATTTTACTTTTGTTTTTTGTTCTTTTGACGGTTTTTCTGTTTTCTTTGAACTTAAAAGGTAATATTTACAAAATTGTTCTTGATAATTCACCGAGTTATTGCTATAATACTTCATACTAATTTATTATGGGGGCTTTTACAATGATTAAGAGAAAAGAAAACATGACTTCAACCGTTAAAGTCAACATGCGCGGCGGCGACGGACAAGCCGTTGTTACCGACATTTTGAATAAAGGCGAATACAAGGGCCACGCAAGACTTCTCGGAACGATTCTTCTTGAACCGGGCTGTTCAATCGGCGCACACGTTCACGAAAACGAAGAAGAAGTTTTCTATGTTATCGAAGGCACCGCAACATACAACGACAACGGAAAAACCGAAATTCTTCACAAGGGCGACAGTTGCATTTGCCTCGGCGGAGAAACCCACTCAATCGCAAACCGCACCGAAAACGAAAATCTGACCGTTTTCGCCGTTATTCTCACATACTGATAAAGCGGTGAAAAAATGGGCAAAATGATTGTTATCGAGGGCCTTGACGGAAGCGGAAAGGGTACCCAGGCGGCGCTGTTGCTTTCGCGGCTCAAAGAAAGCGGAAAAGACGCGTTTGCAATTGACCTTCCGAATTATTCCGACGATTCAAGCGCACTTGTGAAAATGTATCTTAAAGGCGAAATGGGAACTCACCCAGGCGACGTCAACGCCTTTGCCGCGTCAACGTTTTATGCCGTTGACCGCTATGCTTCCTATAAAAAAGTTTGGGGCGAGTGGTATGAGCAGGGCGGGCTGGTGCTGGCTGACCGTTACACCACTTCCAATGCCATCCACCAGGCGTCCAAGGTNNATGCAAGTTTCAAAAAATTCTGGAACAAAGAATATGACGGCGGAAAAATCATCGTTGCAAACCGTTACACAACTTCGAACGCCTGCCACCAAATGACAAAACTGCCCGAAAAGGACTGGGACTTTTTCCTTGACTGGCTTTTTGATTTTGAATACCGCAAGCTTGAAATTCCCGAACCGGACTGCGTGATTTTTCTTGACATGCCGGTTGAAGTTTCGCAAAAACTTCTTGAAAAGCGCTATCAAAACGACGAAAGCAAAAAAGATATTCACGAACTTGACGTTGATTATCTTCTTCACTGCCGCAAAGCCGCCGGCTATGCCTGCGACAAACTCGGCTGGAACCGAATCGTCTGCGCCGAAAACGGAAAACCGAAAAGCGTTGAAGAAATTTCCGACCTTGTTTTTGACTGTGTTCAAAAATACATATAACACTTTGTTACCGATTTTTTCTTTCGGAGGTATTATTTATGATATATTGTTTTCTTGCCGACGGTTTTGAAGAAACCGAAGCCATTGCTCCCATTGATATGCTCAAACGTGCGTCCGCCGAAGTAAAAACGGTCGGCGTCGGAAAAAGCGTTGTCACCGGCAGCCATGGCATTCCCGTCACCGCCGACATCACGGACGACGAAATTATCCTTGACGAAAACCTTGAAGGCGTGATTCTTCCCGGCGGAATGCCCGGAACGCTGAACCTTGATTCAAACGAAAACGTTCACAAAGCAATCGACTTTGCAAACGAACAAAAAAAGCTTGTTTGCGCAATCTGCGCCGCGCCGTCGATTCTCGGAAGAAAAGGTCTTCTTTTCGGAAAAGAAGCAATTGCTTTTCCCGGTTTTGAAAAGGAGCTTAAAGGTGCGGTAATCAGCAAAAACCACGTTGTTAAAGACGAAAACTTCATCACCGCAAAGGGCGCAGGCGTTGCGGTTGATTTCGGTCTTGAAATTGTTGCTGCTCTCAAAGGAAGAAAAGAAAGCGACGAAATCCGCGCCCAAATCCAGTGCAGATGAGCATAAACGAAGAAAAAGAACGCTTTCGCAAAACCGCAAAAGCCGTTCGCGCTTCGATTGAAAACAAAGAGGAAACAAGCGAACAAATTGCAAAAAAGCTTTTTTCGCTTGAATGTTATAAAAACTGCGAAAGCCTTTTTGCCTATTTCTCCTATCCGCAGGAGGTTTCGACAAAGCGTATCATTGAAAAAGCGCTTTTTGACGGAAAAAAAGTTGCCCTTCCCCGCTGTGAAAGCGAAAGCAAAATGAGTTTTTATTATATAGAAAGCGATTCGGTTCTTGAAAACGGAAAATTCAAAGGTATTCTTGAACCGAAAGAGACGGGCGAAAAAGCTTTCTTTTGCAAAAATGCGCTGATTCTTGTTCCTGCGCTCGCGTTCGGAAAAAACGGTTCGCGTCTCGGCCACGGAAAAGGTTTTTACGACCGTTTTCTGCCGTCTTTCAAAGGCGAAAGAATCGGACTTTGTTTTTCAAAACTTCTTTTTGATTCTTTGCCGGAAGACGAATTTGACCTGCGCGTCTCGCTTGTAATCACCGAAAACGAAATCATTCGCACCGCTTTTGCGGTGTCACAAAAATAAAGGAGGACCAATATGGACTCAAATTCATACACCCCGGAAAACGGCAGCCAGTATCCGCCGCGTTCCGGCAGACCCGACAATTTTTCGGGCAATTCGCGAACGGGCAACTTCAAAGTTTCAATCGACGAATTTAACCGCGTTCCCGATGAATACATTCCGCCGAAAAGGCCGTCTTACGATCCGTCGCAAAAAGTGACGCGCGAAAATTTTGAAGTCAACATTCCGAAGAAAAAAGCTTCGCCGCAGCATTCGGCTCAGCAAAAACGCCCGGGCGCAAAAAAAGGCGCTTCGCGTTCGGCTTCTTCAAAAAGTTCGGCGCAAAAAAGGCGTCCGTCCTCCGCACCGAAAAAGAAGCTTTCAAAAAAGGAAAGAGAACGCCTTGCGGAAAGGGAGCTTACTCCGGCGCAAAAAGCAAAACTTAAAGAGCAGAAAAAGTATCGCCGTATGCGCGGACTGATAATCGCCTGCATTTGCCTTGTGATTATCGCAATCATCACGGCAACGGCTTCAACGCTTGCTCTTGCAACAATTAACGATATTCTTGCAATCAAAAAGAACGATGCGAGCCAGACCATATCCGTTGTAATTCCCGAAAATTCGGATTTTAACGATGTTTATGAAGTCCTTTGCGACAACGGACTTGTTCACCAAAAGTTTATCACAAAACTTTTCTGCAAGTTCAGACATTACGACAAGGCAAAGAACAGAGAGGGAAAGTATGTCAACATCGAATATGTTCCGGGTGTGTATTACCTTGAAACAAACAGCGGAATTGAGGTAATGCTTGAAACAATCAAAAAATCGAACACCGTTTCAAAAGACACCGTCAGACTTACGTTCCCCGAAGGCTGGACAATTGCGCAGGTATTCGAAAAGATTGAAAAGTACAACGTTTGCACTGCCGAAAAGCTTTATGCAAACCTTGACATTGCCGGAAAGCAGTTCAACTTCTATAAGAACATTCCGCAAAACAGCGGCCGCTATCTCAAAGCCGAAGGATATATCTTCGCGGATACCTACGACTTCTATATCGGCGAAAACGCAAACTCCGTTCTCAAAAAGTTGTTCTCAAACTTCACAAAGAAGTGGACAAAGGAATATACCCAAAAGGCAAAAGCACTCGGCATGACTCAGGATCAGGTTATCATTCTTGCTTCAATCATTCAGCGCGAAGCAAAGGATAAGTCGCAGATGGCAGACATTTCTTCGGTTCTTCATAACCGCCTTGACGACAGCGCAACCTATCCGCAGCTTCAAATGAACTCAACAAAGGAATATATCACCGCCGTCAACAAATACGGAGTATTCACCGAGTTTTATTATTCAATCTATCTTGAAGCATACAACACATACAGCATTGAGGGACTTCCGCCGGGAGCGATCTGCAACCCCGGAATCGATGCGATCGAAGCCGCGCTCAATCCGAGCGACACGAACTATCACTTCTTCTGCCACGACGACAACGGCAACATCTATCTTGCCGAAACCGCCGCGGAACACCAGAAGAACACCGAAAAAATCTTCTATGAATCGGATTGATAAAAGCATGACACAAAAAATAAAAAAGCCGGAACTTCTTGCCCCTGCCGGGGACATGGAAAGGCTCAAAGCAGCAGTCAAATATAAAGCAGATGCCGTCTATTTAGGCGGCTCTGTTTTCGGTATGCGCACCGCGCCGCAAAATTTCAGCAACGAACAGCTCAAAGAAGCGTGCGATTACTGCCACGAAAGGAATGTAAAAGTTTATCAAACGGTGAACACTCTTCCGCGCAACGAGGAACTTTTGCTTCTTCCGTCGTTTCTTCAAAACGCGCAGGAAAGCGGTGTTGACGCATTCATTGTTTCAGACCTCGGTGTTATGGAGTATGCAAAAAAGTATGCGCCGAAAGTTGAACTTCACGTTTCAACCCAAGCAGGAATTGTGAATTACGCTTCGGCAAACGCTTTTTATAAGCTCGGCGCAAAAAGAATCGTCACGGCGCGCGAACTTTCGCTTTCCGAAATTGCGGAAATTCGAAAAAACATTCCCGAAGACATGGACATTGAATGTTTTGTTCATGGCGCGATGTGCGTTTCGTTTTCGGGAAGATGTCTTCTTTCAAATTATCTTGTCGGTCGCGATTCAAACCGCGGCGACTGCGCCCAGCCCTGCCGCTGGAAATACAGTCTTGTTGAAGAAAAACGACCCGGAATGTACTTTCCGATTGAGGACGCCGACGGCGGAACATTCATTCTCAATTCAAAGGACATGTGCCTGATTGAGCATATCCCCGAACTTGTCAAAGCCGGAATCACAAGTTTCAAAATTGAAGGGCGCGCAAAGTCGGAATATTATGTTTCCGTTGTGACAAACGCTTATCGCCGTGCAATTGACGCATACTTTGAAAATCCGAGCGACGATTACAAACCGGAACAGTGGATAATTGACGAAATGAGAAAAATCAGCTATCGCGATTACTGCACGGGTTTTTACTTCGGCGACCCGAAAGACGATTCTTCAATCAGTCTTCGCGGCGGCTACAACCGCGAATGGGACGTTATGGGCATTGTTGAAAAATGGGAAAACGGCGTTGCTTTTTGTTCTCAGCGCAACCGCTTTTTTGAAGGCGACGAGCTTGAAGTTCTTGAAAGCGACAAACCGCCGTTTCGTCTCACGGTTACGGGACTCAAAAACGTCGAAAACGAACCGATTGAGGCAACAAACCACCCGATGATGAAGTTTTCTTTTCTTTGCGAAACGCCGCTTGAAAACGGCGCGATACTAAGAAAAGAGCGCGAAGAAAGCGCAAGGGTAATCATATAATCAAAAGACGCAAAACGGACCGCTTCGTCGGTTCGTTTTTTGTGTCTGTACAACGACGGTAGGGGCGAAACATGAAGTATTGAATTGACGTTCAACATTGCGGTGGTGTTTCTGAAAAACGCAATTGAAAGATTTAACCGTAGGGGAGTCTCGTGAGGCTCCCATCTACTTTTTTGATTGTACAACGCAACCTAAACGGCACAACTTTTCTTGGCTCCCTCCTGTGAGGGAGCTGTCGGCTTGCCGACTGAGGGA
>DKDD01000211.1:8850-19060 GCA_002451715.1 Ruminococcaceae bacterium UBA6857 | reverse complement strand
TCTACGGTATCGACCGCGGCAGCATGGAAGAAGCCGTTGTTGCCCTTTTGAAAGAGAAAAAGCTCACTCTTGCAACGGCAGAAAGCTGCACAGGCGGTCTCATTGCAAAAAGAATTACCGATATTCCCGGCGCTTCGGACGTTTTCGGTTGCGGAATTGTTTCATATTCAAACGAAATCAAAAACTCCGTTCTCGGCGTTCAAAACGAACTTCTTGAAAAATACGGAGCCGTGAGCGAAGCAGTTGCCGCCGCAATGGCGCTCGGCGCAAAAAAAGCTTCCGGTGCCGACATTGCAGTTTCGGTAACGGGAATTGCAGGCCCCGCTTCAGACAACACTGACAAACCCGTCGGTCTTGTTTATATTGCGGTTACCGACGGAGAAAATTACAGAATCAAAGAACTTCTCACGGGTCACGCGGAAAAAGGCTGCCGCGATTACAACCGAACGGTCAGCGCGTCGGTTGCCCTCAACGAAGTCAGACTTTTCATTCTTGAAAAAGAAAGCAACAAAAAAGATATCGAATCTTTTATTAAATCATTTTAAAGGATAATGCAGATATGAAGATCATTTATGAGGATTCAAACGGACGAGACGAAAACCGTCCGACGGAAAACGGAAGCGACGGTTTTTCGCGCTCGAATATTCCGCCCGAAGTTAAAAGCGTCCGTTCCTCGCGAAAACCGAGGAAGGAGACGCAGCATATTTCATCGGGCGTTCCGGAAACAAAAAACGCCGAAGATGAACCGCGGCAGACAGACCCTACTGCGCAACAGGCGCAGCCCATGCCGGAATTCAAACTTACTCAGGAACAGATTGCGATTCTTCTTCAGCAATATCTTAACGCAAATCCGAACGCTGCAAACACTGCGGCAAACGCTCAGCCTGCGCCGCAGTCAACCGCACTTTCGGCAGAACCGAAAAAGCCGGATGAACCTTCAAAGCGTGCCGGAACACGAATCGTTTTTCAAAGTCCGGATTTTGATATGCCGGACGAAGGTCTTCCGAAATACGGCGGCCCCGTCATTCCCGATGAGTTTGATTACGACTATGACGAAGACGACGAACTTGACGAAGATTATGACCTTCCGGAACCGAAAGCACTTTTGAAAGGCGGAGACATTGACCCGGCGGATTATACCGTTGACGAAATCGACATAAGTTCACAAAATGCCGTTTCGCGTCCGCAACCGAAAATTCCCGCAGAACCGCCCGTAATAAGACGCAGAAATCAAGACGGCGGCTCATATATTCCGAAAAACATTCCCGTTCAGCCGGCGAATGTAAATTCTCCCGTTTCAACGGTGACCTCAAACGTTCCGACTTCGCAAAGCCTTGTTGTTGAAGACGTTGAAGAAATCGGCGCAAAAGGAAAAAAGAAAAAGAAAATGTCCGTTTCGGAGATTATCCGCCTTACGGTTCTTTCAATTTCGATTCTTGCAATCGTAATTTCCGGCGCGGTACTCATTAAGGAATACAAACTTCACAAAGACAACCAAAAGCTTGAATCCGACGTTTCAAACCTCATTGTCAGCGAAGATGAAACCGAAACAACAAAGAAAAACAACAAGCCGAACAAAAACGAAACAACCGAAACCACACTTTCGACCGAACAAAAGTGGGCGCAAATTCGTGCGGAATATCCGAATACGATTTTTCCGCCGAACATTCAGCTCAAATACGCAAAGCTTTACGCAACAAACAACGACTTTGTCGGCTATCTTGAAGCAAAGGGTGTGGGTCTTTCGCTCCCCGTTGTTCAAACGAACAATGACGAAGTTTATCTTGAAAAGAACTTTTACGGTCAAAGCACAAAATACGGCTGTCCGTTCGTGACTTATCTCAACAATATTGAACCGCTTGACCTCAACACGGTCATTTTCGGCCACCACATGAACGACAAAACCATTTTCGGTGCACTTGACCATTACAAAGATATTGAAGGCTTCAAAAGCGCACCGGTGATCACTTTCAACACGCTTTATAAAAACTATAAATGGAAAGTTATTGCCGCATTTATCACCAATGCGGAAGAAAAGGACGACAACGGCTATATTTTCCGCTACTACTTCACCTCGCTTTCTTCGCAGGAACGTTTTTCCGCCTATCTCAACGAACTTGCACAGCGTTCGCTTTATGACACGGGCGTTGACGTTCTTCCTACCGATAAACTTTTGACTCTTTCAACCTGTTCGCATGAATTTGAAGACGCAAGATTTGTTGTTGTTGCGCGCCTTGTCCGCGCAGGAGAAAGCGCAGAAGTTGACGTTTCAAAAGCAACGGTAAACAGCAATCCGCGTTTTCCGCAGGCATATTACACCGCGAAAAAGCTTACCAATCCCTATTACAACGCGGCACGTTGGGAAGTTGAATAAAAGATAAGACCCTTTATAAATACACGACATTCGACGTTCTTACGTCCGATGTCGGGAACCGAGGAAAGAAATGATAAAGTTATTTACACTTGAAAATCTTTCGGCGTTTTCCGCCGACGCGGTTTATAAGATCTGCCTTTCGCTTGAAAGCTACGGTCTTACGGACGATTGCGTCTTTACGTTCGAAAACTATGACGAACTTTTTGACGCCGCGGTGGCTTCTTTGCAGGACGGCGACCGCGTTATAATCGGCACCGATTCCGCCGATTACAACTCCGTCAAGCGCGAACTTATCGGAAAATTTTTGCTTGACGAATACTCTTGCCCGAATATTGCCGAAAGAATTTCGCAAAATGCCGACGACGGACAAGCTTCGTTCGACATGGAAAAGGAATGTATCATTCCGCGCGGAGCACTCTTTCATCTTACTTCCGACGGATTGCTCAGCGGCTTTACCTGCGCGGTGCTGAACGGAACTTTAACCTATATGCCGCTCGACTTTGTCAGAGTTGACGCAGTTTTGGAAGATTTTATCAAAACCGTTCTTGAAGAACCGGAAGAAGCTAAAGAAGAACCCGCCGCAGACGAAACACCCGAAGAAAAGCCGGAAGGGGAAGCAAACGAAGAAGAGCTTCCGTTTGATTTTTCTCCCTCGGTTTCAAAAATGGTATCCGCGCTTCTTCAGCTTGGCAAAACAGCGGCCTTTGCAACCGGTGAAGCCGCAATGCAGGTTTATAATCTTTACAATAAAATCGACGGACTTTCCGACGTTATCAACTTTGTTGAAATTGTTGACGAGGACGAAGAAAACGGCGAAGAAAACGAACTTGCCGAAAGCGAATCGGTCAAAACGATTCGCCATGCACGCGAAGCAATGTTCAACACGGAATCAAACTTCGGCGCCGCGATTTCTGATGTGATTACAAACGAAAACGAAGACGGAACAACCAGCTACTTTGCATATGTTGCCGTTGCGGAAAAGAAACGCGCGAAAGCGAAAAAAATCAACACAACAAACCCGAACGACCTTGAACTTCTTCTTCCCCATTGCATTGCGATTCTTTGCGATACTTTGACGGGAAAACTTGACGAAATCCGCCAAAAGGAAGAAGAATCGGACGCCGCAAAAGCGGTTCCCGCCGACAAAAAGCCGGAAGAAAAAAAGCTCACCAAAGGTATGCTCATCTTCATTGCGGCTGTTTTGCTTGTTGCCGCAATCACTCCTATTATTCTTGTCAAAATAATTTGGAGTAAAGAGGAACCGACAACCCAAAACCCGTTTTTAACAAGCCAGCAAAGCACTCTTCCATCGGAAAGCAGTTCCGATTCGTTCCCCGGTCTTAATTCAAACGTGAACGCAACAACCAATCCGAATGCCGGAACAACGCCCGCCGAACCGACCGCAACGGAATACACCGCACAAACAACGGCGGCTCCCGCACCGTCAACAAGCGGAAAATTCACGTTCTATGTTTTCGGCTACGGTCACGGCGTCGGCATGAGTCAGAACGGCGCGAACTACCTTGCTTCGCTCGGCTGGAACTATGCGCAAATTCTTGCAAACTATTATTACGGAACAACACTTGTCACCGGTGATACCTATCCCGAAACAATCAAATATAACGGTTCTTCATATAAAACAAGAGATTACCTTGCCTCCGCGCTCGAAAGCGAAATGGGCTCCTCTTTCCAAAAAGAAGCACTCAAAGCGCAGGTTGTTGCGCTCTATACTTTTGCAAAGTATTACGATTTCAACCTCGGCACGGATTCAAATGCATTCGGAAAAACTCCGTCGCAGGCATGCTATGACGCCGTTGACGAAATCATGAAGTATGGTTTGTATATCGCCTATTCCGGAAAGGAAGCGGCTCTCACACCGTTCCACGCAATCAGTGCCGGAAGAACAACGTCGTTCTATAACGTTTGGGGCGGAACTGCTGTTCCGTATCTCGGCGGCGGAAGACCGAGCTACGGCGACTATGAAGCAAAGGACTTCAAAACGACATACACAATTTCAAGCGAGGATTTCAAAGCGCTTGCAAAAAGCAAACTCGGCGTTGACTTGAGCGGCGACCCGTCAACATGGATAACCATCATCTCTCACGACCGCGTAATCAACGACAACGTCGGCTATGTTTCTTCAATGAATATCGGCGGAAAAGTAATTTCCGGCAACGATTTCAGAACAAAAGTCATGGAAGGCAAAATCCGTTCGCATTGCTTCATGCTTGTCTATACGCCGGACGGACAGTAAAAATTTTTCAAAAAAGGGGAAGAAAAAATGTCGGTATATCTTCTTGCACTTGTTCTTGTCTGCCTTTTCGGAATAAAGCTAAGCTTTAAAGAGGGCTTTGACGATTACATGTCTTTGCAAAAAACAGGCTCAATCAAAGGTATTTTTGTAATCATCGTTTTTCTTTCTCATATCCGCCAGTACATCAAACTTGAAAAAACGGCGCTTGACATTCCGTTTTCGGATTTCATGGTTTTTCTCGGTCAGCTAATGGTCGTAATGTTCCTTTTCTATTCGGGTTACGGCGTTGCGCTCAGTCTTAAGAAAAAGCCGGGTTATGCAAAAACAATTCCGGCACGCAGAATTTTTTCGGTTTGGTATCATTTTGCGTTTGCCGTTTTAATCTTCTTTGTTGTCGGCAAAATTCTCGGCAAAAACTATGATATTAAGCGTTTGCTTTTGTCTTTTGTCGGGCTTTCCGATGTCGGAAACAGCGTTTGGTTCATTTTTACGATTCTCATGCTGTATGCACTGACGTTTTTGGTGTTCATTTTTGCAAAGGACAAACTTGTTGTCGGAACGGGAATCTTCACGGTTCTTGCGTTTGCACTTTTGCTTGTTCTTCGAAAATACAAAAGCGGCGAGGCTTGGTGGTATGACACCCTCATGTGCTATCCGCTCGGAATGTGGTTCTTTATTGCGAAGCCCACGGTTGACAAATATCTTTTGAAAGATTTTTCAAAATGGTTTTCCGCGTGCGGCGCGGTCATTGCCGTTTTTGCATATCTTGCGTACCTTTTGCCGCAGTATCATCGGATGAGAAAAATTTTCATTCCCGAAGCGCTTGTTTTTGCGCTTGTGATCGTTCTTGTTTCAATGCGCGTCAGCATTGACAACCCGATTTTACGCTGGTTCGGAAAGCGCGTTTTCAGCATTTATATTCTTCAGCGCATACCGATGATCATTCTTTCACATTTTTCGCTCAACACAAAGCCGATTCTTTTCACTTTTTTGAGCCTTATTGCAACGATTGCGATTGCCGAAGTCTTTGACCGTCTGCTTGAAAAATGCGACATACTTTTGCACATCAAAAAAGCACCGGCGAAAAAACAAATCAAAAAACCGCAAAACTGAATCAAAATCTTTTACCGCACTGTCCGAAAAGGCAGTGCGGTTATTTCTTTCAAAAAATGTTGATTTTTTGTGTGCCGTGTGGTAAACTAATCTCGGCACACAATTTAATTAGTTTCTCAAGAAGAATACACTTTTTGGTAAAAGTGCATTCTCTGTTTAACTATGTCTTTTTGAGGAACTATTAAACAATTTGTGTGCCAACAAATGAGATTGCATTTTTGCAGTGCGTCTCATTTGGAGGCGCACTTTTTGTTTATTTGGAAAGGAGGGCAGACTTTTTTGGCCAAATTAATAAAAACAGAAAATCAACTTTTATCGAAAGGATGAAATCGGAATGAAAAATAAAATGAAAAGAATATTATCGGTTGCATTAATGCTATTTATGATTATCGGTTCTCTGCCGGTTTTTACGTTTGCGGCAGAAGCGTCAATTGCGGTTGGAGACACCATTACGCTTGGAAATTACAACGGCAAACCTATGGAATGGATTTGTGTATTAATTGATGATAATGGTCCGCTTATGTTAAGCAAGGACATTTTATGCAATAAAGAGTATGATGCTGCGGGTCAATCTGCGCAGTATCATTCGGACGGCTGGGGATACATTCGAAAAGATAGAGGTTCAAATTGCTGGGAGGACTCGAATATAAGACAATGGTTGAACAGTGCAGACACAACGGTAGCGTACTCACATTGTAATCCGTCATATGCCAATGAAAAAGGCTTTTTGACTAATTTTAGTGAAAATGAATTGAAAAATATTAAAACGGTTAAGCATCAAGTAAGTGTAAACATTTGGGAGACAAAAAGAACAGGATATTGTGACTCTGGACGGACGGATAGTACTGACCCATTTAGAGGTACATTTGATTATAATACGGTTTATCAGAAAGCCATAACTGATACTGTTATGTTGCTTGATTTTGTACAAGTTAACAAAATATGGAATTCAAGAAAAGATTTATTAAAAGCAGATAGTCATTATTACACATCATGCCCTGACGGAAATAATTTTGCTTGTTATGAACTTGTACATTCAACTGATGGTATTAACGTTGGAGTACCTTGGGCTTGTAATAAAGCCGGTATCCGCCCTGCGTTTTATTTGAATTTATCATCATGGGAAAAATACTCCGGTATAGGAAAAGGCATTTTTGAATCACACGGAGACGTGCTCATTGCGCCTAATATAGTTACATATGCTTACACGGCAACAATCAACGGAAAGGAATATGACATTAAGCCCGACCTTCTCAGTGCTGAAAAAGCAGAAACTTTTGTTGGCAAAGAAGTGTTGTTTTTCATTAAGAATAAAGAGATTGTTTGGATTGATTTGCTGTCACGGGTCGACACCTATTTGTCTTGCAAAGCCGAAACCAAAAACATTACATATGTTAAAGAAAAAAACGAAGAAAAGAATCAGAATATATCAATAGATATCAACCACTGCATATATCGCGGAGAAAGCAAACCGAACGGTTTTGACGGAAGTCTTTTAAAGAATTTTTCCGACTTTGACATTCACATCAATTCAATAACATTAAAAACAGACAATAAAAAAGCGATTAATTTTGACGGCAAAGATACTTTAACAATTGATTGCAACAAAGTTCTTCGTCCCGGTGAATCAACTAATGTTTCGGCGCAAATCAGCATTCCGAAAAAACATTCATTCCCCAAAAACACGGCAAGCGAATATGTCAATATTGAAGTTACCGTTGATTATACGCAAAATTCTCAAAACCGTACAGCTCCTGCAAACTGCAATGTTAAACTCGTTAACGGAAGCTATGTAAAAGAGAAAAATCCGAATCAAGAAATTAAAGAGGCTGTTGCGGAGCTTGAAAAACTGCCCGGTTCAAGTTCGCTTATTATAGACACTTCGGATTCATTGTCAAAGCTTTTTAATCCTCAGCAACTCAGTGCAATCGGAGACGCTTTGCTGTATGCCGTTGCATTGTCATCTGCGCCGAAAGAACGCTTTGAAAAAGTTTTGGAAAGAAAAGTTCTTGAAAAAGCTTTTAACTTCAATTCGCAGCTTTTAAGCGTTTCCAGCGGCAATGTTTCTGTTACGGTTAGAGTTAAGACAAAAGATTACGGAAAGATAACGGTTAAATTCAGCTGTAGTTATCAAAAGAATAGTTTGTATTCAAACGAGTTCGCATATACGGGAAATATTTCTTATGATATACAACCCGGTTGGGCGGCAAATAAATTACCTGCTGAAATTAAAAGATCCGGAAGTTGCGGAATGCTTACAGGTTGTAATTTGACTGCTTTTGCAAATGCGGCATACAAAATAGCTGAATCCGAGCTGAAAAAAGCATACAACAAATCATGGGGAAATGACGCCAACAAAGCCGTTGATATAATTTTCGGAACTACTTTGAATGAAATTTTGAGTCATACAAAGTATAAGTCGGTTTCGGGTTTGATTTTTGAATTGATTATTACTCCGGCAAGAAAGGTCACGATAAAATGTCCGGTTGACGTATATGTTTATAATTCCGAAAATCAACTTGTTGCCGCCGTTGAAAAGAATGTTGTTACTCTCACGGATGAAAATGCATCAATCTCCGTTGACGGTGATGAAAAAACGGTGTTCCTTTTTGATGACAGTTATCGCATAGAATATGTTTCATCCGCAACGGGAACAATGAACATTGAGATTTCGGAATATGCATCGTCCGATTCACTTTTGAGTACGTCATATATTGAAAATATTCCGCTTGAAATCGGAACAACATATACTCAAACAATCAGCAATGATTATCTTAATGATTGCAATTATTCATTAACTTCAAATGATGATATTTCATATTCGCCGACAAAAGTCGAATCAACATATCACGAACATATGTCAAACGGTGAATGGTTTGATGACAGAGATGCAACCTGCGAACTTGACGGACTGAAATATACCTATTGCACAATTTGCGGTGATTGGTTTGTTGAAGTTACAGAAAAAGCGACAGGACATAAAGATGCAAATAACGACGGTTATTGTGATAATTGTAACAAAGACATTGCACCCGAAAAGCACTGCACCCACATTTGCCACAAAACCGGAATTTCAAGGTTTTTCTATAAAATCGCGCGCTTTTTCTGGAAGCTGTTCAAAATAAATAAGGAATGTTCCTGCGGTGTGGCGCACTATTAATTCTGACACCAAAGGCTGTCTTTCACAGGCAGCCTTTTTCTCATGTCTGAGTATATTTTTGAAACGGCGGTTTATGATAAAATATATAACCCCGCGCTTGACAAGTAACGTCATTTGCGTTACAATTGCGTTATAGGAGGTGCTGATTATGGAAAAGTCAACAACTTTAAATTTAAGAGTCAATCCGGCCGTGAAAGAGCGCGCCGAAACCGTACTTTCCGCTCTCGGAATACCAATGTCAACGGCGATAGACATGTATCTGAATCAGATTTACCTGACCGGCGGAATCCCGTTTGCCGTAACTCTTCCGAAAGCTCCGGACAGTGTTAATGCAGATATGATGACACAAAACCGGCTTGAAGAAAAACTTATGCGCGGTATTGATGAAGCAAAGGCAGGAAAAACGCACGACGCCGCAAAAGCGTTTGATGATTTCAGAAAGAGCCATTGATTTCTGTCTTTAGCCTTGACAACAGCACCCGAAATGACTATACTTTTACACGGAAAGATATTTCAAATTCTTTTTAAGGAGTGGATATTATGCCATTAGTAACAACCACAAAAATGTTCAAGGACGCATACGAAGGCGGCTATGCAATCGGCGCGTTCAACGTTAACAACATGGAAATCATTCAGGGTATTACCGAAGCCGCGAAAAAGCTCAACGCTCCGCTTATCCTTCAGGTTTCAAAGGGCGCAAGAGCCTATGCAAACCATACCTATCTTGTAAAACTTGTTGAAGCTGCCGAAAAAGAAACCGGTCTTCCGATTGCTCTTCACCTTGACCACGGTCCCGATTTCGAAACCTGCAAAAGCTGCATCGACGGCGGTTTCACTTCCGTAATGATCGACGGTTCACATCTTCCGTATGAAGAAAACGTTGCTCTCACCAAAAAGGTTGTTGATTACGCTCACGCTCACGGTGTTGTTGTTGAGGGTGAACTCGGTCAGCTTGCCGGAATTGAAGACGACGTTAACGTTGCCGACGACAAAGCTTGCTTCACCGATCCCGACCAGGTTTATGATTTCGTAACCCGCACCGGCGTTGACTCGCTTGCAATCGCAATCGGAACCAGCCACGGCGCATATAAATTCAAGCCCGGCCAGAAGCCCCAGCTTCGTTTTGACATTCTCCAGGAAGTTTCCGAAAAGCTTCCCGGCTTCCCGATCGTTCTTCACGGCGCATCATCGGTTATTCCCGAATTTGTTGAAAAAATCAACAAGTACGGCGGAAAAATGCCGGACGCAATCGGTATTCCCGAAGAAATGCTCCGCAAAGCCGCAACAATGGCTGTCTGCAAGATCAACA
>DKDD01000211.1:8228-8800 GCA_002451715.1 Ruminococcaceae bacterium UBA6857 | reverse complement strand
TCAACATCGACTCCGATCTTCGCCTTGCAATGACCGCAGCAATCAGAGAGCACTTTGCTCTTTATCCGGATCACTTTGACCCGAGACAGTATCTTAAACCCGCCCGCGAAGCAATTGAAGGAATGGTTGAACACAAAATCAACACCGTTCTCGGCTGCGCCGGCAAAGCATAAGCTTAAAACATTAAACATCCGCCGCAAAGTTTTTTCTCTGCGGCGGATATTTTTATCCGTAAAATTAATTTTGTCATTTTTGATATCGAATTTGAATCATCTTGTGAGAACGCCGCCGTCGGAATAAAGCAAAAGCAAAACGTCCGCTTCGTCGCCGGTTTCGGTGTCGATATAAATAAGTGCCTCCTGCTTGTTTTTGTCGGCAACGTGAAGCTCATAGCAAAGCTTTTCTTTCCCGTCCTTGCCCGGAATCAAAGCGAGTGCGGAACTTTTGAGCGACAAAATGGATGAAACGGTTTTTTCCGCATTTTCAAGCGTACATTTTATTTTCGGCAAAGTGCGTTTGCAATGATTTGAAAGAAATCCGCGCGCATCAACGGCAACAATTTTTCCGCTGTC
>DKDD01000211.1:0-8185 GCA_002451715.1 Ruminococcaceae bacterium UBA6857 | reverse complement strand
CCGACCCCGCTTTCAGCGCAAAAAATAATGCCGTTTTCTTTATAGGCAAAGTTTATCGTGCAAACACCGTCATAAGTGCTGTAATAGCTTTCTTTCATGTTTTCAAAGCCGTTTTTCAAAAGAAATTCCTTTGCGCGTTTTGCGGCCTGCTCTTCGCCGAGTGTTGCTTCAAGCGAATTGTCAGGGTTCGTCATATAGCAAAGATAGCCTCCGTTTTTGGTTATCGCAATACTTTTTTCTCCCTTTGAAAAGCAGAAAAGCGAAAGCGCACCGGTTTCTTCGCCGTCGGTGTGAAGTTCTGTTTCGCGACATTCCAAAAGTACGGCCGCTTTCTTTTTTGCTTCGCCTTCGGTGATTGCGTCTTTGCCTTTAACAAAAACTGCCTCGCGGTTCAAAACGCTGTCCGCAAACGGTCCGTCATAGATAAGCGTCGGATAGTCCGTCAGCGACTGTTCGGTATCGTTCATGCCGTCTGAAAAATAGGCGGCGTTTTCTTTTTCGCCGAGAGTCAAAGTTGAAATTTGCTTTTCAAAAGATACCGTTTCGTCATACGTTCCGGAAAGCAGTTCGTCCATTCCGCCGGAAAGCGCTTTTGAATATTCATAAAGCGCCGAAAGTGCTTTGCGGTCGTCATCGGAAAGCTTTTCACCGTTTGAAAGCCTTTTGTCAAGAGCAAGCGTATAATCGCCGACCTGCGAAAGAAATTTATAAATACTGTCGCTTTCAAGCGTTTCGTTTGTAATCTGACCTAAACCCACTTTTGCGGCGGCCGCACTTTTATAAAGTTCGGTTCCGATCGAAGAAAGCATGGGTTCGGTACTGCAAAAAAGGCTTTTTTGCAAGTTCACCGTGATTGAATCAAGGTTTTCGCAAAGTTCACTGACCGCACGTTCGGAAGAAACAAGCGAGGTTGCTTTATATTTTCCTGCGCGGACGGCAAAAACAATTGTTGAAACAAGAAGAACAACACAAAGAAAAGACAAAAAACTGATTGCGCGGATATATGCGGTTTTTGTCGGTTTTTTCATACAAATACCCTCTTTCGGCGTGATAAATTTATCTTTGTCCGAAACGGGCAAAAAAATTCAATCGAAAAGAAAAGTCTCGCTTTTGCTTTCAAACAGCTGTTTTGGTTTACTCTCGATTCCGGCAGCTGCAGAGTTTTTTTCGTATGCAAACGTTGCTCGTTTTGTGCGGCGCCGCTTAGACTTCTGTGCAAAATTCGTCAAAAAATCATGTGGCGTAAACAGAAAAGTAAACGGAACTTGAATATGTGAAACTATAACTCAGATATTAAAAAATGCCGCCGCGAATGTTGCGGCAGCACTTTTGCTATTTCAGTTTGATTTTTTCGGTTTTGCTCCAGGCGGAATAAAGCGCTCCGTTTTTGCAGTCAAAAAACGTTTTGATTCTAACATAGTATGTTCCGCCGTCAAAAGCTTTCAAGAATTTTTTGACCGATTCCGGGTTTTTGATTTTTATGCTCCTTACTCCGGTTCGGTCAAAGTCGGAAGACTTTCCGTATTCAATGACATAGCCGCTGATGTTCTTTTGAACTTTCCATTCGGCGAAAAATCCGCCGCTTTCGGCTTTGAGCTTTTTTATTGCCGTTTTGCGCGGAACAATGCTGAATTCAACCGAGGAGCTTCCGCTGAACTTGTTTTTGAAAGTGATTTTCACCGTGTGGCGCCCGATTTTGCTTTGTCCGCCGCTGTATGAAACGGTGTAATCCGTACCCTCTTTAAGAGCTTTTCCGCTTTCGTCTGTAACAACGGGCTTTGGCGCAATTGATCCGCCGGTGTACTGAAAAGCGGTTTTGGAAAGCGAAACGGTTTTGATTTTTTCAATCTTAAACGTTCTTTTAGTTTTGCAAACAGAGCAAATGCCCGTCATTTCGCCTTCAAATCTTATTGTTGCCGGGCGGTCAACCGTATATTTAAATTTGTGGTTTTCCGTTTTCAAAATCACGGTCTGTTTTTTTATCCACTGCTTGCAGGTTTTGCAATACAATCCGCTGCTCAGTCCGTCTTTGAGGCAGGTTGCGGGATAACCTTTTTTGACGGAGACGGTTTTGTATACTGCGCTTTTGTCGTGATTGCAAATTTTGCTTTGACTTGTTATCTTGAGCGGATTTTCAAAAGCGGCGTTTACGGCGGCCTTAATCGCAGGAAGATATGATTGCGATAAATTCTCGCAAGAGCGGCCTTTCGGTACCCATGAGATGTTGTCAACGGAAATACCGAGCGATTTTATAAACATCAGCGCGGCGGTATAACGGCCGATTTCGTTAAGGTGGCGGCCATCGCGGTTGAGTCTGTCGCCGATATAGCTTGTTCTGAGATTTTGAATCGCCGTTCCGACGGGAATCATAAAGCTGAATTTTTCGTTCGGCTCGATTTTTTTCGTAACGGCCTTGCAGATTGCGGTGTACATCTCTTTTTGATTGAAATGATAGGCTTCGAACTTCTCTTCACGAAAACTTTTTGCATATGCCCATGTCATGTGCCAGCAAAGCTTTGTTGTTTTGAGCGGACGGTTTTTCATGATATATTTGACAAGATAGTCAAGGTCACCGTTGTATGTTTTTGCAATGCCGCTCAATGCGCTCGACTGCTGAAGCGAGATATAGTCCCAGTTTTCGTCTTTCAGCGCGGAAAGCATACTGATGTTGCTATATATCTTCATTTTTTCGCCGGTGCTTTTTGAACATTTGCTGTATTTATACGCAGGAACATCGGCCTGCGCATTTTTGCGGTGAATTTTAAGTTCGCAGCCGGGAACATCCATGCTTGCAACAACAACATTGCTTACTCCCGCATTTTTTGCAAGTGTATAAAGATATTGCACCGCATCGTCGCTGAAGCTGTTGCCGATTGCAAGGAATTTCAGCGTTTTCGGAACATAATCTTCAAACGTTGTTTCTCCGCCTTTTAAAACGGCGGAAGAAGACGGAACAAAAACTGTTGCCAAAACAAGCAGTGCCAAGAGAAAAGAAAATATTTTTTTCAATTTCATTAACGGTCTCTCCGAATAAATTTTATCAGGCAAAAAGTTCAATGCTTCTGATTACCGGGTTGCTTCTTGATTGAACAACGGCAATTTTAACTTCGTCGGTTTCAAACGAAAACGGGAACGAAAAACGAACAATTTTTTTGCTTCCGACGGTTGTTCCGTCAAAAACTTTTTTATAGCCGTGCTTTGATTTGAAAAAGACTTCAAATTTTTCAATGCGCTGGCTTTGAGTAATGTCTTCGCGAAGTACAAGTGTTTTGATTTTTGCCGGTTTGGAAAGTTTGAGCGTCAGAACGCCGTCACCTTTTTGAAGCGGAGTCTTGTTTTCGCCACCTTTGAGTTCGGCGGAAAGGGTTCGTCCGCTTTCGGTTGTCACGGTGAACGAAAGCTTTTCTTTGAACGCGGCGTCAACGCGCTTTTTAAACTCTTCAAGAAGTTTAACATCCTCTTCTTCAATCACTCCGTTTTTTGAGGGCGGAACGTTGAGAAGCAAAAGCGCATTTCCGCCGACGGTGCGAAAATAGATTTTTTCAAGCTCTTTTGCCGAACGTCTGACGGGGCGAGGATTATAGAACCAGCCTTTGTGAATTGAAACGTCGGCTTCGCCCGGCGACCAGATGAGATTGACGGCACCTTTGAGAACTTCTCTTGAACCCATGTCTTTTGCGCAGCAGTCAAAGCCCTGCGGGATTTCGTCCTTTTCCTGCTGAGAATCAGCCATCACTTTTTCAACCGAAACGTTTGCGCCTTCAATAACGCTCCATTCGCTTTCGCGGACTTTTCCGGCTTCGTTTCCTATCCAGCGCACATCGGGACCGCAGTTGCAGATTGCCGCATTCGGCTGCAGAGTGCGGATAACTTTATAATAGCGTTCAAAATCATATGTAAACTTCGGCGCGTCTTTGCCCTTTGCGCCGTCAAACCAAAATGTGAAAATTTCGCCGTAATTTGTGCAAAGTTCGGTCAGCTGATTAACAAAGTAGTCGTTGTATGCCGGCGTTGCATAGGTTTTTTCGTGCATATCCCACGGAGAAAGATAGATTCCGAAAAGCATTCCGTGTTTTTTGCAGCTTTCAAAAAGCTCTTTGACAATGTCGCCTTTGCCGTTTTTATAGGGGCTGTTTTTGATTGAATGTTCGGTATACGCGCTCGGAAAAAGGCAAAAACCGTCGTGGTGCTTTGCCGTGAAAATGATTCCGCGACTTCCGGATTTTTTGATTACGCGTACCCATTGGTCGGTGTCAAGATTTTTCGGATTGAACAAAGAGGGGCTTTCGTTACCGGTTCCCCATTCGACTCCTGTGCAGGTGTTCATTCCGAAGTGAATAAAAGTATAGTATTCAAGGTCGGAAAAATTTGCCTGAAGTTCGGAAGGCCTGACGGCAACAAGGCGATTTATCTCTTCGCTTTCAAGTTCGGCGTTGTTGTTTTCTCTGTCCCAGGTTTTGAAAGTTCCTTTTGTGTTTGCGGGAAAAAGCAGTTTCTTTTTTGCCACCGGATAATCAGCACCTTTCTTTAAACATATCAATAAATTGTATCATACAACAAGAATACAAGTCAATTTTAATTCGAAAATTCATCTATTGTTCATTATTTCTGTTTGCTTTGAGCCGTCATTTTCCGCCGTCAACACAAATTGTTTGCCCGGTGATGAAATCGGACTTTTCGCAGGAAAGGAAAAAAACAAGTTCGGCAACGTCGCGCGGGGTACCGTTTCTGCAAAGCGAGCAGTTTTCGGCAATTTCGCGTTTTGTTTCTTCGTCAAAGCAGGCGTTCATTTTTGTTTCGATAAAACCCGGTGCGACGCAGTTGACGTTGATTCCGGACGGACCGACTTCTTTTGAAAGAGCTTTTGTGAAACCGATGAGCGCCGCTTTCGAAGCACTGTAATCAACTTCGCATGAGCCGCCCAAAACGCCCCACATTGAAGAAATGTTGACAATTTTTCCTGCTTTGCGGGCAATCATCGAAGGCAGAACTTTTCTTGTGAGATTCATTGCGCTTTCAAGGTTCACCGAAAGAAGCTTTTTTGCTTCCGCTTCGCCGATAAGCTGAAAAATTCCGCGAAGCGAAACGCCGGCATTATTAACAAGAACATCAATATTTTTTGAAAATGAAAGTGCCTTTTTTGCAAGAAGGTCAACGTCTTCGCTTTTTGAAAGGTCGGCATGTACGGGGAAAAACGAAATGCCGAAATTTTTTTGCGTTTCGTTTTTGAGGGCGGTAATTTCTTCTTCGCCGCTGTTGTACTGAGCTATAACGTCAAAACCGTTTTCGGCAAAAATTCGGCAGATCTCGCCGCCGATTCCGCCGGAAGCGCCGGTTATCAAAACTGTTTTTTTCATTATTTGTGTTTCCTTTCGTTTTGATATTTCAAGCGAACGGTCCGGCTTTATAATAAGACAAAATATGAGGGCGAACCGTTGCAAAAATTTTAAATAGAAGCCGAAGAAAACAAAAAACGATGCGCCATGCTTTTTCGGCTTGTACAATAATATCAGTAAAGCTTTTCGATGTCAACAAAAGAGCCACCCTAAAGGCAGGTTTTTGCTTTACTATATTTCAGAGTCTTCAAAAATTTTTAAATTTTATTCCTCATCTATTGACAAAGAAAATAAAATTGGGTATCGTATTATATAATCATATTTCATACTTCGGGTACTTTTTTTAAAAGATGATAAAGCCTCCCGATTCAAGGAGATAATACCTATGAAAAAAGAAATAAAAGTTGTAATTTGCATTGCGCTGAGCATTTGGTTCTTCTTTATGGGCTTTGAGCTCGGCTCATATCGCGAAAAGAAAAAGATTTCGTCTTCGACTCCGCTTGTTGTTCAGCCCGCAACGCAGAATAACGCGTCTTCAACAACTGCGCCGAGCACGACCGAATCAACAACCGCATCAACGCTTCCCTCAATTGCGGACACTTCCGTTTATCCGGACAGCAGCGTTACCGCCGATTCACAAAACAGCGCAAGCACAACCAAAAAGAGCAGCGATCCCTCTTCGCTTTCAAAAGCCGAGGTTATTGCCGCGGCAAAAAAAGCGATTGACGGCGTTAAGGCGGAACAGAACATGACCGCCGTTCAAACAGAAAACATTGCAATTACCGTTGACGATTGCAGCGTTCCGAGCGCACTCAATATGGTCAACAGCATTGTTCAAAAATTCACCGGCGAAAAAAGCGCAACCTATACCTTTGCAAACGGACAGGCAACCGGAGTCAGACCGGACGGAAAAGCCGTTGAAGACGAAGGCGTTGTTGCCCCGACTCAGGTTATTCCGCCGAAAAACAAAAACTTTGAACTGACCGAAGCCGGCGCCACCGAAGCTTCGGCAAAAAAAGACGGAGACAACACCGTTTACACAATCAAAATCACCGAAGAATCAACAACGCTCAGCTCTCCTGTTCCGGCAAACAACGCCGCCGCAATCGGATATCTTGATTTAACAAAGATTTCCGACAAGCTCAGCGGAGCGCAGATCACCGAAGCTAACATGCATTATCCCGGTTCAACAGTTACCGCAACCGTCAACAAAGCCGGCAAGCTCATAAAGCTTGAACTTTATCTTCCGATGGACGGCTACGGCGCCGCAAAGATTGCTTTCGTCAACGGAAACGCTTCTTTCAGCGGCAGTCAGACCGAAACTTGGACATTTACCTATTAATTAACAAAATTAAAGCCTGTTTTGGCGCGCCGCGGATGTTTTCGCGGCGCTTTTTTCTTCGCCTTTTTTGTTTTGAAAAAAGTTTTTTCTTTTCAAAACACAACGGTGATTTTTGACGCTTATCACAAAATTTTTACAAAAATATAGCAATCGCACACTCGGTTTTTGTTGACTATTCCAAATATTAGTGGTATTATCTATTATGAGTAGAAGCCCTGTCTGCCGGTGTTTTGATAAAATCGCAGGCGGGATTCAAGAAAAGATCAAAAAACGAAAGGATCGGTGATCTTATGCAATATGATGTTGCCGTGATCGGCGCAGGCGTTTGCGGCGCCCTCATCACGCGTGAGCTTTCAAAGCTCAATCTCAAAATCGTTATGCTTGAAAAATTCAGCGACATTTCAATGGGTACTTCAAAGGCGAACAGCGCAATTGTTCATGCCGGCTTTGACGCGGAAACGGGTTCGCTCAAAGCAAAACTCAATGTTCAGGGTGCGTCGCTCATGGCGTATTACTGCAACAAACTTTCCGTACCTTATAAAAACATCGGTTCGCTTGTTGTTGCCTATTCATGGGATGACATGCAAACACTTGAAGAGCTTTTTGAAAGAGGCTTTGCAAACGGTGTTCCCAACATGGAAATCATCAGCCAGGAAAAACTTCGCGAAATGGAACCGTACATCAGCGAAAAAGCAATCGGCGCTCTTTGGGCACCGACGGCCGGAATCGTAAGCCCCTATGAGCTTGCAATTGCCGCAACGGAAAACGCTTGTCTCAACGGTGCAAGAGTAAAGCGCAACAGCGGCGTTTTCGACATTGAATTTAAAGACGACCTTTTCTTCATCACAACCGCTTCCGGTGTTGTAAAAGCGAAGTATGTCATCAACTGCGCCGGTGTTTTTGCCGACCAAATTGCAAACATGATCGGCGACACTTCGTTCAAAATTATTCCGAGAAAAGGCGAATATTATCTTCTTGACAAAAACGAAAGCAAAATGGTCAGCCACGTTCTTTTCCATTGTCCGTCAAAAATGGGCAAAGGTATTCTTGTTACCCCGACGGCGCACGGAAACGTTCTCATGGGACCGACAGCAATCGACCTTGATTTTGACAGCAAGCTTGACGTTGACACAACGATTGAAGGTCTTGACGAGGTTAAACGTGCCGTTAAAGAGGTTATCCCCACTCTCACAACAAGAAACGCAATCACCTCATTTGCCGGACTTCGCGCACATATTGCAGGCGACAACAGCGACTTCGTGATTGGAAGAAGTAAGGCGAACGACAAGTTCATCAACGTTGCCGGAATTGAATCGCCCGGCCTTACCGCCGCACCGGCAATTGCAAGATATGTCGGACAGATTTTCCGTGAAATGGCTCCGCAGTATGAAAGAAAAGAAAAATTTGTGACAACAAGACCCGCGCCGGTAAGAGTCAACGAACTTTCGGACGAAGAAAGAGCGGCTCTTATTGAAAAAGATCCGCGTTACGGCAAAATCATCTGCCG